>JADFRQ010000087.1 GCA_022561215.1 Chloroflexota bacterium | reverse complement strand
TTGCGGCAGTAATTTCGGGGACTGAAGTCGCTACGCAATTACTGAAAGGCTGGTGAGCGGAGGTAAACCAGCGCTCATGCTCTATCGAGTTTCTAGTTCCATTTCTCCTTCTTCTTTTCCTTCTTTAATTTCCTTTTCTCTTTAATAGTTAGCTTAGGCTTTTTTTTATCTTCTCTTCTTGATTTATCTTTCTTTCCTTTTTCGCCCATAACAACCCCTTCTGTTTTGGAGATGGAAAAATCAGCCCTCAGGTTCATGTCTGTGGTCCATCATACTGAATATGTATTAATGAGTATAGGGTCAACGGTCGTGGGACTCCATCCACACTTATGCTGTGAGCCAGTTGCTCTACTTGCAGTTGTTAAGAGCTGGATTGCAGAGGTGCGGGGGGGGGAGCTTGGGAGCGAGGGAGCCGATGTGCTGGGGTGCATGGGTGCTGTGAGAGTTAGGGCAATGGGCGCCAGCGTTGGGAGAGGCCGATGGCAACCAATAGCAGAATCGCACCAATGCCGGTGAAGGCTGCGGAGATTTCGGTTGTGACCTTGATCGTAGAGAGCTGGGAGGGGATTTCAGCAAAGACATCGAGCAGTTCTTCGGCGCTTTCGGCAAGGTAATACTCGGCCTCCGTGATGGCGGCAATCTGCTTTAATGTCTCTTCGTCCAATCCACGCTGGAAACGGCCCCCCGAGGCACCAGCAATACCACCCCCAAAGAAACCGCCTCCAAACCCTTCCTCAAATTCGATCCCCGCTAATTGCATCGGCGTGCAAATAAAGGATGCGCCTTCCTCGGTGCCGTAACCGATCGTATAGATGTGCAGGCCGCGTTCCACTGCTGCCTGCGCGGCATCCAGGGGATTTGCACCACGATTGCTCGCCCCGTCCGTCAGCAGGACGATGATGTCGGGCTGGAACACGCCCTTCTGCACGGGGGAAAATGTGTCTTCATCCAGGCTAAGAAATACATTCGTAGGTGCCACCGCCTCATCTATCTCGGCTATGGCGTCGATGGAACGCAGGATAGCGCTGCCAATCGCCGTGCGCCTTCCCGCCCGTAAATTATGGACCGCCTTGAGCAGCACTTCTTTGTCAGTAGTGGGTGGCGCGACCAATTCGGCTAACCCAGAAAAGGCGACGATGCCGATCTGCATGCCGGGCTCCTTGTTCTGAATAAGGGTTTCCGCGGCTTGTTGCGCTACACTTAATCGGTTGGGAGGGATGTCGCTGGAACACATACTCAAGGAAACATCCATCGCCAGAATGATGGTCGTATTCGTAGCGGGTACGCGCAGCGCGGTAATCGGGCGCGCCAGTGCGAGAATGAGGCTGGCCAGCGCGAGCAAGAACAGCATCAATGGCAAGTGGCGGCGCCAATCGGATCGATCCGGCAGCGCCTCCAGGATGAGCGCAAGGCTGGAATATTGCACGGCAATACGTTTGCGTCGCCTCAACGCCCACAGGTACGCACCTGCGGCCAGCGGTAGGATCAGCAAGAGGGAGAGAAAGCCGGGAGAAAGAAAGGACATATTTGCTATTATTAAACCAGAGTTCAGTGAGCTGGGATCAGGGAGCGGGAAACAGGAAGAACAAGTAAATGTGTGAAAGCGTGCAAGCGATAAAAAGGAAAAGGCGGGTATCGGCCAAGCAATGGATCGGGGAGGCGGGAGCTGGGGTGCGTGGGAGCCAGGGTGCATGGGGTGCAGCGGGCTAACATGCAAAGCGCGCAATCTTCGATTGCCCAGCAGAACGAAGTTGCCGTTCTGCACGGATATTTTGCAGGCGAGCTGGATGCACGGGAGCCGGGGAGGTAGGGAGAGTCGGAGGCGAACAATGTGCTGGGGAGCCGGGGAACTATGGAAGCGGATGCCAGCGCAGGGAGAGCATAAATGCGAACATTAAAAGAAGGGCACCAATCGCGGTGAAGAAGGCGGAGATTTCCGTCGTGGCCTTGACGGTCGTCAGGTGGGAGGGGACCTCCTCGAAAACATCCCGCAATTCCTCGGCACTCTCGGCGAAGTAGTATTTGCCCTCGGTCATTTCTGCGACACTGCGCAAGGTATCTTCATCCAATGCGATGCGGAAAACGTTATCAGAGCCGGTTCCGCTGCCACTCTCCACGAGCGTACCCGCGCCACCGAATGCGCTGCCAAACCCCACGCCTCCTAATTGCTTTTGCGTGCAAACGAACGACGCACTTTCCTGGGTACCAAACCCAATAGGATAGATGCGGATGCCGCGATCGATGGCTGCCTGCGCGGCTACCAGAGGATCGGCGCCGCGATTGCTGGATCCATCCGTGAGCAGCACGATGATATCTGGTTGGAAATTTCCACTTTCGGCCGGAGAGATAAAATTTTCATCCAGTCTGGGAGAGACATTCAAGGGCGCCACTTTGTCATTAACCTTGGAAATGGCATCGATGGAACGCACAATGGCGCTGCCAATCGCCGTGCGTCGGGCAGCAATCAAACCATCCACCCCCGCCAGCAACTTTTCCACATTATTGGTTGGTGGAACGACCAGCTCTGAAAATCCGGCAAAGGCGACGATCCCAAGGTTGATGTTCTCGTCTAAATTTCGAATCATGCTAGATGCTGCTTCCTGCGCCACGGTCAGCCTGTTGGGGGGAATGTCGCTGGCGCACATGCTCAGCGAGACATCCAGGGCGAGAATAATCGTCGCCTTGCCGGTGGGGGTCGGGAGATCGGCGGTCGGCCGCGCCAGCGCCATAATGAGACTGAAAAGGGAAAGCAGCAGTACGACAAATGGGAAGTGGCGCCGCAACCTCGATTGCCCGGGCAGGGCTTCACGGATGAGTGCAAGGCTGGAGTATTGCACCGCAAATCGCTTGTGGCGGCGCAGAGCCCAAATGTAGCCTGCGATAAGCAGCGGAATGATCAAGAACAGGAGAAGAAATGACGGCCAAATCCAGCTCATGAAGGCTCACAATTCATACGATACGACCAAACCAAACGAGTGAAAATGCCGCTCCAATCAGCAGCACAATCATGCTCAACCCAGCCAGAAGCGAAGTGATCTCCATTTTTTTTGGATGGGCGACAAACTGCAGATCGACATTTTCATAGATGGCAGTCAGATCAGCCTCATTTTCTGCGTTGAAATATTCTGCCTCGGTCAGCGACGCAATATTTTGTAAAAGTTCTTCATCCAAACGCGTAAAAACCAGAAATCCTTCGAGCTTCATTTCAGTGCCGCTTGCGCTGCCAACCCCGACGGTATAAATGCGCACGCCGCGATCGATGGCAAATTGAGCCGCTTCCAGAGGATCGGGCAGGGTAGTATTCTCGCCATCGGTTAACATGAGAATGAGTGCTGGTGCGAATACGCCTCCGGCAACGGGTTCGGGATTTCCAAGTGCACTAAGTGATACCAGGATGCCCTGGCCAATGGAGGTGCCGCTTTGCGGGACAAGACGGTCAATTGTCGCCAGGATCGCTTCCCTATCGTCTGTGGGTGACTGCACGATCAATCCACCATCGCTAAAAGATACTACCCCGATTCGCACCGTGCTGGGTTGTCCCGCGACAAACCCTTTTGCGGCTCTCTTGGCGGCATCCATGCGCGTGGGCGCGAAATCATCCGCGGCCATGCTGGCGGAGACATCGAAGGCCAGGATCACGGTCCCTTCGATCCTTGGCAGAGCTACTACCATCTCCGGACGCGCGGTTGAAAAAAGCAAAATAGCCAGCCCGCCAAAAAAAATGATCCGCGGCAGCGCCTGCGCCCGGCGGAGCGGCATTTTTTCGAGGCCGCTTACGATCCCTAATGTGCCTAACCGCAGCAAATCTTTCTCTCGTTTGCGCTGCATGCGCCAGTAGAGAAGGAGCGCGACGGGGAGAAGAAGCAGCGAAAAGAGCATTTTCGGCCAGATGAATGTCACCTCGATCGCTTCCCCCTGAGTTTGCGCAGTGCGGCGAAGCGCAGGATGGCGCGCACTAAATCTTCTTCCGTGGAAAGATCCATCGCTTCCAACCCCGCGCGCTTGAATGTTCGATTCAGTTCTGCTTCGCGTCGCTCTGCCACCTCCTTAAAACGTCGGCGGAATTTCTTATCGCGGGTATCTACCGTCAGTTGAGTCCCCGATTCCGAATCCTCGAGCAGGAGCAACCCCACATCGGGAAGCTCAACTTCACGCGGATCCCAAAGCCGGATTGGAACCAGGTCGTGCCTGCGGCCTAGGCTATTTAGGCGCCGCTCCCAACCGGGCAGCACAATAAAATCTGAGATGAGAAAGATGACCGAGTGCCTCTTAATGCTGTTCAACGCCGCTTCGAGCAACGGGCTCAGATCAGTGAGTGAACTGGCTTTGGAAGGCTGGCGGTTGAGCAATTCGTGGATCAATCGCAGAACCTGAATGACCCCGCCGCGCGGAGGGATCGTGCGCTCGATTTTGTTGTTGTAAAAAATGGCGGCGACTTTGTTGCCCTCCCGCGTTAACAAACGCGCCATCGTGGCCACAAAATCAATCAGCACTGTTTCCTTCTGTCGCTGCAGCGCACCAAAAGCCATCGAGGGGCTAAGATCGAGCAAAAACCACGCTGTGATTTCGCGATCAGCGATGTATTGGCGGACGAACGGCGCGTTCATGCGCGCAGTTACATTCCAATCTATCTTGCGATAATCATCCTCGAATACATATTCACGCAAGTCGGAAAAATCGAGGCCGGCGCCGTAAAAGAGGCTGCGGTATTCGCCCTGCAGGATGCCATCCAGTTTGCGGACGACGTGCCAATCAAGATACCTGAGCACGTCCTCGGGGGTGCGCCGAATTAGGGAATCGGTCTGAATCTTCGAATCAGTTTCAGTTCGGTCGTTTGAAATCATTCAGCGGAACTTTGGGTAGCCGGACGGTATCAAGAATTTGATTGACGATGTCGTCGCTGCTTACGTTGTCGGAGAGCGCCTCGTAAGAGAGTACGAGGCGATGCCGGATGATGTCGAGAGCCACATCGCGCACATCCGGGGGGAGCACATAGCTGCGATCGCGCAAATAGGCAAGGGCGCGAGCGGCAAGAATGAGATTGATGGAAGCGCGCGGACTGGCGCCATACATTATGTAGCGCTGCAAATCGGGCAAGTCGACTATCGCGGGTTGCCGAGTGGCGGTGACCAGGTTCACAGAATATTCCATCAGTGCGGGATCGGCATACACCTGGTCGACCTCGTTCTGGAGGTCGAGAAGTTGTTTGGTGTTGATCACCTGCTGCACGGCGCTGAGCGCGCCCGTCATGCGCTCAACGATCACGAACTCCTCTGTGGAGCGCGGGTAATCGACAAGCACCTTCATCATAAAACGGTCTACTTGGGCTTCGGGTAAAGGATAGACGCCTTCCGATTCGATCGGGTTCTGGGTTGCCATCACGAGAAAGGGATTGGGCGCTGGAAAGGTCTCTCGGCCAATCGTAACCTGGCGTTCTTGCATAACCTCGAGCAACGCACTCTGCACTTTTGCGGGGGCGCGGTTAATTTCATCAGCGAGCAGCAGATTGGTGAAAATTGGCCCTTTCGAAACTCTGAACTCACCTGTTTTCTGGTTGTAGATACGGGTGCCGATTAGATCGGCGGGGATGAGATCGGGTGTGAATTGGATGCGATGAAACTCACCCCCAATCGTTTCCCCAAGCGTCTTGACGGCCATTGTTTTGGCTAACCCCGGCACTCCCTCGACAAGAATGTGGCCGCGTGCGAGCAAAGCGATGATGAGGCGCTCCAGGAGGTGATCCTGGCCGACGATAATCTTTTTTACTTCGTAGAGCACGCGCTCCATCGGTTTTTTATTGTTTGAGCTGTTTGTCATAGGGTTTTCATTCCTGTTGATCGAATTATGCGGATAAGCAAAGAATGCTGGTCATTTAATAGGGAGGACTTCCAGCGGCACTCGCGGCAATGTCGATGGGAACTGCAAAGCCTATGCCGATAAAGGCCTCTTGCTCGGTTGGGCTGAGAAGTCCGGTGACGATGCCCACCAATTGTCCCGCGCGGTTAAGCAGCGGACCTCCCGAGCTGCCTATATTAACCGCGGCGTCAAACTGAATCAAGCCTTCCAGAGGTTGATCGATGCCTCGCAGCATAAAGGTACGGTCGAGACCTGAAATGACCCCAGCGGTCATCGATCCCATCAGGCCAAGTGGGTTACCGACGACAAACGTCAAATCGCCGATGCGAATGGAACTCGATCGGCCAATAACGGCAGGCACAATAATGGAAGGCGGGTTTTCAGGCAGAAGTACGGCGATATCTTTGTCCGTTTGTTGGTCGGCGAGAATTGCTAACGAGGTTGTGCCATCAGCAAAGGTCACCCGGATCTCGGTCGCATCGACTACGATGTGCAGGGAAGTGAGAATAAGGGCGTCGTCGTTGATAATTACCCCTCCGCCAAGGATGAAATTGCTCTCATTATCAACGTCGCGTTTGGCTTGAATGGTGACCAGCGAAGGGAAAATAATCTCATAGATTTGGGCGGAAATCGACGGCGGGGGTGTGGCAGACGCCATCGTTTGGGCGGCGATCTGTTCCACGTCCTTGACAGTGAGTACCACAGGGCCGGCGATTCTGGTGCTGTTGAGTAACACGCCAATGAAAGTGACCAGTCCAATAAAAAGCAGAGTGGCGATTCCCTGGTTGCGGCTTAGCAGGTCGCGCATGCGCTCTTTGACATCCTGAATTGCGGCACCCACAGCGCGCTGGTCATCCGTCATGCAGCGATCCCTCTTTCCTCGAACCTTCTAGGTATTAAAACACAGCGTTGGGAAGAAGTTGCTCTGCATAAGTATACAGTGGTGAAGATGAAGGGGTTCAGGTTAGGATTTGTCAAGCGGCGAAAAAAAAAAGGAAATAAATAAGAAAAGGATCCAGGAATCAGGCAATCGGGAATCAGGGAGAAAAGAGCGGAGACGAAGCTTGGGAGTGGGCGGGGGGCTAACAAGCTTTGCTTGTTAGCTTGGCAGAATTCCAAGCAAGCGAAGCTTGCCGTATTCTGCACGGACAATATGCAGGGGAACTGGGGAGCAAGAGTCCATCGCCTAGCGTAGGCCAGGTTTCCATACCTGGGCGGGTGGCTAACAAGCTTTGCTTGTTAGCTTGGCAGAATTCTAAGCAAGCGAAGCTTGCCGTATTCTGCACGAACAATGTGCCGCGGTGAAATACAGATTGGGGAGGCACGAACAACATGCAGGGGTGCATGGGTGAAATAGAGATCGGGGAGAGGCGAAGCGCTAGAGCAGCGAAATGGGATCGACGTCGATGATCCAGCCTTCGGGAAGTGCCTCGGGGATGAATTGTACAGGGTCCTGCGCGCGCACGATAATTTGCCAGCGGTACTCACCGCGGATTTTTTGAAAGAAGGCTGGCACCGGGCCGATTAAATTTGCGTGTTCATCGGCGCGCCGGATTTTGGTTTTTAGTTGTGCGGCCAATCGCTGCGCGGCTTCTTCGGCTACGCGCGCCGAATGATGTTTGTAAAGCAACTTCGCCATCCTGACAAAGGGCGGGTAACCCAGTTCCTGCCGCTGATGCAGCTCCTGTTTGTAGAATGCGGCGTAATCATGGCCTGCGGCTGCCCGCACGGCATAGTGATCGGGCTGGTAGGTCTGCAGGATCACACGCCCGCCAAGCAGGCCACGCCCGGCACGGCCGGCAACCTGCGTCAGCACCTGGAAGGTGCGCTCGGCCGCTCGAAAATCGGGCAGGTTCAGACCCGTATCCGCTGAAACCACGCCGACCAGGGTCACCAGCGGAAGATCGAGTCCCTTGGCGATCATCTGCGTGCCGATGAGCACATCCGCACGGTGAGCCGCGAAATGGGCGAGGATGATCTCATGGGCGCCTTTTTTCCGGGTGCTGTCACGATCCCAACGCAACGTTCGCACTCCTGGAAGAAGTTCGCTGATCAGCGTCTCAATTTGCTGCGTGCCCGCGCCAAAATGTTTGATGCGATGGCTGCCGCAATGGGGGCATGTCTTGGGGGGCTTACGGGAATAGGCGCAGTGATGACAGAGCAAGCTTTCCTGGTTGCCGTGATAGGTCAGCGGGTTGTCACAGCGCGGGCACTGCAGCGCTTCCCCGCAATCGCGACAAAAGACATAAGTAGCAGTGCCGCGGCGATTGAGGAAAAGGATCGACTGGTGCCCAGCCTTCAGCGTTTCGGCAAGGGCGCTTTGCAGGGCTCTGCTGAAGAGCGAGCGGTTCCCTGCTTTCAGCTCTTGACGCATGTCTACCACGCGCACGGGCGGTAGGTCAATCACGGAACTCTCCCCTTCGCCGGCGCGATATTTTGACTTTACCCCCAGACGAGAAGCCTGGCCTGCGATACGTTCGGTATGGCCCAAGATGCGCTTCTCCAAACTGAGCTTGGTTAGCTCCCCCTTATCTGCGCGATGCATCGTCACCACATCAGGCGTCGCCGAACCCAAAATCAGCGTTGCCCCTACGATGTGCGCATAGGCTAGGGCTGTCGCGCGTGCATGGTAGCGCGGTGACTGGGTGTCTTCCTTGTATGAATCATCATGCGCCTCATCGAGAACAATCAGGCCGATAGCGGGCATTGGCGTGAACAAAGCGCTGCGAGGCCCGATCACAATTTTCAGTTCGCCGGAGCGGCAGCGGCGCCAGGTGTCATAACGCTCCCCCAAGGAGAGCTGGGAATGGACCAGACCGACTTGTCCAGGAAAGCGCGCCAAGAAGCGGCGTACCGCTTGTGGTGTAAGTGCAATCTCAGGCACGAGCAAAATCGAGCCCCGTCCCATTGCGAGGGTCTCCGCAATGGCACGCATGTAAATCTCTGTCTTACCGGAACCCGTGACACCGTGCAGGAGGAATGCACTCGATCCCGTTCGCGACCGCAGGCGAGGCAATATTTCAGCCCACACGCGGCGTTGATCACTCGTCAGTTTTGGAGCAGAAGTGGGCACATAATCCAGTTGGGCAATGGGATCGCGCCAGACTTCGGCCTCGCTCAAGGCGATGATGCCTTGTGCTTCAAGGGCCCGTAAATCAGCAAGATTACCGCCGCTCTCGGCATAAATCCATGTCACTTCCAGAGGTTCACCCTCGCGAATCAACGTCTCCGCAATGGCTCGCCTCCGCGTTGCAGCTTTGCTTTTCTGCTTGCCAATCTGCGCCGCACGTTCACGCGCCGCCCGTGGCTCCAGCGCCAGGCGGGCAATACGCACCTTGCGCGGATTTACCCGAGGCGGATCGAGAACGTAACTGCGCGATAAGACCCCTCGGCGAACAAGATTCTGTGCGGCGCGCTGCCATGCGGAACGCGACATTGCGCGCCGAATTTGACGGCTGCGAAGTGCACCACGCCGTTTGATTAATTTCAGCAATAGCGATTCGGTTCTGTTGTTGCCCTCCTCTTGCGGCTGAAGCAGCGTATAAAGCGCATCGGCTTGCTGGCTGAGGCCTCGCGGCAGCATAAGGTGAATACAATCGCTGAGCGGCGCCAGCGTTTGATTGCTGATCCAGCGCGCCAAATCGAGTTGCGCCTGGGTGAGCACCGGCAGCGGGTCGAGTACGTTTACGATGGGTTTTGTCTCGGGAACTGGCGCACTTTTGCTGAGCGCGATGACGACCCCCTGCACGCTGCGCTGTCCAAAACCAACTGTCACCAAGTGACCCGGAAGTATTTTGGGCAACCCGTTGCTGGGGATGTGATAGTGAAATGTGCCTCGTACAGGGGGGAGGTTAACGGCTACTTCGGCGAACATCGTGCCTATTCAATCGCTTGTTCAACTGCAGGCGAATCTTCCTCAGGGACATCGTGCTGTGTGAGCGTGAGGCGCGCAATACGCAGCCCATCCATCGTTGTAATCCGCAGCTCGGCGCCATCAGCAAGAATGACATCGCCGATTTGGGCCATACGACCCAGTCGCCCAAGCACATAGCCGGCAATCGTATCGTAGTCGCGGTCCTTAAGCTGAAGGTCGAAATGTTCATTAACCTCGTCGATCAAAGTTAATCCGTCAATGGAAGATGATCCATCCGGCAGCGTCTGGATCTCGGGTTCATCATCGAATGGATCACTGACCTCGCCCACAATCTCCTCCAAAAGATCCTCGAGCGTGACTACGCCGGCAGTGCCGCCGTACTCATCGATCACGATGGCGATATGTCGTTTTCGGGATCGAAAGCGGCTGAGCAGTGAATCGAGGCGTGCCGTTTCGGGGATAAAAATGGCATCGCGCATTAAATCCTTCGCAATTTTTGGCGATTTATCTTTCCCATGCAGGGCGCTAACCATATCTTTTAAATGAACGACACCAATCACATGATCCAAATTATCCTGGTATACGGGGTATTTGGTGAAGGGATGTTGGATGGAAACCTCGATCATTTCCTCCAACGTTGCCCCCGCCTTTACCGCAATTAATTCTGTGCGCGGCACCATAATCTGACGCACGAGCATATCCCCGAAATCAAATACGGCATGCAGCATTTCTTCCTCTATGTCATTCACCAACCCACTCTCGGCGCTGGCCGTGGCGAGCATCTTCAACTCTTCCGCGGAATGCACCAATTCATGGGCGGATGCCGGCTCAAAACCAAGTATTTTCAGCAGCCGGTTTCCAACGCCGTTCAGAATCCAAATCGCGGGTGCCATCAAACGTACGGTCCAAAGTGTAGGCCGGGCGATGATAAGCGCAGTACGTTCGGGATTCTGTGGAAACTCTCAAGGTGGATAGCCGTGTACGAACGTCTGACATCACGCTGGCAATTATAAGTACGGAGGCCAAAGTCGGAGCCGACCAGTCAGACTACCAGGCCATAATTACTGAAGAACGGAAACTCCCTGAAGAACACCAGAGTCCTTGGTTGGCGATTCACGGTTGGGTGTCGAAGGAAGCGCAGCGTCCCTAGATGGCTGATGTAATTGTTC
>JADFRQ010000021.1 GCA_022561215.1 Chloroflexota bacterium | reverse complement strand
ATCTCGAAGGTAGGCGATCTGCTGGATATTGGTGTGGAGATGGAGTTAATTGAGAAGCGCGGGTCATTTTATTCGTATGAAGAGAGGCGTATCGCACAAGGCCGCGAGAACGCCAAGATTTACCTAAGGGAAAATGAAGAAATTGCCAACGAATTGGAAATGAAAATTCGCGCTGCTGTTGATCAAAGTGCGGCGCCTGTCGATGTAGAAAATGAGTAGCGTTCGTGAAATATTTTCAGACGTGTTGAAGGATTGAGCTGCGCAGTAAAGAATTGATACGAATAGGCGCGGCGTTTGAATTGCAATATTAAACTCAGGGAAACAATTTTACTCCGCTGAGAATTTGGTTTTGTGATGGTGGCTTGCAGAACGTACGTAATTAATTGCAGAAATGCCAACTTCACTATTCGTACATGCGCTCCCTAAGAGCGATCTTGTGAAAGCGGTGTTAGAACTGGCGAGTTAGGACTGGGTTTGTTTGCTTTCGGCCGCGGCTTGATGCACTATGCCGCGGCTTTCGCATATTTGGGTGGCAGGAATGTGGAGACAAAAATAACAGCATTGAAAATTAATCGGCGGCGCAGAAACCTGGTGGACGTATACCTGGAAGGGTCAAAAAAGATTCGGCTGGCTAAAAGTGTGGCCTATGAGTTGAAAATTGGCCAGACATTATCGGCCGATCAAATCGAAGAATTGAGGGAGCGCCACCTCGAGCAGAAATTATTTCACAGGGCAGTTGATCTTGTGAGCCGCAGGCCGCGCTCAGAAGGTGAAATACGAGAGCGCTTTATCAAAATGAAGGCAAGCTCCGAACTTCAAGAAAAAGTTATCATACGCTTGCGGGATGCGCAGCTGCTGGACGATCTTGCATTCGCGAATGCTTGGGTAGAAAACCGCCTATCTTTTCGGCCTCGAAGTGCCTGGGCGTTGTCCTTTGAATTACGCAGAAAAGGCGTCTCGCAAGAACTAATCGAACAAGTGCTAGAAGGATTTGATGAAGAAAAAGCTGCTTATAAAGCAGCATCGATCGGTTCGAAGAAATTCCGAAATTTATCGAGGGAAAATTATGACAAGCGATTAGGCGCTTATTTGAATAGGCGCGGTTTTCGCTATCCTATTATTGCGCCAGTGCTCGATCGAGTTTGGCAAGAGATCACTGGTTTTGAAGACGAAAGCGAGGGTTTATTGTGAGTCTTACAGAGACGATAATTATCGGTGTTGTAACTGCAGCTATTGGTGTGGTGATTGGCTTTGCCTTGCGACAAATACAGTTAAATCGAGAAAATAAAAACATGCAAGGAAAAGCTGGAAAAGTTCTTGATGAAGCGAAAACACAATCGCGTGAAATTGAATTAAAAGCTCGCGATTCGGCAATTCATATCCGGGATAACGCTGATACAGAGGTATCTCGCCGGCGCAAGGATGTCTCACGCGCCGAAGAGCGCCTTCAAAAAAGGCGTAATGATCTAGACAAAAGTCTCGACGATCTCGAAAAGCGCGATCAAGCCATTAGCAAGCGGCAGAGCACCCTAGATCGCAAATCAAATGAACTTGATAATCGTCATGAGCGGATCATTTCAGAATTAGAGCGCGTTTCCAGCATGACGCAGGAAGAGGCAAAAACCCAGCTGTTGGATGAGGTCGAGCATGAAGCGCGTGGGGATATGTTAAGAATTATCCGCCAGATCGAGGAGGAAGCGCAGCATGAGGGTGAACGCCGAGCGCGTGAGTTAATCGCCGACGCCATCCAACGCGTCGCTTCCGATCATGTATCCGAGATCACGGTTTCAGTCGTTCCGCTTCCTTCGGATGATATGAAAGGAAGAATCATTGGACGGAATGGGCGCAATATTCGAGCTTTTGAACATGCAGCTGGGGTGGACGTGATCGTCGATGATACTCCCCAGGCTGTGACCATATCTTCATTTGATTCCGTTCGACGAGAAGTCGCGCGGCGGGCGATGGAGAAATTGGTGCTGGACGGTAGAATTCACCCAGCAAACATCGAGAAGCTGGTCAAGAAAGCTCGGGAGGATGTCGACAAAGTTGTGCTGGAGGAGGGGGAAACTGCTGCGTTTGACGCCGGAGTACCGGGGCTACATTTAGAGATTATTAAGAAATTGGGAAGACTGAAATTTAGAACTTCCTATGGCCAAAATCAATTGGCGCATGCAGTCGAGACGGCCCAGCTTGCGGGAGTCATTGCGGCAGAATTGGGAGCAGATCCGGAAATATCAAAAGCGGGTGGGTTGCTTCACGACTTGGGAAAATCGATGGATCATCAGGTAGAAGGAACACACGCGGCTCTTGGCGCCGAATTTTGTAAGCGTTACGGGGTCTCTGATATTGTCGTCAATATTATTGCTTCGCATCATCACGAGGTTGAACAGGGGTCAGTGGAAGCGATTATCGCCGAGTCCGCGGATGCGATCAGCGGTGCTCGACCCGGTGCGCGCAGGGAAAGTCTGGAGCAGTATGTCAAACGCATTCGTGCGTTGGAGGAAGTCGCAAATTCGTTCGAGGGAGTTGCTGAAAGTTATGCATTGCAGGCCGGTCGGGAAATACGGGTGATAGTGAAACCGGAAGATATCACTGATTTGGAGTCATCACGTTTGGCACGCGATGTCGCCAAACAAATTGAAGAAGGCATGCAATATCCCGGCCAAATAAAAGTGACAGTAATTCGTGAAACGCGGTCTGTCGAATACGCAAAGTAGGCGTGCAGCCGTAATTGAATGAAATTCAGACCAATGAGCGTTGGCTTAGGAGACGCTTTCAATGTCGGCAGCTATCGTTCTACGATCGGGCCGTATGGATGGATTGGCAGATTCAATCTGCGGGCACATGAAAATAGCCTATTGGCCTGCTTAAGCTAATTGGGATTTAGCTTGAGCAGGTTTTGCATAAAGAATGGGGAACTCAGCTCGAGAATACACCTTCTCTAGTTGGTGATCCCAAATAAAACTTCCAGCAATATTGAGGATGGGATGCCGCATTTCCAACACGTTCAGCTGGGATTTGATCTCTTCCGGGAGCGAAGAATGGGGAAGGAAATTTGACAATCGCGAGAGTATGACGCGGTGATGAACTTCTTGGGAAAGAGAGCTAATTTCATCAGGGTTATCCTCCAGATCGATTAAATAAGCCTTCCATAACGAAAGGCGCATCTTAATTTCACGGGATGCTTTCTGCGCGGACGCGGCAAGCCATGTTTTGGTATTGCGCTGCCACAGGTGCAGGAGATCTTGGTATTGGGAGGATTGTTCTTGATCCATTGCCGTTTGCTGAACAGTAAGTTGGTCGAGCAAAAGTTGGATTCCCCCGAGTGATATTTTTGGAAGTCTGATTCCAGAAGGGCTTCTTCCCATTAAGTGCCAGAAAAGATTCTTGGAAAGAATAAACGTCTCAAAGTCGACCAGCACCTCATCCAGAATGTATAGATTGTCTTCGAGGATTCGCATCTTGAGGCTTTACGAGTTGAGGGCTAATTCGATGGCATCCAGGAGATCGCCGCGCGTGGTGGGTTTCTTCAAAAACGCTGCTGCACCGAGACTCTCACTAATCTCTCGATCTTCAGTCTGGTTTTTTGCGGTCAGGAATATGATGGCAGGAATTTGCTTTTCGCGTGCCTGCAGCTCGCGCACAATGTCAAATCCGGTTTTGCCAGGCATCATGATGTCGAGTAGGAGCAGATCGAACGTCTCCGTTTCCAGCAGGCCCAGTGCTTGATCGCCATTTACTGCAGTAGCAACCTGGTACCCTGCTGTTTGCAGTGTGAGTTCAATCAGCCCAAGTGTATCGGGCTCGTCATCCACAATCAAGACACTTTTCGAATCCACTAGCTCCTCAATCCGGTAAGGAATCGCTTTATTTTACATGTGAATCGAATGGAAGCTAGCGTGCTCCAATTTTAAGAAGGTGTTTTTATTCGGAAACTGCCTAAATATGGCATGACGCGCTTCGGCCGGCTTGCTTAGGCGCATCTTCACAGGAGCAAGAGGAGTGGATCCTCGATAAATCCCTTGAATATCTGCAGCCATTCCGCCGCTTCAGCGCCGTCGGTAACGCGATGATCTGCAGAAAGAGTGGCCTTGAAGCGTTTTCCAGGAACAATTTCCCCATCTTTCACCACCGCAACATCCTCGACACTCCCTATCGCAAGGATAGCTGCTTCCGGTGGATTAATGATCGCAACGAAACTGTCGATGGAGTACATGCCAAGATTAGAAACCGTAAATGTGGAGCCTTCCACGTCATCTTGGTGCACGCGTCCTGCGCGCGCACGCTGAATCGCCGCGCGTGCATCTGTAGAAATTATTCGCAATGGCTTCCAATCGACATCGCGAATCACAACCGTCAGCAAACCTCCTTCAACAGCGACCGCAAGGCCAATGTTTACCGCGCCGTGTCGGATTATTTTGCCGTCTCCCAATGAGGCGTTAAGATTTGGAAATTTGCGCAAGGCGAGTCCCGCGGCCTTGAGGATAAAATCATGAATGGAGAATTTTTCTTCAGCGGGCATTCGTGCGTTAAGATCGGAACGCATTTTCATAAATGCAGCCGCGTCGAAAGATGATGTTAGATAAAAATGAGGAATTTCCTGTTTTGAGGATGTCATGCGCCGGCCGATCAGACCGCGCAATTTTGTCAGTGGGGCTTCAACCGTCTCCGATCCCTCCAATTGCGGGAGCACGGGAAGGCTGACCTTTGACGCTTCATCCGTCTGACCAGCGATGGAATGTTCAACATCGCGTTTTACGATTCGGCCACCTTGGCCAGAACCTTCAAGTGACTTAAGATTGATGTTAAATTCTTCTGCTAATCTGCGGGCGACGGGCGAGGCCTTAACGCCGCCAGGAAGTCTCCCATTTCCATCTGAACTTGACAGTGCATGATCCATCATTCTTGGCTCTGGCGCAGGATCCGCCGGTTCAGCCGAGCTCGAGGCGCTGGCGGCCAAAATCGTCTCAAAATCGATCGATTCGCCGGCATCGGCGACAATCGCGATTGGAGCACCAATGGGCACACTGCTACCTTCTTCCACGACCAACTTGCGGACTACTCCAGAAAACTGTGATTCGACTTCGATGGTTGCCTTGTCTGTTTCGATTTCTGCGATAACATCACCTTGCGCCAATTGATCCCCTTCAGAAATTAACCAACGTAACAAAGTGCCCTCGGCCATGTCGAAACCCAACTTTGGCATGATGATCAATTCTGCCATCAGAGCACCTCTTTCACGGCCATGATTATGTCCTCGACTTGAGGAATAGCGTGCTGCTCGAGATCATGGTTGTATGGCAGGGGAACTTCCTTTTGTGCCAATCGTTTGATCGGTGCATCGGCGTAATCAAAAGCTTCCTCGTACAATCGCGCCGCGATTTCTGCGCCAACACCATAACTCTTCCAACCTTCTTCGACAATTACAGCACGGTTGGTTTTCTTGAAGGATTGCACTACTGGTCCCATATCAAGAGGCCGCAGGGTGCGCAAATCGACGATTTCAACTTCAATTCCCTCGCTCGATAATCGTTCCGCCGCTACAAATGACTTCTGGAGCATTTTTGAGTAGGTAACGATTGTGGCATCGTGCCCTTCACGCTGGACTTTTGAAACTCCAATCGGCACGAGGTGCTCCTCATCGGGAACTTCCCCACGAACTTGGTAGAGAGTAGCATTTTCAATAAACATTACCGGGTCGTCCTGGCGAATGGCAGTTTTGAGTAAACCTTTCGCGTCACTTGGCGTTCCTGGAGAAACTACCTTCAAGCCAGGAAAATGTGCGAAAACAGCATCGGGGGTTTGGGAGTGCGTGGCTCCCAATTGTCGACCGCCACCTCCAACGGCTCGGATAACGATCGGAATCTTGAATTGTCCTCCAAACATAAGCCTTAATTTTGCACTGTGGTTTACGATTTGGTCCATGGCCAGAAAAGCGAAGTTGATAGTCATAAGTTCTGCGATGGGCCGCAGGCCCGCCATCGCGGCTCCGTTTGCGGCTCCGATGATTACTCCTTCGGCGATAGGTGTATCGCGTACTCTCTCGCCACCGAAATGATCATAGAATCCGCGCGTTACCGCATACGTTCCACCCCAAATGCCAACTTCCTCGCCCATGATGAAAACATCTTCGTCTCTTTCCATCTCCTCCCAGATTGCCTGGGAGATTGCTTCCCGCATTGTTATTACAGCCATACCCTACAATCCTCAATCTAATAAACTGATCAGTCTACATAAACATAATCGAATAGACTATCCAGCGACGGATCAGCACTAGCTTCGGCAAATTTGATCGCTTCCTCAATCTCTGATTGTGCCTTTGCCTCGATATTATCAAGAACTGCGTCAGTTAGTCCGTTTGTGCTCAGCAGATGTTTGCGAAAGATGCCAATGGGATCATCTTTGCGCCACATGTCAATTTCTTCCTTCTCGCGATAACGCTCAGGATCTCCAATCGAATGCCCACGGAAGCGGTACGTCATGAGTTCCAAGAAGAAAGGTCCGTTCTTACGGACAAGGTCCAGGTTTTTGCTCGTTGCTTCATAAACCTTGAGAATGTCCATCCCATCGACACGCTCATTGGGCATGCCATAGCCCTCGGCTTTCTGGCGAATTTCGGTCACGGCAGATGCGCGTTCGACCGCCGTACCCATTCCGTATTGGTTGTTCTCGCATACCCAAAGAATCGGAAGATCCCAGACCATCGAGAGGTTCAGCGCCTCGTGAAAGTATCCGCCGTTGGTGGCGCCATCGCCAAACAGGCAAATTGTCACGGCATCTGATCCTCGGTATTTATCCGCCATCGCCATACCGGTGGCGAGGGGCATGTGAGCACCTACAATTGCGTGGCCTCCCCAGAAATTCAGGTCGGTGTTCCCCAGATGCATCGAGCCGCCACGGCCTTTCGATGTGCCGGCTTCCTTGCCAAAAAGCTCCGCTACTATAGATTTTGGATCTATCCCACAGGAAATCGCTATGCCGTGATCGCGATAAGCCGTGATCACCCGGTCTTGAGGCTGGCGAGCACCGATCACGCCACTGCCAACCGCTTCTTGGCCGATATAGAGATGGAGAAATCCACCAATTTTTCCTTCCTGGTAAAGTGTTTCGAACGCTTCTTCAAGACGACGGACCAACACCATCTCGTGGTATAGGTCAAGCATCGTATCTTTATCCATCAGCTCCCCTGCAACCCGTTTCGATTTCGTCCTATTTACCATGAGTGTGCCCTTTGAGAGAAAAAGTCAGAATGCTCCGTAGTTCACTACGGGGTAGCCTGCTGCGAAGTTGAACAACAAACGCGGGGTAGGGGCTAGCAGCCCCCATTTTGGCTTTTCCGTGATTGTTACTCATCCGATGAAGATCACTTGCTGCATATTCTTCACCTTCTTCGGCCGATTGATGGAGCGTACATGGACTATTCTTGTGCATGTGTGCTCGTGTACATGAACGGGTAATTATATCAAAAAGGGCACAAATGCAATGGGATTCATTGGTAAAACAGAATTCAAGACGAAACGATTGCCATTGGATAGGGTTGTCGATTGAGAAAAACGGGGAGTGTACATAAATGTCGTGTCCCATCGATCAGTGAAAATGTTTACTATGGCTACTTCCCATTGAATAATTGGGTACGGGCAAGCTCCCCGAGCTTAAGCTCTCGCGCCAAATCGCACTGTTTGGGAAAGAACAAAACGCAGCGCAAGGGTTTGTTAAACGGCTCTCAGAGATGACTATAAGCGGGATGCCCTAGTAGCGAGGCAAACTTGAATCGACTTGTTCTGCCCAGGCATTAATTCCTCCGCGCAAGTTCTTTACCCTGCGGAAACCGGCGCCTGCCAGGAGTTCCAACGCACGAGCCGAACGGGACCCCGTCTTGCAAAATAGGACGATCTCCTGCGCGCTATCCAATTTATGCATTTCGCTAGCAAAAGATCCGAGTGGAATTAGTTCGGCCCCCTCGATTTTTGAAATCTGCAGCTCATGGGGTTCGCGTACATCAATCAAACGCAAATCCTCCCCCCGGCTCATTTTCTCATGCACCTGAAGTGGTTCGATTTCCCACTCTTTTGCCAGGCGATCTTCTTCGCGATCGTGTCCGGGAACGCCGCAAAAAGCTTCATAATCGATTAACTCGGTTATCTCCGGGGAATCAGAGCAAATCTTGCAATTCGGATTCTTTTTTAGGCGAAGCTCTGTAAAGCTCATTTCCAATGCATCGTAAAGCAATAATTTCCCGATGAGAGGCTCGCCAATTCCAAGCAGAATCTTAAGTGCTTCCGTCGCTTGCAGCGTACCAATCGTGCCTGGCAAAACGCCAAATACCCCACCTTCTGCACAAGATGGGACAAGGCCCGGAGGCGGAGGTTCAGGGAACAAGCAGCGGTAGCAAGGTCCTTTCTCAGCCCAAAAAACGCTCAACTGACCTTCAAAACGAAAGATCGAGCCGTATACATTAGCTTTGTGTGTTAAAACGCACACGTCATTGACCAGGTAGCGCGTGGGAAAATTATCCGTGCCATCGATGATCAAGTCGTACGGTTCACTGATCCGCATTGCGTTTTCCGAAGTAAACGGTTCGTCGTATAAGTCGAGCTGCACTCCCGGGTTTATATCGTGGAGCCGATCGCGGGCGGAGACAAGCTTGCGTTCTCCTATGGTAGAGCTGCCATGAATGATTTGACGTTGAAGATTTGTAAAATCGACGACATCATAATCGACGATGCCAATTCTCCCTACCCCGGCGGCGGCAAGGTACATGAGCACGGGGGAACCGAGGCCGCCAGTACCAACGACCAGCACGGAAGATTCTTTTAGTTTCTGCTGTCCCTCGAGCCCAACTTCAGGCATAAGCAAGTGACGGGAGTAGCGCAGAATTTCTTCATGGCTGAGCAGATCACCGTTTGTCGGAAATTGATTGTTGAACATATCAGATTATCCTCATCTACGAAGTACTATCGGATGGGTCGTGATCGCGGGAGTAAATCGTCTGTGCGCCAATCTTTCTGTCAATTGACTCTGCTTCCGCGCCCAGCTCTCCTATTGCCTGCAATTGAGATTTTAAACGTTTTTCGCCTGCAGGACCGTGATTGACGCCACGTGGTCTTCCTTTCGCATCAATAATGAAGGTTGTTGGCACGGAAAGTACACCCCATGCATCGGCAAGTTTTGGCTGAATTGTGGCGTCGACTTTAATTATTTGTACTCGATTTCCGTAAATATTGGCAATTCGATCTAACGCCGGCTGTTGAATCGTCTTGCATGGAATACAATCCGGTGTTGTGAAATAAAGGATTGCCGGCCGTCCAATCTGATAGGCATCCAGCCGCAAACCTGATCGAATCCGCCTCTGAAGGGTGACATAAATCCATATTCTGTAAGCGATCCCAACGGCGATTATGATGACGATCGCAAGAACCAGACGATTCAGCATGCGATCAGACCTTTGGCGGGCGTATTCCCGGGAACCGGCCAGCAGGAGATTCCTGTCGGAATAATGGAAGACCAATTCTGTTCAACCAATAATAAACAGCACACCCGACGCAGAATCCAAGGAATAAATTGACACCTGCCAGGACAATCACCACCCAGGTGAGAATCCATGCCACAATGGGGCCGTTGAGTCCAAACGCGATCGCGGCGCCAAACAGGACGATGCTCCCAAAGCCTTGTGCAAAGCTGTGGGGTTCAGGATTATCAGGCAGAACTTCAGGCTTGATAACTTTCCATTGCCTCAGCAATCGATAACTGAGGATGAAACCAGGTTTAGCCAAGACTGTGCCAATTGCCATGATGACGCCCACGATTAGCGCGAGAGTGGGAAGGTCAGCAACAAATGCAATCAGAAGTAGCCCAATTATCATCGCTTGATTTGTGCGTAGTGCAGCATGATCGACTTTAGCAATGGCGCTTTCTGAAGATAAGCCGCCGGCAATACTGGGAACGATCATTAAGTGGTCTTCTTGTTTCACAGGTGTATCCATTCCTTGCAGCGTGCGCACGTCTTCATCGTTTAGGAATACACTGACATAGGATCGGAGGTTTTCCGATTCATCGAGAAGGTGCGGTTTTAAGGCAGGGTAGCGCGTGATAATTTCGCGAATCACGGCATTCACGTTGGTGCTTTCTATCTCAATTTCCTTCATCCCATCAGTATACGGTCGTAAGGGGGTGGGTATCTTTAAGGTGGTCATAATGCCTCCTGAACTTTAATGCAGTATGGGAAAAAGCCAGAATAAGCCTACTCGCAACGGCGAAGCTCGCTACGCGGCTCTTCACTTAATCTGCAGTTGTTCTTCATTGAAAATACGTTCATCTGTGAGTCGCCATGATCTACTTTCAATGGCTAATCGATCCGTGACTTTCGTGATGATATAAGAGTACCAGGGAAGGGCGCGCTGCCTATCATATTCAGAGGGGCGCGCAGGATGATCGGGATGCGAATGGAAAACACCGATGATCTCTAATCCTAATTCATCCGCTTTTTCTTCTGCCAAGAGCATATCCTGGGGTTCGATCATGTAACGATTATGTCGCGCTCCTGGTTGAAACCTGTTTTCCAGCGGAAGCACCTGTTCAACAATGCGTATTTCCCCGTGCACCTTTCCGAGCAAAAGCCCGGCGCCTTCTTCAGGATAGTGTTCTTCCCCATTCTCTTGAATTTGAGCAAAGAATTCTGCAGGAATCTGAATCATGGCCGCTGATTCCAGAAACTGAGGTCGAGGTATTTATAGGCGGAGTCGGGAAATACGACCACGATCAAGCCCTCATCAATTTCATGCGCTACCTCAAGGGCAACGGACGCCGCCGCGCCCGAGGAGACGCCGACAAGCAGACCTTCCTCTTGCGCTAGCCGTCTCGTCATACGATAAGCGGCTTCTGTGCTGCAGGTCCGGATTTCATCATGGAAGCTCGGATCATAGATTTCCGGCAGTGGACTGCTTTGCATGTCTTTCAGTCCCTCCAGCCCATGCAAGGGGCCATCAGGTTGCGCTGCGATCAATTGCACGCTTTTATTGCGCTCTTTCAGGTAGCGGCCAGTCCCCATCATCGTCCCGCTGGTACCCAGGCCGGCGATAAAGTGTGTCACCTTCAAATTGGTCTGGGAGGCAATTTCGGGCCCCGTTGTTTCATAATGTGCTCGCCAATTTTCAGCATTGCGGTATTGGTCGGCGAAAAAATAACGTTCAGGATTTCTCGCCGCCATTTCAGCTGCCACAACTCTGGCGCCATCAGATCCTTCGAGCGGATCGGTTAATGTGATCTCTGCGCCAAGCATCTTTAAAATTATCATTCGTTCCCGACTGGCGTTCGACGGAATGGCCAGGTGCACAGTTCGCCCCATTGAGGCCGCAAACATGGCATAGGAAATTCCCATGTTTCCAGATGTTGAATCGAGCAATTCGCGCCCGTCATTCAAATCTCCATTCGCCATTGCCTTGAGCAGAATTTGGGCAGCCGGGCGATCTTTTACGGATCCACTCGGATTGAACCACTCCGCTTTGGCAAATATTCGCACAGTTTCGGGAAGACCTGCCGGGATTCTTGTTAACTCAAGCAGTGGCGTTTCACCCACACTTGCAATTAGTGTTGTGGAAGTGGGATGGTTGCGCACATTCACAAGCGGTGCACCCATGCGGTTCTCCTGCATACAATAAAAAAACCGATTAGCAAGCAAAAAGGCTCACACAATGCGTTCAATACTCCAGGAACGCGGAGGCGAGCCCAAACTCGTAATCGGCCAAAATTCGTATCTTTTGTCTGCCTAAAACGAGACGGCTACAGCCCCCGCTTCAGACATGTACAAAAACCCACTATGCAACTCCTTGATTTGAATCGCCTCAATAATTTTTACTATTACTATATGAATTATATACTCAACCCGAGTCATGTCAAGGTAAGATAAACTACCTTCAAACTGTGTGAGGGCATACCATATTAATGCGTTGTTTACAGATCGATACTTTTCAATCTTGCTATAATAAGCGGCGAGGGATAGGATCAGGTTCATGACTTCGGGTTCTGGAACGTCTGATCCACATGATCGCAAGAGGTCACCAGTGCCGGAGGCGATGCGCTACCTCGGAATCACTGTAATTACCTCGGCATTATTGGCAACGTTATTTACTGCATGGAGCCCTGCTAGCCTCGATCCTAGAGAGGTGGTTGGCAGAATTCTCGATTTTGCAATAGGCACGGATCCAACCGAAGGAGCTCCCGGGCTTGCGGAGGCAACACAGGAAATTCGAATCCCAAGAGTGGGGATTATCGCGGGACACTCTGGCCCTCGTCCTGATAGTGGTCTTGTCGACCCTGGTGCAATATGCGATGATGGGTTAACTGAGTTGGAGATCAATCAAGCGATTGCTGATCTTGTTGTACAAAACCTTGAGGCGGTTGATGTGATTGTGGATCGTTTAGATGAATTTGATACCGATTTAGACGGCTATCGAGCCTCTACACTGGTCTCGATTCACAGTGATGCGTGTTTTTATATAAACGATCAGGCGACAGGTTATAAGGTTTCGCGGGCGGTCGATTCGGCCGTTCCTGATTTAGCGCGACGTCTTGCAACTTGTGTCATAGACCGTTATGAGCGCGCGACGAATTTGCGTTTCCATCGCGGGAGTATCACGCAGGATATGACCCAATATCACACGTTTTATGAAATCCACAATCAGACTCCTGCCGTAATCATCGAGACCGGGTTTCTGTACCTCGATCGTGAATTCTTAACCAGAGAACCTGAAAAAGTAGCCAAAGGAATAAGTGATGGCATACTTTGTTTCTTGAATAATGAGCCCGCAAATGTTCTTGGGGAGATCCAGTAAATATGGCGAAATCGCGCGAGATTAAACCGGAGGCAAAAGCACTCCTGCGCCAAGCGCGAGATGCCATGCGGCGCGGTGAGAAATCTCTGGCCACACGTTTGGCCCGCCGTGCAGCTGCGCTAGAGCCGAAGTGGGAAGTCCCATGGCTGATCATGGCAGCGAACGTGAGCGCCGAAAGTGGTCTTTCCTATGTGGCGAAAGCATTGGAACTTAATCCGGATAGCAAGCCTGCAAAGAAGGCCATCCGCTGGCTAATTAAGAAGCTTCCTGCTTCATCTCGCAGACAAGCCGCGCAAGATCAACGCTTGCCGAAGGCGATTAAATTTCAACTGCTCCCTCAAGATGGCTTAACCCGGCGGCGGTTGCTTTCAGCGAAAGCTGTTTTTCCTCTTTTGGCAGTCGTCGTTGGAGTGGGGGTATGGCTGGGGATCGAACCTGCGGATGCACAACAACCGCAAGTTGTGTCTGCTCCGCTTCCAAAAGCAAGCCTCACGCCCACTGCAACAAGCACGCCAACCAACACACCGACATCGACACCAACGTCCATTCCAACGCTCACACCTACTCCTTCGATGACGCCGACGCCTACCATCACGCCCACCCCTCGGCCAAATATTTCTTGGACGTATAGTACCGATCCTGAAGAATTAGCGAACGAAGGTCGTTGGATTGATATTGATGTAACCAAACAACTGGTGACTGCGTACGAAGGATCCGAACCCGTTGCCTCCTTTGTGGTCTCGACGGGCACATCCATTCATCCGACGGTATTTGGTCAATTCCGCATCTGGATAAAGTTGAGAGCCACCGATATGGCAGGACCCGGCTACTATCTCCCGGATGTCCCCTTCACTATGTATTTTTATAAGGGCTACGCGCTGCATGGCACCTATTGGCATGACAATTTCGGCACACCCATGAGTCATGGCTGCGTCAACATGCGCACGAGCGAGGCTGAATGGATATTTAACTTCGCCTCCGTCGGTACCCTGGTAAATGTGCATCCCTAAAGAATAAATCCCGCACTTCAACGCTGCAATGTACGCTTTGAGCAATTGCGATCACCGGGCAAAGGCAAGCTTACGATCGCGGAGTGTTCATTAGAATACTATCGATGGCGGACTGAGATTCTCAAGAGGGAACGAATGAGTGTCTCATTTTTGTGTATTTAAATGTTCGACGCATGGCCAATTGAAATAAACTATTCCAAGATAAGATGGCGTCCCAGTCCGTTTGTCACCAAGAAAGGGAATATATGATTGCAGAGACCAGAACCAATCAAATTGTTTCCCTCACACAGGAATTGATTCGAATTCAAAGCTTTTCCGGCCAGGAAGGTGAGGCCGCAGCGTTAGTCCATGAGAATATGTCCAGCCTGGGCTACGATGAAGTACAGGTGGATAAGTTCGGGAATGTGATTGGCAGAATGACTGGTCAAAAAGATCGAGCGAATGGCAAGATATTGCTCTTTGACGGTCATCTTGATACGGTGGCTCCAGTTCAACTGGAGAATTGGACGGTCGATCCTTTCGCTGGAACGCTGATGGAAAACCGGGTATATGGTTTGGGTGCAGTGGACATGAAGGGCTCTCTTGCTGCCATGATTCTCGCAGTCGCAGGAGTTCCCAGGAATAGATTCTCAGGCACGATATTTGTGTCTGCTTCAGTTGGAGAAGAGATCTTAGAGGGGGCAGCCTTAGCCTCTGTAGTTGAAATAACAAAACCGGACTATGTTGTGATCGGAGAACCCACTGATTTCCGAATTGGAACTGCCCAAAGGGGGCGCGCTGGATTAGTAGTAGACACACTGGGAGTGGCTGCGCATACGGCGCAACCCGAATTAGGCGAAAACGCCGTCTATAAGATGACTGAGGTAATAAATCGACTCCGTAGAATGGACCTTCCTACAGACAATGTGCTTGGATTGGGGCTCGTTGAATTAATCGACATCATTTCCTCTCCCTTCCCATCGACCTCGGTTGTCCCCAGTGGATGCCGTGCTCGTTTTGACCGTCGTTTGGTGAGATATGAAACGCCCGAAAGCGTGCTGATAGACATCACAGAGAATCTTCGAGACATCCAGGGTGTAGAAGTTCATTTGAATGAAGAATCCCTGACCTGTTACACGGGGCATACGTTGGAAGATATCGACTTCCATCCAGCGTGGGCAATTCCACTCGAGAATGAACTCGTAGTCAGGACCCAGAGCGCCCTGCGTGAGATGGGGATGGATGTAGATCCAATAATGATCACGTATTGCTCAAATGCTAGTTATAGTGCCGGGACTATGGCAATCCCCACGATAATTTTTGGGCCTCCATCGATAAAGCGAGCCCATGCCGTTGACGAATACATCGAGGTCCAAGATCTATATCATGCAGTAAATTGTTATCAGACAATAGCATCTTCATTATTGGGGAACGAGATGGAATAGTAGAAATCCAAAATGTTGTAAACCGTAACGACCCTTTAATTTTTACAGGATCTGATTGAACAATATCAGATGAATGACCATTTCTCAGGAGCCGGGAAAAATCTACGACAAAGCGCAATTACTTCGAATAAATCATCGGCTTGATGATTTTGCCAAGTTTACGATGTCTGCAAATTAGCTTTACAATATACACACCAATTTGTCTCAGCAGTCGAAGATTGAGGGAGTTTGAAGATCAATGGCACGGATGGCGTTATTTGCAGGTCTGGTTGTTGATGAGGATGAACAACCGATTGATGTTGCCATGGTGGGCGGCGAAGCATTTTATGTTGTCGAAGATGATGGATTTCGACGGCATGTCGAGAGCGAGGAAGTTGATCGCCAGGTGCTTGATCATCTCAAAGAAATGATCGCAGGCCATGAGGACTTGATCACCGAAGGAACGATGAAAATGATCGGCCAGGAAGACGTATTTACAAAGGCAATGATTGAGACTTCGCTAAACGACATGGATGCCCAATTTAATCAGCTTATCGAGCAAGGGCTTCCCGAAGAAGCGCGCGCTTGGATGGGGATGTTGGGATTTAGGGTGGTCATCAATCTGCACGGCGAAGTTGTTCGCGTTGAGCAGCCGGGCATCACAGATGATCCGCTTGAATAGGTCATAAAAATTATGTAAGTCAAACAGATCATGTACGTAATACAGATTATGCGCAATCCGACAGGGCTCAATATCCCAAATTCAATGGCAATAATAAGTATGGGGAGAGGTTTGTGGGAGAAGTGATATTTCCTACAATTCTCTAATGCAGATAGAGTAAAATGGCTACGATCACGGTTATAAAGGTGAACAATGAATCTATCCGAGCACATACTCGATGTCTCCGAATCTACATTTGAAAGCCTGGTCATCATGCAGTCGCATGAAGTCCCGGTTGTCGTTGATTTTTGGGCCCCATGGTGCGGGCCCTGCCAGGTGCTCAGCCCGATCCTTGAGCGTTTGGCGATTGAGGCCGGTGGATCTTTTTTGTTGGCGAAAATCAATGTCGATGAAAATCCTAATCTATCCATTCGTTACGGCGTTCAGGGAATTCCCGCGGTAAAGGGTTTTGTAAATGGGGAAGTAAAAAGTCAATTCGTGGGCGCCCAGCCGGAGCCCGTTGTTAAACGATTCGTCAGTGAATTAGCCCCCAGCCAAGCCGAGCATGCAGTGAAAAAGGGGAAAAGCCTGCTGAGCACTCGGCATTGGAGGGAGGCTGAAAAGGCCTTTCGAGAAATTACGGATGAAGATGAAACGAACGCGGCCGCGGCGCTGGGCATGGTGGAAAGCTTGATCATGCAGGGAAAAGGACGCGAGGCGCTTGTCATCACCGAAAATTTTCCTGCGGGGACGGAGTGGGCTACTATCGAGCGCCTGAAGCCGTTGGCGAACCTCATGGCGCAAGTTGAGGAGAATGGCCTTTATCCCGAAGATGATCCGCTCGAAGCAGAATTCTTTCAAGCGGCGCGCATGTTGGTTAAGGGAAATATTCCGGCCGGAATGGATGGTCTATTGGACATTTTACGGCAGGATAAGAAGTATCGAAATGGGGAACCCAAGGATGTGTTATTGGCTATCTTCGAACTTCTTGGACAAGACGATCCGATGACAAGGGAATACAGGGACGAACTAGCCTCCATTCTCTTCTAATCGCGTGTCTCGTGCACTCGACAGACTAGCCAACCAGCCGCGAACGCAGTCACATTATGCCAAATCTTCTCTACTCGGTGGGGCATAAGTTCTTTCAAGAGCCAGCTACTTGTAAAAAAACAAACTATGGCGGAGATCGCTGCGTCTACAATTGCTGCGAGGAAAAATAGCAAGCGCGGGTTTCTATTGTCAGCCTGAGGAACTGGATTTTCCGCGGATGGTGTTCATTTGTTAGAAATGCCCCGCAGCTTGCTGTGGGAATTTTCATGGAAGTTAAAGAATAGATCGCAAGGCGACCTTGCCAAAACGGTCGCACCCCGATCCCGCCATTGGGGTCCACCCCACTACAAAACTTCACCGGCGTGCCGCATCCTCATCGGCGTGCCCGCGAGAATCATTTCCAACTTTGGATGTCTCGGGGGCTAGAATTCGACCACAAATTGCTCCCCCTTTTGAATTCTTTCCTGGCAAAGAAAGCGATATAATGGGCACTTCTTTGCTCTGAGAAAGAGGCAACTTTGGAAACCACACAGTCGGATAAAGGCACTAACCCAGGGGAAGTCACGCTCAGCCGTGATCTCAATTTATTTACCGTCACCATGATTGGTGTCGGGGGAATGATTGGTGCCGGGATTTTTGTCCTGACGGGGGTAGCCGCTGGGGTGGCCGGACCGGCGCTCGTTATAGCGTTTTTGCTGAATGGCATTGTCACCATGTTAACGGCAATGTCGTATGCTGAGTTGGGCTCAGCCATTCCAGGCGCTGGTGGTGGGTACCTCTGGGTAAAAACCGCCCTTGGGGGTGCGCTGGGTTTTCTTTCCGGTTGGATGAGCTGGTTTGCCCAGGCAATCGCCGGCAGTCTATATGGATTGGCGTTTGGGAGGTTCGCGGCGGAATTGATTTTTATGGCCGGATTGCCCACCTTCGGGCTTGATGCCGAACAACTTTCTGTTCCATTAATGATCATCGTTATTCTAGCTTTTGTATTGATCAATTATCTGGGCGCCTCAGAAACCGCAACCATCGGAAATATTCTTACCGTGACAAAAGTTCTGATCTTGGGGCTGCTCATTATTTTCGGCGCGGCAGCCATGGCGCGCTCCGATCAATGGGTGGATCGTTTTACTACAGGTCTCTTGCCCGAGGGTGTTCTCGGGGTTTTCTTGGCCATGGGATTGACCTTTATTGCTTTCGAAGGCTACGAAATCATTGCACAATCAGGAGAAGAAATTGTAAATCCGAAAGAAAATATCCCCAAGGCTATCTTTACATCAATCGCGATCGTTGTCGTAATTTACATTTTGGTTGGCATCGTGGCGATCGGGGCAACAACGCCGCCAGAGGGGCAGGCTGCCTACCAATATTTGGGTGATCAGGGCGAGTTGGCGATCATTGAAGTCGCCAAACAAACTTTTCCCTGGGGAATTGGCGGGGTCGTTCTTCTGATAAGCGGTTTGGCTTCAACAACCTCTGCTCTCAATGCTACGACCTATTCCTCTTCGCGGGTATCTTTTGCTATGGGTCGCGACAACAATCTTCCGGCGATATTCGCCAGGATTCATCCGGTTCGACATACGCCGTATTGGGCGGTGATCCTATCGGGTGGCTTAATGCTGCTAATGGCTCTCGCACTGCCGCTTAAAGATGTCGCCGCTGCCGCGAGTATTATGTTCCTGTTGCTTTTCGTATTGGTAAATCTCGCTGCGCTGTTTTTGCGCCACCAGCAGCCTGATCTCGATCGCGGCTATAAAGTACCTTTTTTCCCCCTCATCCCGTTGATTGCGATCGTCAGCAACGCCTTTTTGGCGATCCAACTCTTCCAATTTAGCTCCATTGCCTGGAGTACGGCCATTATTTGGATCGTGATTGGTTTGTTGGTGTACTACATCTATTTTTCACGTGTCGAAGCCATGGAAAAGCCGAGTGAAATCTTGATGGAGGAAGTACTTGTCAGCCGAGACTATTCCGTTTTGGTACCTGTGGCTGATCATGAACAAGCGAAGATTTTGGGATCGATTGGTGCCATCCTGGCTTCCAGTCAGCAGGGCGAAGTGCTGGCATTGCATGTGGTTACGGTTCCCCTGCAACTCTCCTTAGGTGAAGGCAGGCTTTTCCTGAAGGAAGGGCGCGCGCAGTTGGAGGAAGTGATCAAGTCTGCCAAAGAGCATGATGTACCAGTGCATACGATCATTCGGTTGGGCCGCAATGTGGCCAACGCAATTCGCCAAACGGCTCTCGAAAATGCATCCGATCTCATTGTGCTTGGTTGGCCTGGCTATACACAAACCTCCGGGAAACTTTTTGGATCCGTGATCGATCCGATCGTGGATAATCCACCAACCGACGTTGTCGTCGTTCGCCATCGGAAACGGCGGCCTTTGCGCAATATCCTGGTCCCGATTACGGGTGCACTCAACAGCCGCACTGCGGTGAAATTGGCTGTCAATATGGCTGGGTCTGGAGAAGGTGGTCCAGCACACGTACGATTATTGCATGTGATGCCGGTCAACTCGCGAAACGGTGATCTAGTGCGCGCGCAGGCGGCGATTGGAAGGATGCTGGAGGGGGTCGAATACGAAAACCTGGAAAGCGAATTGGTTGAAGGCCAAGAGCCGGTTGATGTAATCCTCGACTACAGCGAGGGGTATGATTTGATCGTAGTCGCAGCGAGCGACGAGCCGCTCTTTAAAAATCTTCTCGTCGGCACAATGTCGGAACGAATCGCTCGGCACGCATCGGTAACCGTGATGGTGGTAAAGCGCCGCAGCAGCCCTTTGCATTCATTTATGCGCCAAGCGATATTGGAACCAACTATCCCAAAACCATTGGACTAACATGACCGCATACTAAAGCGTGGGAATAACAGAGCGAGTTTTGGAAATGTGCATATCCTGAATAATCGTGAGTAGGCTACCCATTCCTATTGGATGGCAGTAGGGCGGGTGGGAGTCGAACCCACATGAGGTTGCCCTCGGGGGATTTTAAGTCCCCAGCGTATACCAGTTCCGCCACCGCCCCAGATGGTTATTCTAAGCCGGACCGCAGGATCGTCAAGAATTTCCCGCGAGTTATCCTGCACAAACATCTTCAAATCGTAAATCCGGCAAAAGTGGGTGTGCACGATCTTTGGCTCCGTTTTCACCACTGCCCCATACCCAGGCATCCAAATCCCCATCGCGAATCGTGCGCATACGTGCCCCGACCGGGGCATATGCCCATTGTTGATCATTTGTCTTGATGAAGTAAGACCAATAGGAGCATTCCCCCGGGCCGCTGCATTCGCAAAAGCAGTTTTCCTCAGGAAACAGGCAGCCCTCCCCTTCGATTGAGCACACGATACTGCCTAATGAATTTCCTGAATCGGCTATAAAAGGGATTTTCGATAAATTTAGGAGTGCTTCACCGTTGGTTTCCTCTCCTTCAAAGGTGACACAACTCGTCGTTAATTCTCCGTTGGCGTGTTGCACAATAATCCCAGCACGACTTTGCAGGCCAGGTTCTGGCGCGCTTATACAACTGGTAGATAATAGTCCAAGGGCGAGCGCAATAATAATCAGGCCTGGTTTCTTCGCTCGAAATATGGTATTGGGAGCCATCATATCCGCCTAAAAGAGAGAAATATTTTCTCCGATTTTCCCTTCGAATGGCTTCTGAGTATAGGGTTAAGAGTGGTTTTTGGTCAAGAAATGCCAACGTGGGTGCTATGGTAGAATTCGACGCGAAAGGGTAATTTTTGATGTTTAAATCAATAGCCAAGATCTTAGGGGGCGATCCTGTTGCGCGTCAATTGGAGGCCTATGCGGAAACGGCTCAGATGATCACTTTGCTCGAGCCGGAAATGCAGCAGCTTAGTGATGCCGAATTGCAGGCTAAAACGAAGGAATTCCAGCAGCGACTGACGGATGGCGAAGATTTAGAAGATATGCTTGTCGAGGCTTATGCCGTTGTTCGCGAGACCTCCGTAAGAACGATAGGGCTTCGACATTTCGACGTTCAACTTATCGGCGGAATTATTCTGCATGAGGGCAAGATTACGGAAATGCGTACTGGCGAGGGGAAAACGCTCGTCGCGACATTGCCCATTTACCTTAATACGCTCCAAGGGGAAGGAGTTAGCCTGGTCACGGTAAATGATTATCTCGCCCGCAGAGATGCGCGCTGGATGGGCCCAGTATTCCATTTCTTAGGTCTCAGTGTGGGTGTGCTTCAGGAAGCGGCTCGCACAGAAGGCGGGCAAAAGGCTTTTCTGTATGATCCGAAGCATGAATCGGTTCAAGAAGATATCCACCAGCTTCGCCTGGTTGATCGTTCAGAAGCCTATGCTGCCGACGTTACGTACGGTACCAATAATGAATTTGGGTTCGACTATCTTCGCGATAATATGGCCCGGCGTCTGGAGAATCGATCGCAACGCGGTCATCATTTTGCCATCCTCGACGAGGTCGACAATATTCTCATCGATGAGGCACGAACGCCGCTCATAATTTCTGGCCCATCATCCGACAATCCTGAGCTCTATATTCATATGGCAAAAGTCGTCAAGCAGCTGCAGCCAGAAGATTACGAAGTGAGTGAGCGTGATCGCAACATCGCGTTGACAGAGATCGGCGAAGATCATGCAGAACGCTTGTTGGGTACCCCTCTGCGAGACCCTGATCGACCCGAGGATATTAGCCCCGAACAGGCGCGCATGCTAGGACACCTCGAACAGGCCATGCGCGCGGATTTCTTGTTCAAACGAAACAAGGAGTATGTGGTGCAAGGTGGCCGGGTGATTATCGTCGATGAGTTTACCGGACGTCTGATGGCTGGGCGACGCTGGTCCGATGGTTTGCATCAGGCAGTTGAAGCAAAAGAGGGGGTTAAGGTCCGTCAAGAAAATATGACCTATGCAACGATTACCCTACAAAACTACTTCCGAATGTACTCAAAATTATCTGGAATGACAGGAACCGCGGTAACAGAGGCGGAAGAGTTCAGCAAAATATACAATGTGGATGTTATCCCCTTGCCCACCAATTTGGATTATATTGCTTCGCAGCCTGATACGGACCTTGTCGTCGTAGAGTATCGCGATGATGGGAACAAATTCACTTACTATGCCAGAAAAGGCGATGATGAATCGCAACCGATCTTTTGGACGCGCAAAGATTATCCGGATGTCGTATTCCGAACCGAGGAAGCAAAGCTCAGAGCCGTGACGAGAGAAATCTTGGAGCGCCATGTAATCGGGCAACCCGTGCTGGTGGGAACGACATCTGTTGCATTATCGGAAAAAATATCAAAACGCCTGAAGCCTGATCTGCTCCGCCGATTGATGAGCACATTGCTCCTGCGTGATGTTTATTTGGAAGTTAATGAACTTCCCGATGAGGGAATGAAAATTGAGGCGCTGGAAAATCTTTACCAACCTCTGGAAATGGTAAGCCAAGGCACCATCCGTAAATTTGCAAGAGAACTAGATACCAATACCAATCCAGCGCATGCAGACAATCTGGAACGCCTGGGCGCCATCCTCGAGTTAGATGAAAGCCAACTTCCTCGCCTGGGTGAGATTCTCCAAAGTGGGATTCCTCACAATGTGCTCAATGCGAAAAAACATGACGAAGAATCTCGAATTATCGCGGATGCTGGAGCATTCGGAGGGGTCACCATCGCCACAAATATGGCCGGACGTGGTGTGGATATTAAGCTTGGCGGCGAAATCGCCGAGGAAGTAATGGCAGCGGTCAATCGAATATTGCGCAGGGCGCGGGTTCCTCAACCCGAAAATCTAAATATGGAAGAACGATTGCAGGCTTTGAACGGACTCACAACGGAGGAAATCGGAATCTACGATTCGGAAGCATCACTTTTCCGATCGTTTATCGAAGATGGCAAACGCGTAAAGTTAGTCGGGGGACTACATGTATTAGGCTCCGAACGACATGAGGCCAGGCGGATTGACAATCAGTTGCGCGGCCGCGCTGCTCGTCAGGGCGATCCCGGATCATCACAATTTTTCCTTTCCCTTGAAGATGAATTGATGCGCCTTTTCGGAGGTTCTCAAGTGTCTAATTTAATGCAGCGCTTAAACATTGATGATGCGGTTCCCATTGCTCATAATATCGTGAATCGAGTAATCGAGCAGTCTCAGACACGCGTTGAGGGAGCAAACTTTGATACCCGAAAGCACCTCCTGGAATACGATGATGTTCTAAATCAGCAGCGCGAGGTCTTTTACAGTCAGCGTAATCGGGTGTTTACCAAGGATGAATTATACGAAGATATCATCGCTATGTTGGAGCACGAATCTCGCCGGCGTATCGATTTGGCAGTGGACGACATCGATGGCTATTGGAAACTGCTTGCCTGGTTAGAGGAAGTCCAGCCGACAATCAATCTTAACGGAGATCAGCCCTGCCCGTCGTTTATGATGCAGCTGTTAATTGATTCGCTTGCGGAGGTAAACGATAAGGATGGGTTAAAGGCAGCGCTGAGTGAAATTGCCAGGGATGCGCTCGACGCGCAGTATGAATATCTTATGCGTGCGGTCGACGATCAAATAGAGGCAGCAATGGTCCGTCTTGATGATCAAGTTCAACAACGCGTCGAGATGGCCGAGATAGCAATCGAAGGCGCTGAGTTGGAGGCAGAAGATCAAGACTCTTCTGTAAATTTAAACGCTCTTATCCAGACCATCCAAAATGTTGCCGGGCTTGAAATTCGGATCGAGGGAGACGCGGAATCACAAATGGAGCCCGAACGTTTGAAGGAAAAAATTCCTGAACTAATCGAGGCCAGTTTAGGGCTTCGAGTCTGGGCGGGGATTGTGCAGTCTATCGAACAACGCCTGGGTGAAAAATTACACATTGATCAATCGCTGGCGGTTCCCATCGATTGGGACCAGGCAGAAGCCGATCTCATGGATGCCTTCGCTCAAACCTGGAATGCACGCGTCGATAAGCTCATGCACGAGATCACCCGCGAGCTAGAGCGCGCGATCGGCGATGCTGTCATCGATGATAGATTGAAACTGCGCTTGCTCATTCAAATGAGTTTTGGCCAACGCACCTATTTTGATCGCAAGTCTCATCAGAAGAAGTCGGTATCGGTTGCCCGATTCTCGTATGCAAATTCGGCAGCGACTTTGCTGGACGGCATTGATCCTGAAACAATTGAAGAACAAATTATTGAGCATCTCATTCAAGCGCAAGGCGCCATTCAAAGTTTGTTGGGGCAAGCGGAAATTGATCGTCATGTTTCGAGCAGTCTTGCATCGCTTGAAGATAAACAGCGAGCGGCGATTGCAGGCGCCATCGATGGGGAGGATTACAAACAAATACAAGCGGCGAATGATTTGGGATCTCTCGATGCAGCACTAAAAACGCTCGTGCGGGATGCTCTGGGCCAGATGTTGCTCACGCAAGCTCATCGCGCGTTATTGCTCTCGGTTGGCGACAGGTTGTGGGTGGATTACCTCACCCAAATCGAGGCGTTGCGCACTTCAATTGGTCTTGAGGCCTATGGCCAGCGTGATCCTTTGGTTCAATACAAGAGCCGCGCGTTCGATATGTTTCACCAGCTCCTGACAGATGTTCGCGCCGGAGTCATTTTACGTATATTTAGAGTGCAAACCTCAGCACCATCAGCCGCAGAGGGCGTGCAAACTAAACGTGCCCAAGATAAAGTGCAACCGAAAGACAAAGTGCAACCGAAAGACAAAGTGAAAAGTAAACGCAAAAGAAGGCGGCGCAGTAAAAAGCGATAGGCATGAACGAATTGGCGGCATAAATCCCGCCCCAATTCGCAGAGATGTGTGTTTGATACAGTTTTAATATTGGAGCGAACGTAGGCTCAAGCGCTCAGCCTACGATGGAAATTTTCGAGGTACATTCTGGATACAATACAAATCAACGGCGCGAAATATAGTGCATGAAGATTGGTGATCTGGAAATCTATTTGCTCTCGGACGGCGTGGCGAAGACAGACGCCGGAGGTCCCTTTGGTTTGGTCCCGAAATCGTATTATGAGTCCTATATAAAATCAGATAATCAAAATCGCATCGCCATGGCCCTTACCTGTATGCTTATTTTCTCTGAGGGTAAAACCATTCTTGTTGATACAGGACTTGGAGCAAAGCTTAGTGCCAAGGAAAATGAATTTTGGGGGCTGGAACGGCCGAATGGGGGTCTCGTACGACAACTAGCATCCAAAGACATTCAGCCGCAGGATATTGACATTGTCGTCAACACTCATCTGCATGCCGACCACTGTGGTGGAAATACCATCCAAAGTGGGGATACCATCAAGGCAACCTTTCCCAATGCCACGTATATGGTTCAACGAATGGAGTGGGCGCAAGCAAGCCATCCAAACTCGCGCACGCGCGGGACGTATTTCGAAAAAAATTTCGCAACGCTGGTAGCCAGTGGGCAAATGAAGCTACTGCACGGGGATACCGAAGTCACCAAGGAAGTAAAGTGTGTAATGACCCCAGGACACACGCGCGGCCACCAATCGCTTGTTCTTCAATCGAGGGATTGGAAAGCGATCTTCCTGGCCGATTTGGCCTCCTACTCGGTTCACATGCAGCGTACATCGTGGACGGCATCCTATGACGTCTACCCCCTGCAAACTATTGAAACTAAGCAAAAATGGCAACGATGGGTGCTATCCAACGATGCCCTGATGTTTTTTCAGCACGATCCCCAAATCCAAATCGCCCGCCTTCGAAAAAAAGACGGGCGGTTAATTATTCGGCCGGAATAAGTACGCCTGGATGTTATGGAAAAAAACAGGAAATTTCGTACCCTACTACGGGGGTTTGCTGTGGGGATGGATAACAAGCGGGAATTTAAGGCTTGCAGCCCTTATTGGAAATGGAGGATCGACTGGTTACGCACCATCTTCATTATTTGGCCTCCCATTGGGAAACCGACTCTTGAATAAGCTGACGAATTTTCTCATAGGGAACGTCATCAAAGGGAAAACTCTCTACCCCGACTATAACTTTCAGGCTTCCAGCAACATCGGCGACCAGTCGAACGGATTGTTGATCGCCTTCCAAATTACGAATTTTGTGTTCAATAATCTTGTTGATCTGCGTGATCATATCTTGATCCTCATTCGTCTTTTCCACTGCGGCAACATATTCGGCACTGGGTTTCTGTTTATCTCCCGACGGAAGCGGGGATCCGAACAGCCACTCTGAAAATTCGGCCGGCAACCCTTCTACCCGCGCCCAATGGACGGATGCTTTTAATGCCGCCAGATTGTTAAAGTCCTCGTCCTTAATTCGCAGGACCATACGCCCCGTATCTGCCTCCCGAAGGATTGTGGCGATTGGAATAAGCTCTTGAGACTCTGGAACTATAGGCATCGAACTCTGAGTTTCCAACCTCTTTTCCTTTCTTCCATTCGAATCTGCACTGGAGCCTTCTAGCGCATCAGGTTCTTCATCTCCATTTTGGGAGGTGGAGTTTTCTCCAACTTCGTCCATCGATTGCGCGCTTTCCAATGCCGGGGATTCATCGTTCGTCTCTGGGGTATTCTCTTTTGTGGTTGCGAGATCCTTCACTTCCTTCTCTCCGCGTAAGTTGATATAGATGGCGTACGCTATGATCCCCAGCGCAATTCCGACAATGGTAATTACCCAGCTAATCAGGGGAGTATCTTCAAGAATCATTGGTTAACTCCTGTTGGCAGGAGGGACAAAAATGAGTCCCGCGCTGTCCTAGTGTTATGCGTTCTATCGGTGTGCCGCATCTTTGGCAGGGCTCACCAGTTCGCTGATAGACTTTAAATTGATTCTGGAAACTTCCGCCGCGGTAGACCCAGTCAATACTCGCCCCGTTGGCCCGAATTCCATCTTCAAGTGTTGTCCGAATTGCATCCCAAAGGAGTTTGATCTGGTCGTCCGTAAGTGTGTTGCTGCGTAAGCGTGGGTGGATTTTGGCCAGGAATAAGGCTTCATCGGTGTAAATATTGCCCAATCCTGCCAAAAAGGATTGATCCATCAAAAGTGCTTTTATTTGGCGCTTTTTGCTTCGAAGCCTGCTCTGAAAATTAGCAAGCGTAAATGTCGGGCCCAACGGCTCCGGACCAAGCTGATCGAGGATCTTTTCCGGCGAATTAAGCAGATAAATTTTTCCGAATTTGCGCGCATCCGAAAATCGCAGCTGCCAATTGCTGTCGAGATGAAAAATTGTATGTTCATAAGGGCCTTTGGCTGCCCCAGGGGGCGTTATGTAAAGATCGCCACTCATTCTCAAATGAAGGAGCAGCGTTCCGCGATCCAATTTGATAACAAGGTATTTGCCGCGCCTGCCCACAGACTCAACCATACGCGAACGAATATTTCGACGAAAGGTAGAAACCGCCGGAATGGCAATATGCCTTGGCCAACTAATCGTCGCATGGGTAATGATCTGACCAGGCAAGGGTGGATTCCCATTTCCATCATTTAGCTTGCGAGCAATACTCTCAACTTCGGGGAGTTCAGGCATCTCTACAAATCCCCCCTGTCCAGATGAACAATCCATCCTTGTTCATAGGATTGCAAACACGCAGAATGGGTTGCGATGTTGAAATAACGCAGCTACGAAAACGGCTAATAAGTTGGGATATCTCCCCTCTCGATGCCACCCAAAAATTTTCCGCACACATTGACAGGATCATCCTCAGCATTGGCTTGGTCAACTTCTCGCCTTTTTAATCAGGAAATGTTGTACTTTATCATTGCCGATTAAGTACGCATCCAATGATAGCAATGGGAGATTTTCCGGGCAAGCAGGAAAGAGGTCCTGCAGTTGAACTCGAGCTTGGTCCTCCTGAGTTGGGGAACGATCGTTGCGATAGAGAATCTTTAGCGCACGATCACAAACGGCCTGATCTTCTCAAGCTTGGCAGGCCCGATTCCTGAAACAGCGAGTAAATCTTCAATTTCGGTGAAGGGGCCGTGTTCTTGCCGAAACGCAATGATACTGGCGGCTAGGCTGGGGCCTATTCCCGGGAGACTTTCAAGCTCAGGTGCAGTAGCGGTGTTGATGTTTATTGGAGTTGAAGAGGTCACAGGGGTCAATGAAATTGAATTTGGTTGTGCGGTGGAATCATCAGTTGACGCCAGAATAATAAGCTGGCCATCCCGCAATGGAGAGGCCAGATTTATGGATGCGAAGGACGCTTGGGAGGTAGGTCCCCCAGCAGCATTAATTGCATCCTGCGTGATGGATCCTTCAGGTAGGGTGTAGACTCCAGGCTGATTGACCGCGCCGCTAACATGCACCCGCAGTGGAGCCGGAGATGCAGGAGGATGAAGTTGGATTGGTTCGCCACGTGGTCTTGCGCTCAATAGAACCACAAAGCCGGCGGCGATTAAGCCAATAAGCACTCCAAGAATAATAAGTGTTCCCTGGGGGATGAATTTCATTGCGCTCCACGAATGGATTATAGGGCAGCATTCGCCCGACTCCAAACTAGATATAATTAACTGATGAGTTCCTTTTTCACTCGAACTGGTGATGACGGCTACACTGGCTTATTAGGAAGTGGCAGAGTGGCGAAGTTTGATCCCCAGCCGCAGGCTTATGGCGCCATGGATGAAGCATCATCAGCCCTCGGCCTGGCAAAAAGTTTTTCAAATTCCAGACGCAGTATTGAAATAACAAATGCAATCCAGCGTGATCTTTACGGCCTGATGGCGGAGGTCGCCGCGACAGCAGAAAACCGATCGAAATTTCAGCGGATCGATCAAGAGCGAGTGAATTGGCTTGAGGAGCAGATCGAGATTTTGGCGGACGAGGTTGAAGTACCCAAGGAATTTGTTATTCCAGGAGATTCAATTCCGGGAGCTGCATTTGATCTTGCGCGGACAATTATTCGGCGCGCAGAGCGCTTCGCCGCAGAACTCCACATCAAGATGGAATTCGACATTCCCATCGTCGTCCGCTACCTGAACCGGCTATCATCACTCTGTTTCGTTTTGGCGCTTTGGGAGAACAAACAGGCCGGTGTCGAACATCCCAGCCTGGCGAAAGAAAAATAATCATGATTGGCACTATGCTTAATATAGTGACCATCCTCGCCGGTGGATTTACCGGGCTCGTCTTTGGCGCCAAAATTCCCAATCGCGTACGCCAAACTATCATTTATAGCATTGGTCTTTTCACACTTGCCTTGGGTGTGAGTATGTTCCTTGAGTCGGGAAATCCTCTTGTCGTGCTCAGCGCATTGCTGCTGGGAGGTTTGCTCGGGGAATGGCTCGATCTTGAAAAAGGTCTTGAATCTCTTGGATCTCGCCTGCAGCCCAAGTTCCGAGGAGATAATGATGAGCAAGGAGGTCAGGCGCGCTTCATCCGTGGTTTCCTCACTGCAAGCCTGCTGTTTGAAGTTGGGCCGCTGACGATACTGGGCTCTATTCAGGATGGATTGACGGGGGATTTCAGACTGTTAGCGACGAAATCGGTGCTGGACGGATTTGCAGCCATGGCATTGGCTTCTTCGATGGGAATCGGAGTCTTGTTTTCGATTGTTGTAGTGTTTATTTACCAGGGCGGCATCAGCTTGCTTGCTTTTCAAGTTCAAGCGCTCATGTCGGAAACTATGATCGCGGAGATGACTGCAGTAGGTGGGGTTTTGTTGCTGGGGTTATCGGTGAGCAGCCTGTTGGAAATAAAAAAGATTAGAACTGGAAATTTACTCCCTGCGTTGGCGGTGGCGCCCTTGATCAGCTGGATGATTGACCGTTTCCAATAACAGATGCCCACCAAATGGAAACTAAAAGGATGCGGGCTTGAACGCGCAATGAATGTGTTCGGCGCGCGTCATTTTAAGCGCCAGGGGTTGTCCCAATAGGGTCTATCAGATTTGCCATCGTTACCTTCTCAAATATGCTCGGCAATTACCCAAGGTGTGAGGGCAACCAGCCGGTTGCCTATACGCTGCGTTTTGGGAAGAACGATAGAGTATTTGAGTGCTTTTTAAATAGCCGCAGATTCCTCGTTTTCCTATTTGAAAGTCGATTGCTTACGCAAATGATGTGCCTCGGGAAGAAATAATTGCTTCAGGAGGATAGGAAAAAGGGTCTATTTTTAATGTCCTTCTGAGCGATACCCTTTCACATTGTGAAAGGGCAGAATCATCGTTTTCCATTGGAATAGACGCAGCTCGTGTGAAACGAGATCCTTCGGCGGAAAAAGCGCCTCAGGAGGACATGCGCAGTACGGGTGCGGAATACACTGCGCCCTGTACATGATGTTCACTCGTTCAATGCAATGCAGGAATGAGAATCAGGCGATAAATTGCTGGGCAAGTTGCAGGACTAGGGGTTGGAAGATTCAGCCGCCAGCGCCAATGCTGCTTCAATTTGTTCTTCAAACACTTCATAATCTTGGGCGCCGCGAATTAGGGTGCCATTGATGATAAATGTGGGTGTTGACTCAGCTCCATCTTTGGTTGCCAGATCGACGTCTATCTCGATTTGATCGTTGGTGCGATCATCAATAAAACACACGCGGAATGCATCAGTATCCATTCCCACCCTATCAGCAAAAATTTCGAGACGTTCGCTGGAAAATGCCGTGGGATCGCTTTCATCCTGGTTTGCAAAGAGGTAGTCATGATAGGGCCAGAAGCTATCCTGCTCCGCGGCGCATAGAGCCGCCTTTGCTGCTCGGAAGGAGGGAAGTCCCAAAATGATATAGTTCCGGTAGACAAAATAGACCTTCCCTGTGTCGATGTAATTTTCGATGATCAAGGGCAACGTATTTTTGTGAAAGCGGCCGCAGAATGGGCATTGAACATCGGAGTATTCCACCATCAATACCGGGGCATTTTTATCGCCCAAATCTGTTTTGTCGCTAAGCGGATCATTGCGAGGTTCTGGATCGATGACCGCGTTAGAACCAGGCTGTCCAGAGAAAATCAGCAGGCCTACAGCTGCGACCGCGGCGATAATAATGCCCACGACCAACGTCTTATTCAGGGGTTGGCGAGACTGCGGCGGGCTTATTTTTCTCTTTCGGCCGGATCGTTTGCTCATTTATTTAACCTCGCTGTAATGGCGAATTGTGCCATAAAGGAAGCCGGATGTCTATGAGAAAATGCCAGTCTCCAGGGTAAAGAGTGGTTCCCAAAAAAAGCTGATCAGGGTTTTGGTCGATACGTGAAGACAGAATAGGAATCCCCAGTCTCCTTAAACCCTAATTTTTGGTAAATGGAATATGATTTTGGATTATCTGACTGCGTATTAACTGTCACTCGATGAAAGCCGCGTCGCATGCTTTGACGCAGCAAATCAGTGACCAGCGCGGTTCCGACGCCCCGGCCCTGCCAACTGGGATCAACGGCCAGGCGGGCAAGATGACCTCCCCAAACCGATGTCGTCGTAAACTGGTATCCAATCGGTTCACCATCAACTTCGATCAGTGTGGCCAACGCGCTTTGTTTGAAGCCTCCCTCTAATTCCGGGAATGTATTCTTCCAAATTCCTTGGAATGCATAACGATCCAAATGAAAGATAGCAGGAAGATCCGATTCCTGAATTCGGCGAATGGTGCCCGGAAAGTTCGGCACTTCAGGGACATCACTGGCTAGCCATTCCAGGAATATCACCGCATTTGATCGAACAAATCCGGATTGCAGAAGAATTGGTTCGATCCAATCCGAGAGCGCAAGCGCAGAGGCCGACCGAATATCCAAGCTGCTAATTCGCCGCCAGGCACTTGGCCAGAGCTGTTCCCAGACGGTCTGCGGAGTGTAATTCGATCGCAGGGCAAATATTCTCAGCCAAGCATTCTCGCCCGCGGACGGCGGACATGATAAACACGCAACGAGTTGATCGCGATCAAAAAGAAGATAAAAAGGAACCTGTTTCAGGAGTTCTTGCGGGTTAAGCCAATCAAGATGTTGATGCTTCCAATAGGCTTCATTGAGAAACGAAGAGATTATATCGATATCATTATCAACGGCCTGACGTATATTTGGTAGGATAGAGCTGCTCATTTGCGAAGATTCGTTTTAAATCCTGATAGAGATTTTATTTACTTATAAGGCGTGAAGGAATATCCAGGAGACGCCGCAGCAGTCTTCGCCTTAGTCCAAGTCCCTTTTGATTTTCCAATCCTGTCTGCATGGTAGCAAGCGCCTCGAGGGCCCTCCCTTGACGCAGTTGAAGTTCACTTAGTGCTTTGGCCGAATACAGCAAATTCTCCTGATCATCTATGCGGCGAAATCCCTCGATGGCTTCCTGAAGAGCGTTGGCAGCGTCATTAAAATTGCCGCACGCCTCAAGCGCAGATGCCAGATTTCCAAAGGCCATTGCTGCATGAGCTTCGTCGCCCAGTTCGAGAAATAATGCAGGAGTGTTTTCCACGATCTTTAGCGCTTCATTGGGCCGATCGATTTGCAGCATGACGACGCAAAGATTGTTGCTCATCTCCGCGGCTCCAAGCCTGTCCTCATCCAGGAGGTATCCCTCGCGTGCCGCATAAAATCCTTCAAGGGCGTCACTGTACTTCTTTTCTTTAAATGCTTTTTTGGCTTGTGTCGCAATTTTGGAAGGAGAAGCGCCTTTATCGCTCACAAGGTGATATCCAGTAATCCCTCGGCGACAATTCGCAACTTATTGACATCGAGCTCACTAAGCTTTTTAGCGATACGCAGGTAAGGTTCGTTGACGGGATTGCTAAGGAATTCGCGCAATTCAGGATGCAATTTTGAGAGCATTTTAACGGCGTCGTTATTTACTTCTCGCGTTCCAATGGGCCCGTCTCGATCGAAATAATCTTCGAGCCTGTGCCCAAGTCTTTCGGCGACCTTTTCAAGATCGACCAAGGGCATAGGCCGTCCGCCTTTTTCGTAGGCGGATATTCGACTCGGCGGCAGATTGATCTCTTTGGAAAGTTCACGAATCGACAGATTCAGTTCAATCCTGTGACGTTTGAGCATTGCTCCAATCACACGGTTGCGGAGGGAAATCAAGATCTTAGGATCAGGATCTTGATCGAGCGATCTCTGCGTGGGATCAAGATTGGTAAATGCTTTTAGAGGGGTATGCATGTGGAAGGCGAATAATTCTAGTTCAGGAAGAGAAATCGTTCGTTCGCCGCGCTCGTAAGCCGAAAGTCTTCCCGCATTCGTGCCAATAAGCAAGGCTGTCTCCTTGAGGCTCCTGCCTGCTCGATTGCGCACTTGCCGTAAAGTCGCGCCAATAACTTTGCTGCGAAGTAAGATTTCTCGATTTTCCGTCATCCCATGCTCCAGGATTCATGCATTTGACCGGATTATAGCAGAACTTCAACTTGGCAAATCCCCCTGGAACCTTCCATAGAAATCAAAGATTTTTTACGTTAGAAGTTTGCTGCCGGATAAAATATTTGCATTTTTTCTTTCGATGGACAGCTGATTGGCCTTTCAATCCAACGATTATATTTTCTACATTTCATCTTCAATAGGCGGCATAAGATACCCCAACCCTTGGCGCGTGACGATGTGGATGGGGTTTTTAGGATCAGGCTCTATTTTCTGGCGTAGCCGGCTCAGGCAAACCCAGAGAATTTCCTTATCATCGCGATATTCAGTTCCCCAGACAGAGGCGAGCAGCTCCTCCGGCGTGAGCACGCGCCCCATGGTTGTAGCGAGTGTCTGCAGAAGGCGGTATTCCGTCGCTGTTAATGAAACCTCCTCATCATTTGAATAAACCTGAGCCCGCGCGAGATCCAGCTTTAATTCATAATGATCCACAATAGGCTTATGATATTGATCGTCCATCTGGCGTTCGGCTCTTCGCAGGACAGCTCGAACGCGCGCAAGAAGCTCTTGTGCAGAAAAAGGTTTTACAATGTAATCATCCGCTCCCGCATCAAGGCCGCGCACGCGGTCGCGTTCCTCACCTTTGGCGGTTAGAATAATAATAGGAACATTGGAGAATTCGCGAATCCGTTCACATGCCGTGAAACCATCCATAATTGGCATCATTACATCAAGCAAGATCAAATCCGGCTGTTTCGCGGCAACAGTTTCAACTGCTTCCTGCCCATTCATCGCCGTACGTACATCGTATTCCTCGGCCATAAGATTGACTTCGACCAGTCGAAGGTAACGTGGATCATCATCGACTACAAGGACAGACTTATTCTCGCTCATCATCCTTCTCCGCTTCGGATTTTTCTGAATGTTCGATGGTTGGAAGCGTGATATAGAAGGTCGAACCGCCTCCAGGTTTGCTTTCAATTCCGATCTTCCCGCCGTGGGCTTCAACAATCTTTCTGCATATGTACAAACCCAGACCTGTACCGCGCACTGTATTATTGTTTGTCGGCACTCTGTAAAAACGCTCAAATAAATGCGGGATATGTTCGTTTTCAATACCAGGGCCGTTATCCCTTACCTCCAGCCGAATGTAATTTCTCTCTTCGCTGGCAGCAACCACCACCGTACTCTCCGGTGCATATTTATGCGCGTTGGAAAGTAAGTTATCGAGTACCTGGGATATTCGTGTGCTGTCAACATTCACAGAGGGAAGATTTTCATCGATTTCCAGCCGCAGGTCCATTTCAGGATAGGCTGATCGTGTACGTTCCGCTGTATCGCGAATAAGCATACTAATTCGCGTGGGCTCCGTTGTCATTCCCAAGCGTCCGCTTTCGAGGCGGGACGAATCAAGCAGATTGTCGATTAATTCCCGCAGGCGATCGGATTCGTCATCAACAATTTTGAGAAACTCTATGCGTGTTTCAGGTTTCCATTCAACATCTTCACGCAGCAATGTTGTAACGTATCCCTTTATGAATCCCAAAGGTGTCCTCAATTCATGGGAAATCGTTGAAATAAATTCATCTTGCATGCGCTCCAATTCCCGCTGCGCTTCGAGATTCGCAATGCGGTGAGCCATGCGCCGATTTTCGAGCAATTGGCCAACATGCCATGCTACAAATTCTGCCAATCGAATATGTTCTGGTGGAAAAGATGGTCCACCAAATCGTCCAAATACCAATCCACCAACACATCTTCCCCCAACAAGCATTGGAAGACCCAAAAAATCTCGTCGGCGATCTCTGCCTTCAACTGCAGGTCCCGCATCTTCCTGTCTGAGAACAGTTTGGCCGGTACGATAGGCTTCCTGGGCGGCGGGTTCGCCCCATGAAAGCTCCTCTTCCCGAGAGCGTCCCCTGCCCAATGCGCCGGCATATGCAGGTTCGAATTCCTGGGTGGTCTCGTTCTGCAGAAAAAGCGAAACTACGTCAAATATAAAAATCGTTCTGGACAGTCGGAATACTGTATCCAGGCCGGTTTCTGTATCGTACGTTTCTGCCACCACGCGGGCGATGGCATAGACGGCGTTTAACTCCGTCCCGGTGGTCAGCGGGCCAGGGGGTACGAGCGGCCCAGTCATGCTGACTCAGACGGTATGGGTAATGAGAAGCTGATCAAGCTTCCTTCATTTACAGTACTTTCGATTCTGATCTCGCTTCCGTGAGAATTTAGTATGAGTTTAACGAGTGCAAGTCCGAGCCCGGTTCCGCCATATTTGCGTGTCGGCGAACCATCGAGTTGGTGAAAGGGGAGAAAAACCTCTTCAATACGATCAGCCGGAATTCCCACACCAGTATCGCGCACGTATACGTTTACAATATTGCCATCTTTGTTGGCGCCAAGCGTAACCTCGCCGCCGTCCCCTGTAAATTTTATTCCATTATCAACAAGCTGATAGAGTACCCACTCCAGTCGTTCCGCATCTGCTTCCAAGATCGGCAAATTATCTTCGATCTCTAACTTGAATTCGACCCCTGATTTTTCCGCATTTTTGGACGTCCTTTTGCGGACTTCCTCTGCGAGATCAGCCAGTGAAAATGGCTGTTGATTCAAGCTGATCCCTTCACGCGCTGCGGTTGAAAATTCAATCAGATCCTCGATCAAGCGTTCGAGGCGCGCGCTTGAGCGCGCCATGACTTCCAGTGCTTCTTCCTGTTCTAAAGTCAGTTCTCCGAGGTCGCCTTCGCGCAGCAGTTCGACATATCCCTTAATGTGCGCAAGAGGAGTTCTCAATTCGTGAGATACATTGGAGATCAGATTGGCTTTAATTTGATTGGTTTCGCCGAGCCGTTCTAGGGCGTTATTTAGTTCACCCGTGCGTTGCTCGACGCGCTGTTCAAGATTGCGGTTTGCCTCTCGCAATGCAGAATGAAGCTCGATGATCTGCAGGTTGATCGCTAGGTCGAAGGTTTCGTGATCGATATATCCCATCTCAATCAAGGTTTGGCCAAGTAGGCGATGATCATTCTTTTCGGCGAGTTCTTTTTGACGGGCCAACGCCATATTAAGCTCATCTTCTTTGACGAGGTCATGATCGAGCAAATAATCGCCAATGCGAGGGATTAAGGCTTCAGGGGTGCTAGAAATGGGCGCAGATCCGGGCACACCATCGAGATAGGCGCGTTCCGTCAACAGCGTCAGGAGAAGCAAATCCACACCACAATTTGGGCAGGTTTTTTCTTCCCTTGGGAGTGCCTCGCCGCAGTGGGGGCAAGGCGGATTGTGTTGGGCGATGTCGTCGATAAATTTACTCATTTTCTCTATTGGAATGCGGCAAACTTACGTGAAACTATCATAGTCTCTATACAAAATTTGGGCAAGCAAGGCAATGATAGTAACTTGTAAGGTCGCTCCAAATGGAATTCCGGCATAATGAAATCCATTGATCGGAAGGGACAATGGCGATTGAAATCTTATTGATTGACGACGATCCTGATTTTTCTAGCATGCTTCGAAGCCTACTTGGGGGTCGGGATTTCGAAGTACACGCGGCCTATTCTGGCGAAGAAGGTATCCAAGCATGCCGCGATGGCGAATTCGATGTGATCATCCTGGATTTGCTCATGCCCGAAATGGATGGCTGGGAAGTGTGTGAAAGAATCAGAACCTTTAGCGATGTTCCCGTTATGATCCTTTCTGCGCTTGGAGCTCCTGCGAGTGTTGCGAGAGCACTGGATGCCGGTGCGGATGACTACTTGATAAAACCGGTACATGCCAGTTTGCTTGCCTCTAGATTGAACGCACTCGTCCGCAGACGCGCTCTGGTTGATAACATGCAGGTGGTGTAGGCAACAAGCTGCGGATAACAATTCTAAAAGGGTAATGTTACTGCCACGTTGATTAGGAACGTGGCAATTTTTCTTAATATACGTGTCGAGGCTTAAGGGAAAAAAGAGAAAGTTGCTTCAGAAAGTGGAATGATTCACAGGAATGAAAACTGGTGATCAATAACATCAAGATCAGGGCGTCGAGTTTCGATCCAGGAAGGAACACCATCGAGAACTTTCTGAATGTGGTTTGCGCTGTTGCTTACGAGCACACAAGCAATCACAGCTAACTGATGATGGTCATTCTTATCAATTTCCGCCGCCGAAATATTGTAGTGTTTATGCAGTGCGGCCAGGAGCGGTTTTAATCGGCTCCGTTTTTGCTTCAAGGATCGGCAGCCCGGAAGATGAAGCTCAATGGTAATCGCGCCGATGTGCATAAACTCACCTGTATCTTTGTTGGAATAAGAAATCGCTCGATATAATCATTTCGAATTCTGAAAACGAGATCCTTCGGCAACAAGACTGCCTCAGGATGACATCAAAAACCTGGAACGCTAGCCTACTGCAAACTTCGAGAATCGAATCCACAGACCTCATCCCCTATCAGGGGATGCGCGCATCCCCCGCGCGGTTCCACCTCTGGTGGGATGGTTTTCCAGCCCCTGTTCCATTATCCTTGCAGAACATTTGTTCTATCCATTCCATCATGATCGACGTGTTCGTCTGATCACCAGGAGAATCAACGTGCAGCAACACATCATCCCCACCAGTTTGCCTGCCGAGTCCGCCGACCCGCTCTTGCTGGAACGCTTGCTCCAGCCGCGCTTGATGCTCTTCTGGGGAGCACATACGCCAACACACACGCTGCTCACTGCGCTCACAACATTGGCGGCACAGGGCCACTCGCTGCGCATCTTCGACGGCGGCAACCGCTTTGACGGCTACTACGTCGCTCGCCTGGCGCGCCAACTCAGAGACCGGACGACAGCCATCGATCCCTATGCCGTGCTCTCACGCATCCGGCTCTCGCGCGCCTTCACCTGCTTCCAGATCGCCGAATTAATCGAGAACACAGCGCCCGGCCCAGACCCGCTTTTTGTCCTCGATTTCTTGGGCACCTTTTACGACGAAAGCGTGCCGCTGCGCGATAGCGAACGTTTGTTGCTGACGTGCATCACCCACCTCAAACGCCTGGCCTCCTACGGCCCGGTGATCGTCGGCGCGCGCGAACCGCGATCGCTGGTAAAGGAACGTTGGATTCTGCTCGATCACCTCCAGCTGGCTGCCGACAGCGCCTGGTTAATACGCATCCCGGAGGCCAGCGAAGCAGCGCTGCAGCCCAGGCTTATCTGAATTTGTATGTTAATGGGTTAATGAGCAAATCTCCTGTCGACTACTCAACAGTCAGCTCATTAACCCATTAATTTACGAATCACTCCCCCATCAAGGAGCAATCTATGGGACGAACTCTCCCCTCCATCACGCAGGCATTCCTCCAGGAGCAGCAATCGTTGGCCAAATTTCGGCGCGCATTACGACTGGAAGATCAACGCGCGCTGGATGATATCCTCGCTGCCTCGCGGCGGCATTTGGCGGCTGCCGCGTATGCCTCCCATCTGCTGCCCTTCGAGGTGATGCTGCTGGCGATGCTCGTCGAGGAACATAAAGAGGTGCTGCGCCTGCGGCAGCGGCTTGATGTACTTGAGGAAAGAAAGAGGGCGCGAGAACAGCACCCAGAATAAAAATGTTAACGATGTCCACACTCTACGGTTGGTTATTCGACACTTATCCCTCGCAACAGGGCATGACGGTCTGGCTGCTCGATAACGACGGGCGTTCGCATGCGCTGCGCGACAGCTTCACACCGCGCTTCTACGTGCGCGGGCCGCAAGAAGAACTGCGCGCAGTGTGCGAGATGCTGCGCGCCCGGCGCGCAGCGGTGGATTTAAGACGCACGCAACGCAAAGATCTCTTTCTTGACCGCGAGATTGATGTGCTCGAGGTAGCCGTGCGCGCGCCAAACACTTTCCAACGCCTGTTCCGCCAGGTCGCAGCGTTCCGGCCCAAGCTGACCTATTACGACACTGACATCCCGCTTCCGCAGCGCTACGTCCTGGCGCGTGACATTTTTCCTCTGGCATACTGCGTAGTCGAGCACGTAGAAGGACGCATCCACAGCATCAAGGCGCTCGACTCTGCCTGGGAGATCGACTACCGTCTGCCCCCGCTGCGTGTGGTAACGATGCGTTTGGATGGTGAACTGCGCAATCCTGCTCGCGGCCACCGCGGCAACCTGTTGGTCGAGGTGGAGGGAAAGGAATACGTTTTCAAACGCGAGCGCAGCCGTGAGCTGGTGCTCGGCGTGCGCCACATCCTCGAGCATTACGACCCCGATCTGCTGCTCACCGCCTATGGCGACAACTACCTGCTCCCGCGGCTGCTGGAACTGGCGCGCCATTATGGGATCCCGCTCTCGTTAAATCGCGATCGCAGCCGCCAGGTGCGCCACAAACCAGGGCGCTCCTATTTCTCCTACGGGCGGATGATGTACATCGGCGAACAGCACCTGCTTTTTGGCCGCTGGCATCTCGACCGCCAGAACGCCTTTCTTGCTGACGACTACGGTCTGGATGGAACGCTCGAGATCGCGCGCATCACCGGGCTGCCTGTGCAAACGGTCAACCGTGTCTCCACGGGCACGGGCATCAGCGCGGACGGCTTGATTACCGGCGTCGCCCAGCAGTTGATCGACCGCTGGACGGTAGCCCCGTCGAGCGGCGAAGGTCTGATCCTCGCGGCGGGCAACGAGTTCAGCGACGTTACGCTCGCCAACCTACAGGATATGCAGGGCAACCTCCCTGAGTACGCCGAGATGCGCCCCGAGTGGTTCTGCCACAAGCGGGTTTGGTCGGTGATGCTCATGCGGATCGCCCTGGCGTCCGGTGGCGTACCGGCAGCCGAGATCCTGATGGGCGGCGAGAAGCGGATCCTCGGAGATCCGGTCGTCATCACC
>JADFRQ010000006.1 GCA_022561215.1 Chloroflexota bacterium | reverse complement strand
TATATCCCCGGCATATTGCGCCTCGCGCAGCTTCTCGAGAAGCACGCCAAGTTCCGGGCCAGGATGAATTCCAAGAAATCCCTTAATCTCATCCCCGTTTGCGAGAGGAGGCTGAGTTAGATCATCGATCGCCGCATTCCAAAAGCCATCAAACAAGGCACGTGCGACATCAATCCGCATACTCCATTCTTCCTGATCCAGAGGAGGATCGTTTTCAGCCAGAAATTCTGCCAAGAAAATGAGCAGGATTCCCGGTAGTTCTTGATCCATCATGGTCAACGAGCGGTACAAGTTTCGGGGATTTGCCAATTGCTTTAGGGAAACTTGCCCTGGATGATTTTGATTTTGTGTCGTGTGTTTTAGCCAGTGAATTTCACTTCTGCCGAGCTTCAAGTCCCGCGCACGATCCGCAATTCGTTGCGCCGCGATCGAGGCCGTCTTACGGGCACTGGAGTGAGATTGTTTTGCCCCTTGATAATTAACTTTTCCTACATTGTGATAAAGCGCGGCCAAGAGCAGTAGTTCACGGATTGATCTTCCGTGGCTCAATGCAATGTTAACGTAATCCTTTAGTTGGGTTCGAAAAGCTCCCAGGCGGAAGATAAAAATAGCCGAGATGAGATCGGCTGCAGTTCGACGCCGCTGATCGTTTCCTATGACGGACAGCAGATTCGATAAATGGTCGACGATGGCCAGCGAGTGTTCGAGTGCGTCATACGAGGCTTGTGTTGAGCGATTTAACCCGCGCAGGGGCCGAAGTTCCGGAAATACAACATCAAGCAAGCCAAAATTATCCAGCAGTCGAAGAGCCGCGGCGGGTTTGGTTAATGAAAGGATGCGGAATATTTCATCGCGCACTCGTTCCAGCGATGGTTCTTGCATTCGATTCTTTATTTTTCGAATTTGCTTAAGCGATTGAGAATCAATGCGCGCTTCGAGTTGGACGGCCAATCGAGCCGCTCGTAGTGCTCGAATCGGATCATCTTCCAAAGCATGCGCTGAACAGAGACGAAGGACTCGATCCTTGAGATCCTGAAGCCCACTTAATGGATCGATTAAGGCTCCTGGCTCTTTAAGGCTGATCGCGAGGGCGTTTAGGGTAAAATCCCGTCCCTGAAGATCCCCAAGAATTGAACCGCCGCGCAGCGAAGCAAAATCAAGGACGAAATCGGCGTCGCGATCACGATGCACGATCGATCTTCCGGTTCCCCGCTGCGCATCAAGCTCATAGTAATTTCCATCGAGCGCGTTGGCGAGTGCACGCGCTATTTTTCTCCCGTCACCCTCTACGGCAAAATCAAAATCTACGGTGTCGAGGCCTATCAGCTTGTCGCGAACGGCGCCACCGACCAACCAAATTCCGGCTTTGTTCCCGACATCCGAAAGTGCGCTCCAGAGCCATTTTGGAAGCCAATCAATCGGATTTTCGTGCATGGTTACTGTTATTTGGATGGATATACTTCCCGGTGCGGACGACTCCAATAAAAGGCAGATTTCGAAAATACCCATCCAGGTCCAGTCCGTAGCCAAATACGAATTTATTGGGAATTTCGAAACCTCTGTAGTGCACGGGAACTTCAGATTCACGCCGCTCGGGCTTATCCAGTAATGTACAAATCTTTAGCGATTTAGGTTTACGCGTCTCGAGCATGGCGAGGACAGATGCAATCGTATTCCCACTATCGATAATATCTTCAACCAACAATACATTTCTTCCTACGATAGAGGTCGTAAGATCCAGCGTTATACGAACCTGACCTTCTGATTGGCGACTACCGGTGCCATAGGAGGAGACCGCCATAAAATCAATCATGTGGGGAACCGTAAGCGTACGCATCAAATCCGTTAGGAAAACGACACCACCTCTAAGGATACAGATCAACAACAAGTCCTGACCTTCATAATCGGCGCTTATTTCCGATCCTAACTCCTTTATGCGCGCTTGAAGATCACCTTCTTCGATGAGTATCTCCTCCAGGAATTCCTCATAATTCTCCACGCTTAATTTCTCGGCACTTCATGGTGTCGGCGACAGCGAGCTTCGTATAGCTCACTCGCAGCAACCACAACCACAGGGTCATCGTATTTGGCTGGCTCACCATTGATGAGACGCTGAGTACGCGAGGCGGCCTCTCCGCAAATCATGCAAATAGCGTGCAGTTTATCTACGCGTTCAGCTTGCGCCATCAGAATCGGCATTGGGCCAAATGGCGTCCCTCGAAAATCAGTATCCAATCCTGCAATCAAAACGCGCACGCCGCGATCAGCCAGTTGCTGTACAATCGCATCGATCGTAGCATCGAAAAATTGAGCTTCATCCACCGCCACTACCGTAGTGTCACTTTCTACAAGCGGAAGAATTTCTTCCGCAGTTGAAACAGGGGTAGCTTCAAATTCGCTGCCGGCATGTGATTTGACTTTGTCATCATCATAACGTGTATCGATCGCGGGCTTAAAAACTTGTATCTTCTGACGTGCGATACTCGCTCTCCGCAATCTGCGGATAAGCTCATCCGTCTTCCCGCTGAACATGGATCCCGTAATGACCTCGATTCGGCCATTCAATTTGCGCACGCTGGACCTCCGCTTTTATGGGATAAAAAAAAGGGCAGGAGATTGAACACCCGCCCTGAGTTTACACCAGCCTATTTTCGAAGCAAACGAATTAGCTAACTTGCGGCTCAATGACTGCATCGGGCAATGTAAAGCCTCTTGACTTCAGTCTGCGCTTAATTTCTGCTAGGCTCTTCCTGCCAAAACCGTCAATGGCGAGAATTTCTGTCTCCCCCTCACTAAACATTTCCAGCAACTGACCTACATTCTCGATACCTGCCTTGGCCAATGCACTGACACCGCGTTTGCTAACATCCAGATCTCTAATTAAAATATCGGGGGATAGGTGTTCTGCGTCTCGAGATTTAACATCTTTCAAATAGGTCTCGCGCGCCTGCAGTTTCTTATAAAAGCGATCGACCTGCCCCTCGGTATCAACGATGCGTTGCTCACCTGTGTAAAATGGGTGACATTCAGAACAAACATCCGTATGAATAACTTCAATCGTTGATCCGGTAACCCACGTATTTCCACAGGCACAAATCACCTTTGCTTCGGAGTAATACGTTGGGTGAATACCTTCTTTCATCCGCTTTTATCCTTCTCCCGACAACAATACATTCTCTCGATGAATCATAAGTCTTTTATTCAAGCCGTATAGATCCAAAAACTAAATTTTGGATTCTGCCTCAATTACGTTTACGCGCTTACGTCCGCCACGTGCATGGTCATACATCACAATGCCATTGAGCGTTGCAAATAGCGTATCGTCTCTACCTCGGCCAACATTCAAGCCAGGCTTTATCGGGGTTCCTCGTTGGCGCACAAGGATATTGCCTGATAAAACACGTTCCCCACCGTATTTTTTCACACCAAGACGTTTGGATTTACTGTCACGTCCATTTCTACTTGATCCACCGCCTTTTTTATGAGCCATTTTTAACCCTCCCGCCTGGCCTAGGCATCTTTCTTCTTCTTGGTCGATGATTTCTTCTCTGCTTTAGCCTTTGGTTTCGCGCTTGATGCTCTTTTCTCTTTATCAGCATCAGCCGTCTTCTTCGGCGGAACGCGCAACGATATTTTTTCGATCATCACCCGCGAATATTTTTGTCTGTGACCGATGCGCCTGCGATAGCGTTCGCGTGTTTTGTATTTGAATACCAGCAGCTTGCGCGCCTTTACTTTTTCAACGAGCTTGCCTTTGACGGTGGCGCCTTTGACGATGGGGTTTCCTACAGAAACTTTTCCGTCATCGACGAAGAGAAGTACGTCCTTCCACTGCACATTGTCGCCGACTTCGCTTGGGAAACGATCAACATCAATCGTTTCCCCTTCTTCGGCAAGGTACTGCTTACCTCCAGCTTCGAGAATCGCATATTTCATCATTCTTCTCCAGCTTCACTTCACCACCCCATTCGTGGATTCCACAAACTGGCGGGGAAGATGGGGATTCAGACTCCTTCCCCAGTGGGGGAGGCGGAAAAAATTATACTTGTGGCTACTTTGGCTGTCAATGAGCACCAGAGACGGTCGATGAATTAGTCCGCAGCTACAGCTTCTGGTTCCAATTCGACGGCATCAAGCTCTCCATCGAGGCGATCGTCGTGAAGGACGACATCCTCTCCGGGAAATCCTGTGCCTGCCGGAATAAGTTTGCCGATAATTACATTTTCTTTCAAGCCACGCAAGTAGTCAACCTTACCCTCCACTGCAGCTCTCGCAAGCACTTTGATGGTGTGTTGGAAAGAAGAAGCAGAGAGGAACGATTCGGTGTTTAGAGACGCTTTGGTAACCCCGAGCAATACCTGCGTTGCCTGGGCAGGCGCCTTCCCATCGGCAACCAACTGCTCATTGATCTCTCTTAGATACAGTTTGTCGATGAGATCCCCAGGCAAAAGTTCGCTATCGCCGGGGCTTGTAAGTTGAACTTTGGAAAGCATTTTGCGGATGATCACCTCAAAGTGTTTGTCATTAATATTCTGGCCTTGGGAGCGATAAACCTTTTGTACTTCCGATATGAGATAGAGTTGACATTCAAGAGCGCCTCTGATGGACAAGATTCGGTGGGGATTCGATGAGCCCTCGGTAATCCTGTCGCCGGCATCAATCTGATCGCCTTCTTTTACCAACAATCGGGCGCTGGGCGGGATATCGTACTCCTGCTCTTCCGTATGATCGTAGGATACATTCACCACGCGATCTTTAATGTGCACGCGTCCTGAATGTGTGGCGACGATCGTTGATTCGCCGCGTGAAGCAATGATGGTTTCTTCCTCAATCTCGGTACCATCCTTGACCTTGAGCGACCAATTTCCGGGGACACTGTACTCATCCGTGATCAAACGTGAGTCGACAATACGAATAACGCGCTGACCATCCGGCACTTCGGGCATCATGACTTGAACAGTTCCAGCAATATCGGAAGTGATTGCTTCTCCCTTGGGCTTCTTACGCGCTTCAAAGAGCTCTTCAACGCGTGGTAGACCTGTGGTGATATCGCCGCCCGCAGCTACACCACCCGTATGGAATGTTCGCAGTGTAAGCTGGGTCCCCGGTTCACCAATCGATTGAGCCGCCACAATGCCGACCGCAGCTCCCAGCTCGACCGGCTTTCTGCGACCCAAATCCATACCGTAACATTTAACGCACATCCCAAACCTAAGCTCGCAGGTTATGGGCGAGCGTACATAAATTTTCTCAACATTGCTTTCTTGAATTATTTCGGCTAATTCGAAAGAAATCAGCTCGTTCTTCTTTACCAATACTTCGCCAGTCTCGAGATCGGATACCCGCTTCATCGGGTAGCGCCCGATAATTCTCGATTTAAAGTCCTGGTCGGCGACATTTTCAGATCTCTTGATCCATTGCCCTTGATCTGTGCCACAGTCTTCCGAATTAATGATTACATCTTGAGCCACATCCACAAGGCGGCGAGTCAGATAACCTGCATCCGCAGTTCTCAATGCAGTGTCGGTGAGACCCTTGCGCGCTCCGTGCGTGGAGATGAAATATTCGAGCGTCGTAAGACCATCGCGAAAACTTGATCGAATCGGCAACGGAATGATGCGGCCTGCAGGATCTGCCATCAACCCACGCATACCAGCCAACTGGGATATTGGGCCAAATCCTCCCTTTGTAGCACCTGAAATCGCCATCGTGCTAAGATTTCCCGCCGGATCCATATACTTGCGTACTTCAGCTGCGACTCTCGCCGTGGTAGCCTGCCACAGTTCAATGACGCGCTCATTTTGTTCCTGTTCGGTAAGCAAGCCGCGAAGGTAATCCTGGCGGACGGCCTCAGCCTCTTCGAGTGTTTTGGCAATAATTTTCTGCTTCGTTGGCGGGACAGTAATATCAGAGATCGCGATGGTTGTACCGGAGCGTGTGGCATATTTAAATCCGATATCCTTGATCGCGTCCACAACCTCCGGCGTGCCATCCTCTCGAAGGAGGTGGTAAATCTCGCCCACCAGTGTCTGCATTTCGCCTTTATCCAACGTCCGGTTTACAAATTGCAATTCGGCTGGAAGGACAACATTAAACAACGCCCTCCCCACCGTTGTCTTGAAAACGCGTTTGCTGGCTTCTGCCTGACGCACGTTGTCGTCATCGTACCAGGTCCATGCCTCAATCATGATTGGCGTATGAATTTCGACTTGGTCCAAGGTGTATGCCATCTCGACTTCGTCAATATCCGAGAATGCCCGTAATTTCACCTTCTTTTTCTTATCAACAGGTTCGATATCCATTGTGAGGTAGTAAACGCCGAGCACCATATCTTTTGTCGGGCCTACGATCGGCTGGCCGTCTGCCGGCTTAAGCAGGTTTTTCGTCGAGAGCATCAATTCACGCGCTTCCCGCACCGCATTTTCCGATAGCGGCACATGCACCGACATTTGATCGCCGTCGAAATCGGCATTGAACGCCGAACACACCAATGCATGCAAGCGAATGGCTTTGCCCTCAACGAGCACGGGCTCGAACGCCTGTATCCCCAAGCGGTGGAGGGTCGGTGCGCGATTAAGCAGCACCGGTCGATCCAGAATAACCTCCTCCAGGACCTCCCAAACCTCGGGCCGCTGGCGCTCAATAATACGCTTGGCCCCCTTCACATTGGCGACATAGTTATAAGCGACCAATTTTGAGATCACGAACGGTCGAAACAGCTCAAGGGCCATATCCTTCGGCAATCCGCATTGATAGAGCTTTAGTTTTGGACCAATCACAATCACAGAACGGCCAGAGTAGTCCACCCTTTTTCCAAGCAAGTTGCGGCGGAATCGGCCCTTCTTTCCTTTGAGCATGTCACTCAGTGATTTCAATTCTCGGCGGCCGCGCCTCGAAAGCGCTTTGCCACGTTGGGCATTATCGATTAACGAGTCAACGGCCTCTTGGAGCATTCTTTTTTCATTGCGCACAATAACATCCGGTGCGCCTAGCTCCACAAGTCGTTTAAGGCGATTATTGCGATTGATTACGCGTCGATAGAGATCATTGAGATCCGATGTTGCGAACCTGCCGCCATCCAACTGCACCATCGGCCTTAAATCTGGCGGGATTACGGGCAATATGGTGAGGATCATCCATTCGGGCTTGTTGCCTGATCGCCGAAAAGCTTCCACGATCCCCAGTCGTTTCGTCGCCTTTTTCTTGCGCTGTTTGCTGCGTGTGGTCCGAACTTCGTTCCACAATTCTTCGGCAAGCGCATCCAAATCTGTCTGTTGCAAAATTTCATAAAAGGCCTCTGCACCCATATCGGCACGGAAAACCTGCCCCCATTTCGTTTTAAGATCTCGGTATCGGGATTCCCCAAGGAACATTAATTTTTGAATTTCGACCAGTTCCTCGCGATCTCGGTTCAAAGCTTCCATCTTGTTCTCAAAGTCTTCATCCAGGCTTTCCTCGACTTTGGCAAGATTTTCATCGGCTTCTGCCTTGGTGGTCTCAATGAGCTCATCGAATTTAGCAAGCTCGCTATCACGCTGTTCTCTCAAGCTTTCTTCGACTTCTTCAAGGCGCTCCTTAACCGCATTTTGGACCAGTTTGATGTGTTTGTTGGATATTGTCGCACCTATATCTGCAATAGGCGTGTTCAATCCTTCAAAGCGGATGGCAACGCGTATTGATTTCGAGAGTTTGTTGGTTAATTGGCGCTCAAGACGCTGACCTTCCTTTATTACCGGGTCAATCTTCGCAGCGACTTCTTCATCGTATTCATCATTCACGCTGCGCTTCTTCAGTTCAAGTGCTTCTAAGAAAGTTGCCTGCGCAGATTTGAGTTCCGCAACTTTCGTAGCGACCCTGACCTCGTGCTCTTGTTCAAGTTTGAGGCCTTCTTCCTCGAGGCGACTGAGCGCTTTTCGGCGAGCTTCCTCATCCACTTGCGTAACGATGTATTGTGCAAAATAAAGCACCCGATCAAGATTTCGCCTTGAAATATTGAGCAGAAGCCCTAGAAAGGAGGGCACTCGTCGCGAGTACCAAACATGCGCAACGGGTGCAGAAAGAGTAATGTGCCCCATACGTTCACGTCGTACGGCGGAGCGAATTACCTCTACACCACATTTTTCACACGTAATACCCTTGAAACGTATATTCTTGTACTTTCCACAATAACATTGCCAATCCTTGGTAGGACCAAAAATTGCTTCACAAAATAGACCGTCCTTTTCAGGTCTTAATCTCCGATAGTTGATTGTTTCCGGCTTAAGCACCTCACCATAAGACCAACTCAATATTATTTCTGGCGAAGCAAGACTTATTTTTAATGCTCGAAATCCTTTGGCTTTCACCCAGAATCCTCCCTGAACTTTAGTTGTTAAGCCGTTTCAATAAGTCAAATATTCAAATTATGGGAACAAACGTTCTACATATGGGACAAACAAATTAGCGCATGAGGAGCCTTTTTCCTCAAGCGCTAACGTTCGCGCTAACCAAATTTGATTTACCATCCGTCCAAATTATATGCTATTTGGCCTTGTTGTCAAGCACATTTTTTGTGTTTAATGGATGCAGAGGGATTTCAATCGTAAAGGTACTCCCCTGGCCCAGGCGACTCTTGACATGTACCTGGCCTGCATGTTGCTCAATAATCGATTTCACGATCGACAGCCCCAGGCCTGATCCCAATTTCTGTCCGCCAGAGCGAACTTGATAGAATTTCTCGAATAATCGCGCTTGATCGGGATGGCTTATTCCCACTCCCCAGTCTTGAACACTGATACGCTGAGCGCCTTGATCCTGATCGGCGCGCACAATAATCGTACTGCCTGATTCTGAATATTTTATGGCATTATCGACGATATTGGCCAGCGCTTGCTGAAGAAGAAGTCTATCAGCCTGCAGCGGGCGCATTGTAGTTTGCAATTCTTGCGTAATGGTGATCTGTCGCTTTGCAGCTTGCGGTTTGTAGGCATTAAGTACTTCTTCAATAAGTTCGGCGACTTCTACCCCTTCAATTTTCAATTCGCTGCCTGTTTCTCGCTTTCCAAGATCTATTAAATTATCTACCAATTTTGTCATGCGTTTTGTTGAGTTCATTATTTTAGATAGAAATTCGTTCTGCTGTTCATTAATCGTCCCCACTTTGGAAAACATGGTTACGTAACCCTTCATCCGTTTCAAAGGTTCGGTCAAATCCTTCGTAATTGTAGCGACAAATTCTGATTTAAGAGTGTCCAACTTTTTAAATTGTGTCACATCCCAAAATACGAATATCTTTCCAGACGCTGCCGCGTCTGATATCTCCCTGTCCGTCATGGAATAAAATAAAATACGATCATTGCCAGTTCGAACTTCACCCGTCGCCATTGCGCGGTCAGCCCTAAGGAGGAGTTCGGTCACTTCCGGGGGGAAGAAAACCTCCTCGACGTGCTTGCCCAGCGCTTGCTCAAAATCAATCTCGAGTACATCTTCTACGGCGGGGTTCGCCATCCGTATCACTCCACTTGCATCCGTGACGATGACTGCATCCGGGATCGCATGCAATACGGTGTTCAATCGGGCTCTCTCGCGCTCCCCTTGATGATAGAGCTGTGCATTGGCAATGGCCACACCCAAATGGCGAGCGATCATGGCGAGCAGGTTTATTTCATTTGCGGCAAACCTTGGCGCTGTCTGATAACCCAGCCAAAGTGATCCTATAAAAGTGTCTTCCGTTTGAATTGGGAATGCAACCAAAGCGTTAAGTTTCTGCGTTACGGCATCCAAATTTAACACCGCCCGTGCACGCCCAGGATTTTCGAGAATAAAATGGCCTCGTGTTTTGCATAATTCTTGAATCTGAGGATCTAAGCTCGCCCACCCTCCAGGATCCTGACCAGCATTAAAACCTGGTGACGGGCCGCCCTCCATCGAGTTCTCAGACACAATCGACAAACGGACCAAGGAAGCATTGGTCATGTCATGCACACCATTTAATATTGGCGGCAAAAATTCTTCGAGGTCCAGGCTCGATGCCACGCGCTGGCTCACCGCGAGCAGCAAATCCATCTCACCCAAGCGCGACTGCAGGCTGCTGCGCATGCGCTCAAAGGCTTTGGATAGCCGACCAATTTCGTCTTCACCACCAATCGGAATAGACATTCCCAAATTTCCATGGGCGATGGATTCCGCCGCGATGGCAATTTTTTCCAATGGGGATATTAACCTGCGAATGACAACGTAAATCACACCCAGGGATAGTCCACCCAAAATCAGAATCATGCCGATTATCGGCAGGGCGAGATCGAAGGCTAAACGACGAATACTGAACTGCGAGGAAGTAAGCACCACATACCAAGGGTAACCCTCAACCGCATACACCAGGCTCAAATCGTCGTCAAATTCTATTTCACCCTGGACACTAAGATCGAGGTTTGTCTTCTGCGTGAGCTGCAGGGGATCAAGGCGGAAAACTATTCTCCCCTGACTATCGACAATAACACCCTCTCCGGATGAAAATGCGCGCAATCCTTCAATGGACGGGAGCAGGTATGGATTGACATCCAGCTTGGTCCAGCCGGCAAGCACGCCAGCGAGCTGATTTTCAGCGCCAGAAAATATGGGTGACAGAAATACAAGCTGTGCGGCGCTCTGATTAAGTGTTGGCTCAATAATCAATTCATCCGGAACTCCGCTCAAGGCAACCTGCAATGCTGAACGAAATTCGGCATTCATCGCTTCCAAAGATTCTCCTTCAAGGCCTATCGACGCGACGACATCTTCACTCAAATTGAATACCGTAAACGCTGAAAAATAGGGCAGGATGGTCAGCTTGCCTTCGAGCTCGTCTACGACCCGGGGCGCATCCCCCACGTTAGGTGCAATATCGGCCGCATAGCGACGTAGGAGTGAGCGCCCTGTCTGAATAAAAAAGGGGATGGCGCTGCTTACTTCTCGCGCGGTGTCCTTCATCTGCATTTCTACAATTTCTCTTGCTTTGGCATGCGCAGTGAACCAAGTGGCGGTGATTAATACTGTGCTCGAAAACAATCCCAGCAGTAGGAACAAAGCGATTAATTTTCCAGTCATGGAGCGGACGAATGGATTAGGTTCTAACCAGCGCGCTTGAAACCATGATTTTTGAAATCTCATGCGCACAAAGGCTGCACCCGTTCCAGCGATGAGCAGTGGGAGAGTATCGATAATGAGAAGGTTTTTGAAGTTGGAAAGAATGGTATTCAACCCCTCAAAAAACTCCATATCCAAAGCAATGAAAATTTCGAAGGCGTGTAGAAATGTAAATGCAACCCCGCCAATTAAGCCGCCAATAATCGGATTTCGAAGGCTATTGCCCAGCCACCCCGAAAAATTGCCGCGTATCATCCAGCTTACCGCCGCAGCTTGCAGCGCGATATGCAGAGGGGTAATTGCACTCGAAGTCCCCCAACCCGCTCGCATAATCCCGCCAGCTAAAGCAATGAGTACGGCTTCTCGATAGCCCAACATGCCTGCGGCCAAAAGCCAGGGCAGCGCGCCAAGTACGGCGAAAAACAACTCGTTTTGAAGGGGGCGTAAACCAATGGAAAAAGATGATTCTATTGAAGTGAGGCGGATGAGCAATACTTGTGCAAGAATAATTCCTGCGAATAGTAAAATAAAAAATAAACTTTGGAATTGCGATTTTTGTGCGCGCGTGCTCAAGGATCCCTGCTCTTGATGGGCAAAAAATACAGCCAGCAAAGCGAGGATGTAGAACCCAACCAGCAGAGGCTCTGTTGGAACATCGATACGAAAATTTCCCCCGAATCCCAACAAATCGACAATCATTATTTGCTCACAAAGACAAACATCCCGAAAAATTATAGCATCTTAGATGCCATCAACCAGCTTGATCACCCCATCCACCCTCGCTGAGTGCTGATCGGATAGGCGAAAGAATTTACGGCAAGTTGTCGTGCACTTTGCCAGGGCGCAGCGAGTTTCGGCGTAATCGCGTGCTCTCCCACGACCAGGCCTCGACCGCTCATGCATACGCTCCATGCGCGAGTTTTGGGGATTGCTACCCGGTGTTTTGGATGAATTATCGATCAAATTTCATTCCATTTTGCTCGCAGACAGCGCTTGCTTGCCGCTGCCGTTGCTTTATGCTAGACTGCCATAAATGAAGCAAAGTTACCTTCAGTAAGGAAAATTGGATGGCCGAAAAGATCCTAATCGTCGATGATGATATCGATACTTTGAAGCTGGTTGGGCTTATGTTAGAGCGCCAGGGCTACGACATTAGTGTCGCCAGCAACGGTGCACTCGGGCTCACAAAAGCAGCCGCCGAAGTGCCCGATTTAATCCTCCTCGACGTAATGATGCCAGACATGGATGGTTACGAAGTCACGAGAAAATTGCGCGCCGACCCTACACTGGCGAACATTCCCGTAATCATGTTTACTGCCAAATCAATGGTGGACGATAAGGTCGCTGGATTTGAAGCGGGCGTTGACGATTACCTGACCAAACCGACACACCCCGCCGAGCTGAGCGCGCATGTCAAGGCGGTTCTTGCTCGAACTGCGAACTCGCGCTCTGAACCAAACGAGCGCGCGCGATCGATTGCTTTTATAGGTGCTAGAGGGGGTTTGGGAACGTCCACCATTGCATTAAATGTATCCGTAGCCTTGCAGCATCGAGGCCATGATGTACTGCTTGCTGAGATGAATCCGGGGACCGGAACGCTTGCTTTGGAGCTTAATATTAATGAACCGGTTGGGATCACCAATCTGCTCAACCGATCGGTAAAAGATATCCACCTGCGCTCCGTTGATTCCGAGATCATTACGCACAAGACCGGCCTGCGACTCCTGCTATCCTCCTACCAACCCAGGCAGGTGGAACTGCAGCAGGCTGTGCCACAAATGGAAGCGATCGTCACAAGCCTGGCTGCGATGTGCACCACTATTATTTTGGATATGGGATCCGGATTCGGACCACATACAGAGGCACTCTTGCAACGTTGCGACCGCATCGTTATTGTTGTTGAACCCGTCTACCCCACTACTTTGATCGGGCAGACGCTCATCGAGGAACTCGAACGGCGTGGTATCGGGCGGCATAAAATCAGCCTGGCTTTGATTACGAAAGAAAGAACAAGTCTGCAAATCCCCTGGCAACAGGTAACCAATGACCTTGGTCTTGAACTGGCCGGCGCCGTATCGCCAGCTGCGGATCAAGCTCATCAGGCTGCGAAAAACGGAACTCCGCTGATAGTGCTTCATCCGGCAGGGCTGGTGAGCGATCAAATTCATAAATTAGCTGATCATTTGTCAACGTTTTTGCTGCCCCTTCGAGGCCGCACACATCTGTGAGCTCATCCCCTAATTCAATCGTGATTTGCTTCGCCGCCGCATCAATGCGCGAAGCCGTATTGGCTGTTGAAATCACGGGCACTGGCAACGTCCCTCCGCACGCGTTGCCATTAGGCCAAGTGTTATTGCAATTGGAATTACACAATTGCTCGTTTGGGACGTCCCTAACCCCGCTGTGTATATTGTGTGGCGGAATGCATAAACCGGATAGTGTTCTCCCAGGGGGCTAACTTCGCCCATCAAGCACTGGTAGCGTGCGCCAATTGATCCTGCCCTGCGGCCTAATTGTCATTATTGGAATATTAATCGAGTATTATCCGAGGGCACACTTATCCTTCAATTTGCTGGATGCAATCGCAAACTTGATCACACATAATCGGCATCCCAGCGTACGCGATCGCAATTCGCCGTGATATTGCACTGATGGTCCCGAGAATTTTCGCTGAGGTGCTCCATGAGCGCAGCACATAAGCAAGACCCTGAGGACCCCCAGGTCACTTCGGATCCTGAACGGCTGCTCCAGCGCTTCGCGCGCTTGCTGGAATTTTCCACCGAACTCGCATCGACACTCGACATTGAGATCTTGCTTAATCGCATTGTCGAAGCCGCTCGCGAGCTTACGGAATGCGAAGCCGTCTCATTGCTCATGTACGATCCTCAAGATCGGCAGCTTTATTTTCAGGCAGCGACCGATCTTCTCAGCGATGGATTGGGAAGATCAGCAGTGCCTATGGATAGCAGCATTGCCGGGTGGATCTTCACCCACAACGAGCCTCTCATCGTTGATGACACACTTCAAGATCCCCGTTTTTTCAAAGAAGTCGACATCCTTACGAAGTTCCAAACGCGCAGCATCCTCGGGGTTCCCATGCGCACCAAAAAAACTACCCTCGGTGTAATCGAAGCTGTAAATAAAGAGCATGGGCCTTTTACTCAAGAAGATCGTCAATTGCTTGAGACCCTTGCGGGACAATCTGCAATTGCGATCGAAAATACGATGCTCTTCCAACAAAGTGACCTCGTTGCCGAAATGGTGCACGAATTAAGAACCCCGCTCACGGGTCTGACCGCAGTAGCCAATCTCCTTCAACGTGAAAATTTGCCGGAAAACCAACGCATCACGCTTGCCCAGACGCTGAATGTTGAAGTTCTTCGACTGAATGAGATGACAACGGATTTTTTGGAATTAGCCAAATTGGAATCGGGACGCACGCGCTTTAATCGCGAGCCCGTGCACCTGGGTGGATTGGTGGAGGAGTGTCTGCAAATAATTCAGCCGCAAGCGAAAGAAGAAAAAATTACGATGGATGTGCATGTGGATCGCTCGATCACGCCTGTTCATGGAGATCGAAAAGGACTGAAACAGGTTCTCCTTAATCTCTTAACCAATGCCATTAAGTACAATGTGAAAGGCGGCAGAATAAGTGTTCGCCTGAAACGCAAAAGCAAGTCCCTCTTTCTTTCAATCCAAGATACTGGACGAGGCATTCCCGAAGATTCGCTTCCCTATATATTTGATCGCTTTTATAGAGTTCCCACGCAATCTGGAGAGGCATCGGGAACAGGCTTGGGCCTGGCGATCGCGAAAAGAATTATTGAAAGTCATGGGGGAAAAATAATGGTCGAAAGTCGGGTTGGTGAAGGCAGCACATTCTCAATTCAGCTCCCGTCGGAAACTGCAGCGCGGCAGGATACGCAACCGGCATTCAATTATCCACGCCTTCCAAATTGGCGTTCGAGAACATCCACGGACAAATAAATCATCGTGGGTCTTCCATGCGGACATGTGCGCGGAGATTCACAATGTTCAAGATCGCTTAATAATTGACGTTGTTCCTGCAAAGAAAGAATCTGACCCGACTTAATCGCAGCTCTTTTGCAAACTCTTGCCGCGAGGCGCGCTTCCACCTCTGCAGCAAATTCTCCTTCATCCTCTTCAAAATCCTCGACCACCGTGCGCAGAGTCTCCTGCGGATCAGAATTTGATAAAATTGCCGGCACCGCGCGCAGGCGAAAAGAGTCTCCTCCAAAATGTTCGATATCAAAACCCAGAGATTGGACAGCTGCCAATTGCTCGTTCAATAGGGCAGCCTCATCGTGGTTCAAGTCGATATTTAGTGGAGCTAACAAGTGTTGCGATTCGATCTCTCCTGCCTTCCAGAGCTGCATGAGTGCCTCAAATAGAACTCTCTCGTGAGCAGCATGTTGGTCAATCAAATAGATTCCGTCAGGACCTTCGGCGACCAGATAGGCGGCACCCACTTGGCCAACCGAGCGCAAGATTGGCACCTCGAAATTAGGAATTATGCGCTGGCGATTTATCGGTTCTACTTTGGAATCTTCTGCGTGCCAGACGGTCTGCGGTTGGGGCGTATCCTTCAAATTCCAGGCGCGATTAATTTCCAATTCCGGCGGCTGTACTTGATGGAGCAATGTGGCGCGTATTGTCCGCTGCACGACGGTAAAAATCTTGTTTGGCTCTTTGAAGCGCACCTCCCCTTTGGCCGGATGGACATTCACATCAACATCTTCTGGAGGCAAATCAATGAGCACTGTCGCCAACGGAAATCGCCCGACCATGAGCAATCCATGATAGGCCTGCAAAACCGCGGCGGATAGGCTTGGATCCTGGATCCATCGGCCCTGTACAAATAACGTAATTCCACGCCTGGAGCCGCGGTGGACAGCGGGTGGACTAATAAAACCGGTCACCCTAATTGGGCTTTTGATAGGATCGGGAAGCGTGATCATACTCTTGGCGACTTCAACGCCAAACATGGAGGCGAGAATTTCCCTTCGATCTCCATTCCCCGTGGTTTGCAAACTCTTCCGTGAACCCTGCATCAGCGTGAATGACACTTTTGAATAAGCTAATGCATATCGCGAAACGAGTGCCCGTATCCTTCTGCGTTCTGTAGCTTCTGATTTTAAGAATTTTAGGCGCACAGGGATGTTAAAGAAAAGATCGCGCACACGAACCGTGGTTCCGATTGGCGCGCCGATTGCGGTCGGCGGCGAAATTTTTCCGCCCGATACACTTAATCGTGTGCCAAGGTTCTCCCCTGAAAAGTGAGTCAGAATTTCCAAGTGGGAAACAGCGCCCATAGAGGATAGTGCCTCGCCTCGAAATCCCAAGGTTTGAATTTTGTAAAGATCTTCGGTAGAGCTAAGTTTGGATGTGGCATGGCGGGCAATCGCCAAGGGAACATCCTGCGCGGGAATGCCCACGCCATCATCGATCACTTCAATTAGTTTCTTGCCGCCTTGTTCAATGGTAATTTGAATCCGTTTCGCCGCTGCATCAATTGCATTCTCAATTAACTCTTTTACAACCGAATCTGGCCGTTCAACCACTTCTCCAGCTGCAATGGCCGATGCGACCTCATCCGGCAAAATACGAATGGCCAAAACACCCTCCTGACTTGGTGGATTATAACCTTGGCCCCAAGAGTTGACACTTCTCTGCGCGGCAACTTATACTGTTTCAAGTGGACTGGTCTACAATAATTCTTCTCGCGCTCGTTCTCGCCAGTTTGGGCATCCTATGGCCTCGCATTGAAAAACACCTTCGTCCGCGGTTTGCGCTAATCCTCTACCTACCCACGATCGTTTTTATTCTCCGCTGGTCAAAATTCCGAGATGCATGGAATATGCTCTTGATGGCAATTCTTATTGCTGTTGCGCTATTTCTCATTTGGTGGTTTGGTTATGGACGAAATCTACCTCCCCCAACCGGGAGCACAATAATCGTCATAACCGAGGATGATGAAGAATGGCCAGAGCAGTAAATTTTTATCAGACATTGTTCTTCGATATTGATGAAACTCTTTATCCTAAAAACAATGGCGTCTGGAGGGCAATTAGCAAGAAAATAGATTTATTCATGGTTGATCGTTTGCAAATCTCGGAAGATGAAGCGCAGTCGCTTCGGCAGCAATATTCCCGGACCTTTGGAACCACCTTGCAGGGATTGCGTACATTTTATACAATCGACGCCGAAGAATATTTAGACTACGTGCATGACATTCGTATCGAAGAATTGATTTCTCCTTCCCCGGAACTGCGCTTGATCCTGCAGGCGATCAAGTTCAAGAAAATAATTTTCACCAATGCCAGTCGAGCACATGCCGAACGGGTTTTAATGTGCCTCGATGTCAGCGACCTATTTGACCGGATCATCGACATTCAATCCCTGAATTATGTCAACAAACCCCTTCCGGAGGCCTATCAGTGCGCACTCGAACGAAGTGGATCTCCAGATCCATCCAGATGTATGATCGTTGACGATCAGATTCGAAATTTAATCCCTGCGAAGGCGCTCGGTATGAGGACAATTCTTATCGGCGATAGCCGTTCAAAATTCGTGGATCACAACATCACCACTATCGAGGAATTGAGTGAACGCATCTTTTCTCCCGCTTAACACGGAATGGATGGAGGCCTAAATGGACTCGAAGACAATTCCAATTATCTTGGGCGCCGCTATTGGGCTTATTGTATTGATAAACGGAGCTTTGCTTTTATCCCATTTGCGAAGCCGAGGCTCGCATCCCTATCGCGGCGCTTTAAAGCTATTCAAGATTGCACGGAATCCATGGAAAGAGGAGGACCGAGAATTGGAAGAGCTAAGATCGAGGGTTGCAGGCCTACAGAAGGAAGCGGAGAAGGGTCACAATAGTGAATGACTTGAAAATGGACATGAAGGATGCCGTGGAACTTATTCCCAAAATCGGAGGCCGGCTCGCGTTTGGTGGCATAACGCTCTACCGCCGACCCATGGCATTCGCACTTGCCTTGTTGGCCGAACATTCAAAAAGTGGTTTTCCCAGAGATCTTACCATCATAGCGTTCACGGCAGGACTTGAGACCGATCTGCTCATCGGCGCTGGAATGGTGAAAAACATTCGCAGTTGCTACATTGGTTTGGAAGCATTTGGGCTGGCCCCTCATTTTACATCATCAGCAGCCGCGGGCGAGATCAACATTATCGAAGAAACCGAAGCAAGCCTTGCTTTTGGTTTGAAAGCCTCGATTTCAGGTGTAGGATTTATGCCATCCCACGCATGGACCGGGACAGATTTATTCACTCTGCGGCCGGATGTGAAGAAAGTAATCGACCCCTACAGCGGAGAGGAACTGACCGCATTTCCTCCAATAACTTGTGATGTGGCCGTGATACATGCCCTGGAAGCCGACCCCCAAGGGAATGCCATTATCGGTGGAAACCTTGGGGTCGATCAAGAGCTGGCCATGGCGGCCAAGAGTGTTATTATCACAACCGAAAAAATTTCACCTCGTTTAGAAAAAGCGGATATCTTTGGCCTTACCGTTGATGCTGTTGTGGAAGCGCCCAAGGGAGCCTGGCCATCCTCCTGTCATCCCCTTTATCCCCTCGATGGAAAAGCAACCCTGAAGTACATTGAAACGGCAGGAAAAGAAGAACACAAATTGCTCGTGGCAGAGTGGATTAACTACCACAATCTTAATCAGCTTGCCTAACCCGCATGTTCACTCTGTGCTTATCTAGGTGTGATAGCCTTTGAACAAATGAATGAAGTCAAGGACTGTAAATCATGTCATCCAGAGTATTGAAATTCTTGATTGGAATGGGTTTGGTAATTTTTCTTGCGGGTGGAATCTTTACCGCAGGATTGATTATCGGTGCCGCATATGAGGGGATTCGAGAAGAGACAAACCTATTGCTCCCGGAAATCTTTTCCGCACCCATTTCTTCTACGGCTCCATCTCTTAACAGGGAATCGTTATCTCACGATGAAATCCAAGAACTTTTTCGCCCATTTTGGGAAACCTGGGAGATAGTGCAGGAACAATTTGTCGATCAACCCGTGGATGATCTTGAACTCATGCGTGGAGCCATCCAGGGGATGCTGGACTCCCTTGGCGATTCTGCCACCAGCTACATGGATCCCAATCAATACTTTCAAGCCAACTCTCAGTTAGAAGGAGAATACGAGGGGATTGGTGTTTACGTCGATCCCGATATCGAATATTTGACCGTAATTTCAACGATACCTGACTCGCCTGCTGAAGAAGCGGGACTTTTGCCGGGTGATGAAATTATCGAAGTCGACGGCGAGGATATGACGGGAATAGACGGCAATCTTGTCATTCGCCGCGTTCTTGGTCCCGCCGGGACCACAGTTCGCCTGCTCGTACGGCGTAAAGATCTTTCGCAACCTTTTGAAGTTGAAATTCTGCGCCAGAAAATATCCGTGCCTTCTGTAGAGAGCAGAATCTTAGAGGGCGATATTGTCTATGTGAAAATATTCGGATTCGGGGGGAAGGCCGGCGGGGAATTTCATGATGCTCTTCAAACCTTAATTTCGGATGATACGGTTGGTGTCATCCTCGATCTTCGCGGCAATCCGGGAGGATTGCTGAACGTTTCGGTTGATGTAGCGTCTGAGTTTCTCGATGGTGAAATCGTCCTTCGAGAAAAATTCGGTGGTGGCCGTGTCGAAATTCATCGCGCGACGGAGGGTGGATTGGCAACCGAGATTCCACTCGTGATCTTGATTAATGGCGGCTCAGCATCGGCCTCCGAGATTGTTGCCGGAGCAATTCAAGATCATGCGCGCGGAATTTTGGTTGGAGAAACATCATTTGGCAAGGGAACCGTCCAGAATTGGATTCAATTGGAGGGTGAATCAGGCGCCGTTCGTGTAACCATTGCGCGCTGGTTTACGCCGAACGACAGACAAATCCATCAATCTGGTTTGGCGCCTGATATAGAGATTCTACTTGCGGATGAATTGGACGAAGGCGATATACAATTGGAGAAAGCCATTGAGATCTTGCTCGAAAAATGAAATATAGGATGGGGTTAAATGGTTTTATCGATTGTTTGTTATTCTTAATTACTCAGGGTTTGTGATTCCGGCCGTGATTCGTGCGGCGCTCATTCAATTTTTATATGAAACGATTCCTTGCAGGGCCGACAAAACTTGCGCGATTATGTGCGCAGATGCTTTTTGATGATCGATCAAACCCATCCAGAGTTCGTTCGATTTGTCTCCAACTTGCAATCATTCGAATTTGCTTTCACCTGGCGAGTATTAATATCATGATCCTGCATGATGCTATCTCGTTCACGGAGCGCCTTAGGTTGAAGGCATTTTTCCATAAACTCCCGGGCTTGCAAATCTAACGTTCGACATCCATTCGAATGTTGATCCACTCTCGAGAGGAACATTGTTCTTCAAATTTGAGACTTACGCAGCAGCTGACGCGGACAATAACACGATACGTCAATGCTTCCCTTGCTGAAACCAATTTCTCCAATAAAATCAGTTTATGGTAACCGCGAACGAGGTTCAGCGCGCGTTGCACCAACCCACAAAGCTAGTGACGCGCAATGGGTAGATCTTCCTTCTAGGAGAAGGTCGAGGATCCATCAGCCGTATTGGGACGGCCTCGGCCTTCGGCAATGAGCCCCTTAATACAATAAACGACGCAGGTTAAAATCTCTCTATGGATGAAAAAAAGATCGATCACATAATCGAAGAAATTCGAATTGCACTGCAATCTGGAAATCTTAAAGAGGCAATTAATGCTCTCGTGCGCCTGCATCCCGCAGATCGAGCGGAGGCATTTTCGGACCTGGACAACAAGGATCAAGCGGCTCTTCTTCCCGGAATGGATATTCCAGTTGCCGCCGATCTCCTTGAGGAGCTTGAAGATGAGCAAGCCGCTGATGTAGCCATAAGTTTGCCTACCGAGCTGCTGGCAGATGTTCTTGATGAAATGGAACCTGATGAGGCAGCCGATGTATTGGGAGATATCCCTCCTGCCAGAGCCGCCGAAGCACTGGCGGAAATGGAAGATGCCAAAGAAGTTATCCCTCTTCTAAGCTACCCCGACGAAACTGCTGGCGGGCTCATGACGACCTCCTATGTAGCGATCCAGCCTTCGTTTAGTGCCGCGCAAGCGATTGGTATTCTCCGGCAAATAGGAACAGCCGTTGAAACCCCATATTACTTGTACGTAGTTGATGACGTAAATTATCTTATCGGGATTGTCGGCATGAGAAAACTCATTATTGCGCAGCCCGAAGATTTGGTGCAATCCTTTATGGATACAGATGTTATCGCTGCCAATGCTATCGAAGATCAGGAAATGGTGGCGCGTCTCATGTCGCGCTATGATCTTACGGTTATGCCTGTCATTGATGACAACGGATACTTGCAGGGCGTAATTACACATGACGATCTGGTCGATGTGATCGAGGAAGAAGCAACGGAAGATATTTACCGCCTGGCAAATATTTCTGATTCGGATTTGAGCATCCATAGCCCGGTTGGCATTTCCGTGCGCAGAAGACTTCCATGGCTCTTTCTTAATTCGATCACGGCACTCTTTGCAGCGTGGGTAATTTCTAATTTTGAAAATCTCTTCCAGCAGGTGGCGCTCCTGGCCGTCTTTCAATCTGTGGTGGCGGGTATAGGGGGCAATGCCGCTACACAGAGTCTGGCGATGATTGTGCGCGCCTACGCGCTGGGCGAGATTCCAGGACGCGTTACTCTGAAGCCCCTCTACCGTCAAGTTGCAATCGGCATCATTCAGGGGCTCGCTGTAGGTTTGGTCGTAGGTTTCGGTGTTTACCTCTGGAAGGGCAACGTTTATCTCGGATTAATCATATCTCTGGCTCTGGCTGCAAATATTCTCATCGCAGCAGTGGTGGGCACGTTAATACCGCTTGGCCTGCGGGCACTTAATCAAGATCCGGCTCTCGCTTCCTCCGTTCTTGTAACTGCAATCACAGATAGTGTCGGCTTCGCGATTTTCCTTGGATTGGCCACCCTATTCCTCTCCAGGCTAACGTAGATCGCAGCATGTTTATTCAATGGCCATCGAGCACCATATTAAGGATAGTTTGCGGTTCGCTGCCGTGAAAAACGCATGGGAGCCTGCAATTTTATTGAATTACTGGTGGCTATGCGCAGTTTTCCGACCTATTCGTTTGATCGGCGGATGGGGGCAATAATGTCTGCCATCCAACGTTTATAAACTATATTCACAGCCGCTCCCTGGGGATAAATTTTGCGCCACTTTTTAAAATTCTTTTTTGAACAGCTTTACACAACAATCGCATGGGCCTACGACTTTGTTGCATTCGCCAGCTCCATGGGGCAATGGTCAGCATGGCAAGGAGTCGCCATCGATGGCCTGCCAGATGGGAGAATTCTCGAATTGGGCTTCGGAACCGGGCATTTGCTGCTGGAGATATCAAAGCGAGGGCATGTTATCGTTGGAATTGACAGCTCAAAACAAATGGGAAAGATCGCCCGCCGCAGGTTACGCAAGGAAGAACTATCCATGCGAATAGTCCAGGCAGCGGCGCAGTACCTGCCATTGCCCGAGAACACATTCGCGAGTGTTTTCTCATCTTTCCCTAGCAATTTCATTTTCGAAAGCTCAACACTCGCGGAAATTTATAGGGTATTACGGCCAAGGGGCGTGCTGGTTATTGTTCCCGGGGTGGAAAGAATCACGGGACCTATAGATAAACGAATAAGCCTGATTTGGTTTGCGGATACGTTATCATCATGGTTGTACAGGATCACGGGTGAGAAAAATAAATCAGACCATGCCTGGCAGCGCAACATTACCACCTTATTCACGGATGCTGGATTCGATGTGGTTCTTGAAGGGATTAAGCTGCCCAGAGCAGATGTCATGAGGATTACGGCAACAAAACGTACGACGCGGGGCCAGGCTGTCCCTTCGAAGCAATAGAGCGAATCATGGATTCAGGAGATGGTATTGAAAAGGGCAAAAGACACCGAACTGGCGATGCTTGGTCTCGGCAGAAAGAATTTTATTATTCGGCTCAAGGCGGGCACAAAATTTCAGACGCACCTGGGAATTTTGCTGCATGATGACCTTATTAACCAACCGTGGGGCTCGCAGGTAGCGAGCCATCTCGGAAAAATCTTTACGCTCATGCAGCCGACCCTGCATGACATTCTTCTGCACACTCCGCGTGAATCTCAGATTATATTTCCCAAGGATATCGGCACCATATTGCTGCGCCTCTCTATCAAACCTGGATCGCAGGTCATCGAAGCAGGCACCGGCTCTGGCGCATTAACCACCGCGCTGGCATGGTCAGTTGGCGAGAATGGACACGTTTACTCCTATGACAAACGCGCGGATATGCAAGCGCTGGCAAGTAACAACCTTACACGAGTCGGGTTAGAAAATCGTATTAGCTTTCGTCTGCAGGATATTAGTTTGGGAATGGAGGAAATCGACATTGATGCCATTTTTCTCGATTTAGCTTCTCCAGAAAGGTATCTTCCTCATGTTCGCAAATCCCTTTCCAACGCAGGTACCTTTGGCTCAATTTTGCCTACCACGAACCAGGTATCGTCACTGCTAAGGGGGTTGGAGGCGAATGGATTTACCAACATAGATGTCTGTGAAACTTTTATCCGTTATTACAAAGTGATTCCCGATCGATTGCGTCCCGTGGATAGAATGGTTGGGCATACGGGTTATCTGGTATTCGCACGGCCCTTGATCGATGATTGAACTTCCAAATACCCACGGATCTGCCCATTTTTTACCGGGATGCCAAATGATCGATGCAGCGATTGATCTGAATTCGATCGTTGGCTTGAAAGGTCGTAATGCGAAGATTTCGACGTAGAAGGCGCGCTTTTCGCCATATCAATAGACTGCGATCTGCGCATCAACTGTACGACATGGGAAATTTTTTCGATGCCGCAGTTGTATTCGAAGAGCTTGCTTCTCTGGCAGAAAGTCGAAGTCGACCGCGTGCACCACAGCTGCTCCTGCAAGCTGGAAGAGCCTATGCAAAGGCAGGCGAGCATAAAACAGGTTATGACTTGCTCCTTCCGCGGTCTGCGCTTGATGGCGGAACGCGGTCAGCAGCGACGACTGATTGCGACCAGCGCGCGCATCTTGCGAGCTATGGAAGGCCAGGGTGACCACAAGCAGGCAACGAAACTAAAACGAGCGATCGATCAACTTATGGATGAATACGGTTTGGAAATTCCCCCTACCTCACCTTCTCCGGCACGACCAAAACTACCACCTAAATGCCCGCAGTGCGGAGGAAGTGTCCATCCGGATGAAGTCAAATGGCACAGCGATCAAACAGCAGTTTGTGTTTACTGTGGCAGCATTTTAGAGCCACAATTGTGAACAAGCTTGGAAAAGAGCAATTCATAAGACAGGTTCGCTCGGCGTTGATGCGGACACCAGAACCCCATCAACGGGAGCCTGGAATAAGGCCAGCCGCTGTGCTGCTTCCATTGTATTGGCACAATCGGCGCTGGAATTTGCTTTATACGAAACGAACAAATTCTGTGGCAACACATAGCGGACAAGTCTCATTCCCAGGAGGAGCCATCGATGCCGGGGATGATTCGGCGCAAAGCGCGGCACTGCGCGAAGTATTCGAAGAAATTGGCATTGAAGCCCAGGATATAGAAATACTAGGGTCGATGAAAGATATCATCACGATCACTCACTTCAATATCACTCCATTTGTGGGCCGCATTCCGTGGCCGTATCCCCTGGAACTCAATCCGAAGGAGGTCGCCAAAACCTTTGGAGCTTCACTAGATTGGCTAGCTACGCCTGAAAACCTAACAACGGAACAGCGAGAAATTTCCGGCCTGGATAAAAAAATTCCGGTTCACTTCTTTCGCGCCCATGAAGTCGAAGTAATATGGGGAGTCACCGCGCAGCTAACGGTCGATTTCCTGGAACTGGTGGGTCTGAAAGTCAGCTGAGTCGAAGAGGGCCTTTCCAAATGGCGAGGTTGGGCAATGCAGCCATACACATTAACCACATTACGGGAATCTTATCGGGCTATGTTTCAGATCGGCTAGCACCGATCTGCTGCTTCGGCTTCCGAAATTATATTTCACATGCCCGCCGGAATTAATCGCTGTCTGCTTCTGGCTTATCCCCTTCCTCGCGCAAACCCTTATCGAGCACTTCAGGCTCATCAAGCGCTTCGACCAAATCTTCCTCCACCAGCTCCTCTTCAATTTCTTCTTCCACTGCTTGCGCAATAACACGCGCCAGTATCTCATTTTCATCGGATAGGAATGTTACATTTTTACCTGCAAAAACATCCTTCACAACGATGGCGGAATTGATCTCTGTGAGTGAACTCACATCCACAGAAATTGTTTCTGGCAAATCTCCAGGTAGAGCCTCAATGTCCAATTGGCTTAGACCGAGGACGAGTACCCCACCCAGATCAATCACTGCGGGGGCTTCTCCTATTATAGAAACCGGAACAGTTGTACGAATAACCTTATCAAGCTCGACTTTAAGAAAATCAATATGCACCACATTTCGGCGAATTACATCGATTTGTATATCACGCACAATCGCTGCATGTTTTTGACTTCCTATTTGAACGGTGAGCAGGGTAGAACCGCTCACCTCTTTTAATATTTTCATTGTTTCGTGCGCGTTTAGTTCGAGAGCGATCGGCTCCATTCCACTGCCGTAAATAATGGCCGGGAGCAGGCCCGCGCGCCGCAACGCACCCACATGTTTCCTTATTGTCGTTCGTTTTTCTGCCTTCAGTATGACATCGTCCATTATATGTACCTTACTTCCTCGGGCGTGGGTTTCACGCATAACATCGGATTGTAACAGGTCTATCTACGACGGGAGAGCAAATTTCCGACAAAGAGGACCAGACCAACTGAAATTCCAGCTACGATTCCAGCCAGTGCAGCACCACGCGTATCCAATACAGTTTCGACTGAGCCATGCACCTGACGTGCAAGAAGCACGACGGCTGTGCTGTTTTCCATTCTCGCTTCTTTTGCGATGACAACCCCAATCCTCGACTCACGAATATTGGCAACTTCACTTATGGAAGAAAATGTGCTGCTTTCCGTCGATGCAATCGTTTCCGCTTGGGTTACAAACGCAGCTGAGCCTTGCATGGAAACATTTTCGGCTTGAATGGTAAGAGCACTCCCGCGATTGAGCTCAACGTCCGTGGCGACAATCGATCTCACTCCACCCTGGTTGATTTGAACGCTATCCGCTTCCACGGATTCAATTGTTCCGCCTTCCAGCGATATCATCTCCTCCAAGACAGAGTCGTTTCTGGATGTTTCGTCTTTTTCTGCCATTCTGTGCCCGCCTTGTCCGAATCAGCTACCGGTTAAAAGATTGGGAAACGTAGCGTTAATATCCCTCGCCCGCTCACTGCATGTACACCCATTCAGAACAAAAGGACCACCTCCTGAGAATGGGGATAGCCCACGCTTTTGAGCCGAATTCTAATGGTTGTTTATGCCGTAGTCAACCCAAATTCGGTCCAAATATGGCTTGGAATAATAAAGTACTGCTTTTCAAGCATCTGCAAATTCGATGCGCGTTGACCGTGTGTATCGCACATGTTAAACTATGAGATTGCCTTCTTTTGGCCCGCAAATAAAGATGGAGTCGTCTGCGACAGTAACAAGTGTATGATCAAGCTTGAGCTTATTGTCTTGGTGAAATTACGCATAATTTATGAGAAAGTTGGAATAGTGACATGTTGCAAGCCTTTCTCCTTGGCGGCGCAATCAGCGGATCATTGTTGGCGCTTCTCGCGCTATTTATTCGAATCAGACCCGTTCAACAATATTGGATCGCCTCCATTAAAATGAAATCGTTATTTTGGAAAAACCGTCGACTTCGCAGAAGAGTGCGCAGGGAAAAATGACCAGCAATTCAGCGCCCTACCTCTTGGTTGGATTAGGAAATCCAGGCCGACGTTATCGGTTTGATCGTCACAATATCGGATTCATGCTGTTGGATAAATTGGCAAACAATTTGGACACTCGATTTAACAAGGTGCGAGCAGATGCATTAATTGCCAATGCCAAGATCGAGGGCCGGCGCATATACCTTGCAAAACCGCAAACCTTCATGAATATCTCTGGTCGATCTGTCGCTCCGATCGCGCGTTATTTTCGGGTACCGATGAGCAACTTGCTTATCATTTTCGATGATCTCGACCTGCCACTCGGGTACATCCGTCTGCGGCCTAAAGGGGGCTCTGGGGGACACAAAGGCATGCAATCCATACTCAGCGCATTGGGCACACCCGATATTCCGCGCATGCGCTTGGGCATTGGTCGCCCTACGGGGCGCAAGGACGCTGCGGCCTATGTGCTCGAGGCATTCGGTGATGATGAAAGACTAAGTGTAGAAAGCATTTTGGATACCGCCCAATCCTGCGTAATTTCTATGATTGGCGACGGAATTGATGCCGCGATGACGCGTTACAATAGTAAGACCGACCATTAATGGATCTTTCGAACTTGCGTCCGCAATTTCAAGCAATCCCCGAGTACAAGGTGTTGCTTAAGTCGATCCAAGATGGTGAGCCTCAATCCATTTCCCTAGGCCTGCAAGAATCCATCCGCCCAATCCTGGCAGCCTCTTTGGCAAATGACCATCCTCAGCCGATTCTTTACCTGGTATCTAGGGCAGAGCGATTTCTTTCTCTTTCCGAAGAGCTGATTGTGTGGGACCCCAAACTCGAAATATATCCCTTCCCTACCCCCGGCCCTCTGTTTTATGAACAAACGGCCTGGGGATCAAGAACGAGACGGGAACGTATTTCGGCATTAGCCGTCTTGATCAATAGTAGGCGAGAGGGATCTTCGCCCTCCAAGACAATCCTCAGGCCTCAAATTATCCTTGCACCTATACGGGCGATGATGCAGCGAACAATTTCACCGGAAATATTTATCAAAAATACAAAACTGATAAATGTTGGCGCCGAGATCAACTTGGAACATTTCCTTAATTTTCTGATAAGGGCAGGCTATGAACCGGCTTCGATCGTCGCTGAAGCAGGCCAGTTTAATCGTCACGGTGGCATTATCGATATTTGGCCACCCACCAGGATGAATCCCATCCGTATTGAACTTTTCGGAGATGAAATTGATTCGATCCGTTCCTTCGATCCTGCTTCACAGCTCTCAATTCGTAAAACACATTCTGCTTTCATAACGCCCGCGCGCGAGGGCCTTCCAGGACTTTTCCAAGACGATTGGAAAAAATTCCTTGCGCCAAAACTGCAACAAGAAGCGCATGCCCTACAAGAATATTTTTTACCCTGGATGAACCCACAAGCTGCGAGCCTTCTGGACTTCATTCCCTCAGGTGGAATAATCCTCGTGGATGATCGGGCGAATCTGGTTGATGCGATTGAGGAATTCGAAGAACAGGCTATCGAGCTACGAAATCAGCCCGAAGTTAAACAGTTCCTACCCCAAAATACTCCCCTTCCCTATGTCACCCAAACCGAAGTTCTTGAATCATTTGACGAAAATATTCTCGTTGATCTGGGCCAAATAGCGTTCGCCGATCCTGGCGCTAAAAATATTTCCGATTCGTTTTCGCCTGGACCACGCTTTGGCGGCCAGCTGCGCCCATTGATGGACCACATTGGTAGCAGGACGGTTATGCATGAAAGTGTCATTGTTGTGAGCCGCCAGGCCCCGCGTCTGGTCGAGTTGTACTCAGAGGAGGTTCCCGAGGCCTTTGTTCACCGGCAAGTGCCATCCGAAATCACCCCCGGCAGCGTCGCGTTTATTCAGGGGGCGCTTTCGGAGGGTTGGTCTCTGCGCCAATCAGAAGGCAGCATGATTCATTTGCTCAGCGACGCAGAAATATTCGGCTGGACTCGTCCGCGAACTCGCCGAAGATCGTCTGCAAGCGCCAGGATCCCGGAAAGTCAATACGCAGACCTGAAGAAGGGCGATATCGTGGTGCATGTCGACTTCGGCATAGGCCGCTTTTTGGGTCTTGTCCAACGGACTCTGGATGATTTGACGCGTGAGTATTTGCTGGTCGAGCATGCTGAAGGTGATCAGGTTTACGTGCCCATCCATCAGGCCGATCGGATTACGCGCTACGTGAGCGCAGATAGTTCGCAGCCAAAACTTTCTCGATTGGGATCGCGCGAATGGCAGCGGCAAAAAACCAAAGCCAAGGAAGCCGTGGAAGAGATTGCGGAAGATCTTCTGGAGCTCTATGCCAGTCGCTCAAAAATTGTCGGACATGCTTTTTCGAAAGACACTGCATGGCAGCAGGAACTTGAAGCCTCCTTCCCGCATATCGAAACAGAGGAGCAACTGCGCGCGATCGAAGCTGTGAAATCTGCCATGGAACGCCAGCAACCGATGGACCTCCTTGTTTGCGGCGATGCAGGCTACGGAAAGACAGAGGTTGCACTCCGAGCGGCATTCAAGGCCGTCATGGACGGCAAACAAGTTGCGATGCTCGTTCCAACGACTGTTCTCGCCCAACAACACTACAACACTTTCCGGCAAAGACTCTCGGCGTTTCCGGTCGAAATCGAAATGCTTTCGCGTTTCCGCAGCCGTGCCGAAATTCGAGCAATCCTGGAACTTATTGCAAAGAATGAGGTTGACATCGTGATTGGCACCCATCGACTGCTTCAAGACGATGTAACTTTCCATGATTTAGGATTGTTAATAATCGATGAAGAACAACGTTTTGGCGTGACACACAAGGAATACCTGAAACAGAAACGGACTGAAGTTGACGTACTGACAATGACGGCTACTCCTATTCCACGAACCTTGTATATGGCTCTTACCGGAGTACGCGACATTTCAACAATTAATACACCTCCCGAAGAACGTCTTCCGGTAATCACCAAAGTTGGGCCTTATGATCCTGGGGTTATTCGTCAGGCAATTCTCCGAGAATTGGATCGCGGCGGACAAACTTTTTTTGTCCACAATCGTGTGCTTACCATCGGTGCGATGAAGAAGCGTTTGGAGCTTCTCGTTCCGGAGGCAAATTTCGCCATTGCGCATGGTCAAATGCCCGAAGATCAATTGGCCGACGTGATGGAAAGTTTTACGCGCGGCGAGATCGAGGTTCTTGTCAGTACGTCGATTATTGAGTCGGGTCTCGACATTCCAAACGCCAACACATTGATCGTTGATCGCGCGGATCGATTCGGGATGACGCAGCTTTATCAACTTCGAGGCCGAGTTGGCAGAGGGGCGGCGCGCGCCTATGCCTATTTTCTCCGCCATCCCACGTTACGAATGAATGACGATGCCTACCAACGATTGGAAATTTTTAGCCAACATTCCCAGCTTGGCGCAGGATACTCAATCGCCATGCGTGATTTGGAGCTGCGCGGCGCAGGCGACATTTTGGGAACCCGCCAGCACGGGCATATTTCAGCCGTTGGATTTCACCTCTATACCAAGCTGCTCGCCGCCGCCGTGCGCGCAAAGAGTGATCACCCCATTCCGGCAACGAATATACTGCCGCAAAGTTTGATGCCGCTTGCGGTTACGGTGGAGCTTCCGATAGCCAGTGCAATCCCCTCGGATTATGTTTCCGAGCGAGAATTGCGGCTCCAATTGTACCGGCGCTTAGCCGAATTTCGATCGGAAGATGAAATAAAAGCAATCAGAAATGAGCTTGATGATCGCTTTGGCGAGCCACCGGAAGAGGTAGATAATCTTCTGTTTCAATTGAAAATTCGTATCATTGCTTCGCGGGGCAAGGTCCTGGGGATATCGATGGATAATAAACAAATCCTTATTCAACTTCCCCAGGAATTATCCAGGGATTTACTTACGGGCTACAGCCCCAATATTCGTATCAGCAGACGAGGACTGTGGTTAGCGACGCGCGAAAACCCCCACTGGAAGAATGAACTGATCAATCTCCTGGAGGCCATAGCGCTTAAGGAGCCGGTGGCCGCTTGATGACCTTGCCGATTTACAGCTCGCTGCTGTAATGGATCATTACGGAAATAAAGGGCACGCCTTGGACGTATTCGATTCCGATTGCCCATGTTCTCCAGTCGAAGTCATTTCCATTAATTGCCGGTCGATAGGCGCCGTAGAAATTTAAGTTTACAAATTCATCTGGCCAAATGGGTTCATTGGCAGTATTACCGGATTGGAGTTGATTGCACGTATACTCAGGGGATTGCAGGATGACGTCGATCAATTTCGGGTAAATGACTTCTTGGAACGGCCCAACGACAGAAAGCCCACTATCCGCCATCGTTCCCCACTCTATCGGCTCCAAGTTGTTAAATAAATCGATAACCATCTCCCGAGACACATTAATGTCGGGAGAATACCAGTTAAGTCGGAAGCTCAAGCCTCTATCCGGATTAATCAGCTTGTACAGATTAACATATTCTTTTGCTTCGATGAGTCTTCGAAATGTAGTAAGCAATTCGATCACTCTCGAATCAGCACAAAAATCACTTTGTGAAACGGCCTCCGTGAGATTCCAGGAGTTGACCCAGCCTCCGTCCTCGTCAGTGGAGACAACTTCGACCCACAAGGAGCTTCCCAAGAGGGTTGTATTCCCCGTCAGCTCAATCTCCCTCATCTTCCAATCTAAATTCTCAACCACAATTCCCGAAATTCCCGCAGGTTGGCGAAGCGCCAACTTTTCCCCGGCCTGAACCCAAATAACGGCATACTCTTGATCTACGACTTGGTCCTGTGAATCAAATGTGGGCTGCGTCGCTTTCGGCGGGCGATCAGCATTAGCGACAAGATCCGTAATTTCTGGTTCGGGAAGCCGAGCGCGCGCGCACGCGCTAAGGGAAAGGAGCAATAAAATCGTCTTTAAGATCCAAATTCGAGGTTCCAAACAGAACTCCCTTTGCCTTGTTACTATATCCTAAAATATTGCCGATTTACAGATCCGCGTTCCCGAGGAATTTTAAGCGGGGTGTTGCCCGAAGATAATGATCCTCTTGGCGAGGGAAAATATCAAATGGAAGCCCATTCTACTCCCCGCCATGAGTCACCCCAAAGACACCTATGCTCTCCGAAGCCCTTTGGGGACCCTCCAATTTGATTTCAGGATTCTTCGGAAGATAAGATTGAATCCTTCGATTGTTTTAATTCATCCCAATGCTCCAGGATTTCGCCAACAACAAACAAGCTGCCTGTGGCCAGGACGACCTCATCCTCGGCAACTGACTTCATCACGGCATCGAATGCCGCGGATACTGGAGATATCAACTCTACCGCTCGGCCATAAGTACGCGTAAACTCCTTCAGAAATTCTGGGCTCGCCGCGCGTGGGTGGACGGCTTGCGTCAATACGACGCGTGAAGCACGCGGCATTAATTCCGTAAGGATTCCGGCGATATCCTTGTCTTCGGAGGCACCGAAGATGAGGGTTACATTTTGTCCTGGAAAATAGTCATCAAGTGCAATTCGCAACTTGAGTGCTGAATCTCGGTTATGCGCACAATCGACGACCACTGTCGGCGTTCGTGAAAGAACTTGGAAGCGACCTGGCCAGGTAGTATTCCGAAATCCCTCGCGGATCGCACGTTCATCGATTTCAAATCCCGCTTTTTCGATTTCTTTGATGGCGGCATATGCGGTTGCAGCATTGCTAATTTGATGATATCCCAGCAGAGATGTCTCAAATCGAGCTGGCGACCAGCCGCCCGTATTTCCAGACTCGATGTAAGCATTCATTGAGGCCTGCTCCTCCGCTGACCAAAGATAAAAACTTTGGCCTGCCAGCGAATGCTCCAATGATGCGAATAACAAGTCCCGACCCACCAAAACCAGGGGAGCGCTTTTCTGGCGCGCCTGTTCCTTGAGCAGGACTTCAACTTCATACTGCTGCGGAGAACTCACGACAGGTATTCCCTCCTTGATAATTCCTGCCTTCTCGCTGGCGATATCGGAGAGCCTGTTTCCAAGAAGGTGCATATGATCATAAGATATCGACGTAATGACCGAGGTCAGCGGCGTAATGACATTCGTTCCATCCAGCCGGCCACCCAGGCCAACTTCCAAAACGGCAATATCAATTTCTTGATGGGCAAAGTACAGGAAGCCCATCGCCGTAATCAACTCATAGGTGGTGAGATCCGGAACCTGAGGAACGATGTCTTTTATTTCGTCGACCAGCTCGACGAGCTCTGGCTTCTCGATCTCACTACCGTTCACCCGAATGCGCTCTGTGAAGTGCTGAAGGTGAGGCGAGGTATACAAGCCGGTTCGCAGACCCGCGGAGCGCAGACACGACTCGATAAACGCACCCACGGATCCTTTGCCTTTTGTGCCTGCAATATGAACGCTGGGATATTGAGTATGCGGGTTACCCAACCTGCTGAGCAAGTCGGATACTCTGGATAACTCAAACAACTCCGGTGAGTATCTGAAGCTCCGTTCGATGCTATAATCAATGAAACTGTAGAGGTAATCCAACGCCTCTTGATAGCGAACTGAATCCATAGGCTCATTTTAATATTCCTAAAGGAAACATACAAGATTGAGATTCTGATTGATTCATTTTATAATTCGCCATGGATTAATCGCTTGATCTTGTCAGAGAGGAGGTGGGATATCCACATCATCCTTATCTCGTGAATTAGACATATTCTGGACACCCCCCGTTTCACAAATTTAGTAATCTATTTGAGGAGGAAGGAAGGACCATGCCAAAGAACCGCAAAACCATATTTGCCCTAGGATTGCTTATCGTAGGCGCACTTGTGCTCGGTGCGTGCGCTGGAGAAGCAGAACTTGGATCTGAGGAAAACCCGCTCGTATGGGTGCTTGTACCCTCAGGAGAAGTTGCCCGAGTGACCGCCGGTGGAGAAGCCATGGCAGATCTCATCGCTGACGACACCGGCCTGTTCATCGACGTAATTGTAGCGACCGATAACACTGCCGCAATCGAGGCGATGTGTGCTGACCCTCCAAGGGCGCACATTGGTGCATTGAACACGTTTTCCTACATTCTTGCTGCCGATAGAGGCTGCGCTGAAGCGGCTCTGGTCTCGGTAAGGTTTGGCAGCTCAACCTACAACGGCCAGATCTTCGTCCGTGAGGACAGCGGTATCAACGAGATTTCCGAACTCGACGGAGTTACCTTCTGCCGCGCTGACCAATTTAGCACAAGCAGTTGGATAATCCCCAATTTGGAGCTTCAAGGTGTTGGGGTCTCCGTAAATCCGCGAGATGCGGGCTCGCATGATGCCTCCGTGGCTGGTGTCTATGAGGGCGATTGTGAGGCCGGAGCTTCCTTTGTTGACGCCAGAGGTTCGATTGAGGAAGAATTTCCCGACGTGATGGAAGTTATCAAAGTAATTTTCCAGACCGAAAATATTCCCAATGACGGCGTTCAGTTCGTTCCCAGCCTTTCCGAGGAGCTCAAATCCCAGATAACCGCTGGTATATTGACACTCCTGGACAGCGACGAAGGATTGGCAGCACTGGATGAGGCCTATGCATGGTCCTCACTTGAGGAACACGGGGATTCCTTCTATGATCCGTTCCGTCAAATTCTGGATGCGGCAGGAGTTTCACCCGGGGATCTCTAGGAATTGATCACACGTTGTTCGTTCAGAAATTAGGTTGAAGTACTAAGGGGGGACAAGATCGCTTGTCCCCCCTTTTTCTATACAGCGGAGTAATGCATGTTTGAGGTTCGTAATTTAACCAAGATTTATGATGATGGCACGGTCGCCGTAAAAAATGTTAGTTTTTCTATCCCCGATGGTGAATTTCTGGTCGTGATCGGGCTCAGTGGCTCCGGCAAATCAACCTTGCTGCGCTGCATCAATCGCTTGATTGATCCCACCGAAGGTGAAATTCTTTGGGATGGAGTGGATCTTGCTCAAATTGAGGGAGAAGATCTGCGTGTCGTGCGACGTAAGATTGGGATGGTTTTTCAGCACTTTAATTTGGTGAAACGCTCGTCTGTGCTCACCAATGTTCTCGCTGGAAGACTCGGCTACACCTCGTCCTGGCAGAGTCTCTTTGGTCGCTTTTCGGAAGATGATCGCCAGCTGGCGTTCGCCGCATTGGACCGCTTGGGCATATTGGATCAAGCCGACAAGCGTGCCGATGAATTGAGCGGCGGGCAGCAGCAACGCGTTGGCGTTGCCCGCGCGCTGATGCAAGAACCGCGCATGATCTTGGCGGATGAACCTGTCGCCAGTCTCGATCCGGTTTTGGCGCACTCCATTATGGAGCATCTTGAACGGCTGAATCAGGAAGACGGCATAACTATTATTTGTAGTTTGCACTATCTGGATCTTGTGCAACGTTATGCCTCAAGTGTGATTGGGCTGCGTGAGGGAGAGATTGTGTATCGCGGTGCAAAAGCCGAGATCCGCGGGATGACAGACAAGCAATTTAGAGAAATCTACGGCGCGGATGCCGAGCGCGTCGGAGATTTGACGGGCGATCTGAATAGTGATGATCAATGAATCTGCCCATAAAAAACGCCCTTGCAGAACGCAAAACTAGCCTCGTCCCTGCTCCTGCCGCCGCCATTATTTCGCTGATAATCCCTGGCCTAGGCCATATCCTTGCCCGATCTTATCAACGCGGCCTGCTCTTAATGCTCAGCATGGGATCGATCGTCCCCCTGCTCTATTCGAGGATCAGCCAGGTTGGACGGAGACAGGAAGAGCTCCTCGATAAAATAACGCGCTCGTTTCAGCTCGAGCCGATCTTAATCCTGGCGACCGTTGCGGTTGTTCTGCTCTATATAGTTATCGTCGGCGATGCCTATCGCCTCGCCAGGGATAGAACTGCCCGAAACTCTTTGGCCCCGTTCTCCGTGGTTTTGATTTGCTTCTTTGTTCTCGGCTGGCAAATAGGCGATATCGATGTGGGCCTATTTATCCGCGAGATTGGGGATGCGAAATTTCGATTGGGGCAGATCATGTGGCCCTGGGCTCGAGCCATTTCCCGGGATGCCAGCGAGACACTGGGTATCCAGGAAATCAAAATCCCCTGTGATGATAACCCTCCACCACAAAGTGAACAGACACCAGATTCGGCATGGTTGACCGCCAGTCCAACATGCGGAAATTTAAGTCTGGAAGATGGAACGCAAGGATCAATACTTACGCTTGTCGCTGGCAATCTTACACCTAACACAGAAGTGGATATCCTCTGGCAAGATCCGGTAAACAATATCTTTCGGCAGCGACAAGGCGGAGAGTATATCACCATCACAACCGATGAAAATGGAGGCTTTGAACTTGACATCGTCATGCCCTACCGCCTCATCCCCAACAGCGCCGCCGATAAATCGTTGATTTGGAAGGTAAGGGCACGTCAACTTTCAGCGACTGGTGCAATAGGACCTTCGACTGAGCTGCTGTTAGCGATGAGTAAGATGATCGAGACTATTTTCTTGGGAATGATGGCTACACTATTTGGAATTGTGCTCGCATTGCCCCTTAGTTTCATCGCCGCAAGAAATCTAATGGACGGCAGCTCGGCCACTTTAGCGATCTACTTTGTGGTTCGATCCCTGTTAAACATCGTCCGCTCCGTGGAACCGCTCATTTGGGCAGTCATAGCTGTGGCAGTGGTTGGTCTTGGGCCGTTTGCCGGAATAGTTGCCCTCACATTGCACAGCATCGCCGCGCTTGGTAAGCTGTATTCCGAAGCGATCGAGTCCATCGATACAGGACCGATCGAAGCCATTCAAGCGACAGGGGCAAATTGGATTCAAATTGTAATATTTGCCGTAATCCCGCAAATCATCCCCCCGTTTGTCTCCTTCACTATCTACCGTTGGGATATTAATGTGCGCTTGTCAACCATCATTGGGTTGGTGGGCGGCGGGGGCATTGGATTTTTGCTTATCCAATGGATGCGAATTTCTGATTTCAAAGCCGCGGGGATTGCGGTTTGGTTTATTATTATCACAGTGACCATATTGGATTTTGTCAGCTCCGAGATCAGACACCGATTCGTATAGGCTGAACCCTCCACATTCTACGAACGGATCTGCATCTTTACGAGGCCGCGCATGCTTCATTTCCTCAATGGCTTCGCCTAATCTTGATGATATAATCCGCCGATATTGAGGTTCTTAGATCAATGAACATGCCGGTATTGTTATTAAATGCCAATTATGAACCCCTCAATGTATGTACGACTCGGCGAGCGCTTCGCTTTCTAATTTCAGGAAAAGCGAAGATGCTCGTCAACGGTCGCGGGGTAGTTCATACGGTGCGATTAAGTTACCCCCGTCCATCCGTGATCCGCCTGGGGTATATGATCAAACGACCTCGGCCGCGTGTGAAACTCACCAAACATGAGATATTTCGGCGTGATGACCATATCTGCCAATATTGTGGAACCCACTCCAAGGGCTTAACCATCGACCACATTATGCCGCGCTATCGAGGCGGGGAATACACTTGGTCCAACCTTGTAACCTCCTGCCCTGATTGCAATCGCAGGAAGGGGGGCAGAACTCTGCGCGAAGCGAGGATGGCCTTGCGCAAGCAGCCACGCGAGCCTCGAGCATCGGCCAGTTACCTCTACGGTTCCCATCTACCTAAAAATGAAGAGTGGCAACCATTTCTCGTGGGATGGTAATTTCATGCACCCTCAAGATATTCGAGGAGTGCAAGAATATTTCCTGAAACCACGCCATGTCCCCCTGTAATGATGGGGATATCTGCCCCAATCACAGCCTGGGTCAGTGATTTCAAAGTCGGATCTTGAATTTCTTCCGTCAATCCGAGATCGGATGCAAAGCGATCCTTTTGTGGTGGCCAAATTCCCTGATGCCCCATCCAAACTCGGGTATCCCAAAGTACACCATCACAAATGGAAGCGAGCTGCCGTACAAACTCCACATGTCCCATTTGTTTCACCATTTGCCCAACCAGGGAACGTACTTTCCCTCTTTCCCTCCGCCCGCTGGCGATCATCCCACGCTCTTCGACAAATACACGAAACCACAACTTTGTCTTTTGTTCGAGTATCGCCCAAACACGGGATGATGATCTTCCGATAATGGAAATCGTATTTCCCGGTTTTTGCATAACCTGCACGAATGCCTCCATTCGCTTAACTGCTCCCTGCGCGTAATCGGGGACCATAGCCTTGTAGGGCAATCCCATGCGCGGATGCATTGCGATCATCAATAGATCCATAGGAGTGTCAATATTTATGCTGGTCCCCGAGGTAAATGGCGCGACGGAGATATCGAAACCAGCTTCGTGTTTCATCACCCACCCCATTTGGTTATCCTGCGGCAATCGCTCCTGCATGCCCATGATTTCTTGGGGGTGATTAAAAATTGCCCAATCTGTCGAGTGGAAATTATTGACATAGGCTTTTGGACGTTTCGACGCAGCTACAATCGAGAGGGCTTGCTCAATCAACTCAAAGGAAACCAGAGGCGCGCTGCCTGCTCCAAAATAGAGCACTGTTTCCGGCTGTTTATCCCGGATAAAAGCAGAAAGCGCTTCTCCAAAATGAAATGGGGTTTGGGATATTTCAATCGAGGCGACCGAAGCCTCTCCAAAAACCTTGCGATCATCCGCCTCAGCAGTAAGGATGTGGACGGGAATACTTGGAACAAAAGCCTGTAGAATTTTCACAATATGGCGCGCTGCTTCTCGGCGTCCCTCGGCCAGCCAATATTCCAGGCGAGAAGCGCCCGACGGGGGAATCATTAGCAGTGCGTGCATAAATGGTAACAAAGTTTTCGCGATGGTTGCATTCGAATTGGTGTGCTGCGCATGAATTGCTAGGTTTCAGATTCGATTAATCCAAGTTTTCCATCCACGCGGCGGTAAAGAATATTGACATGGTTTGTGTCGGCATCCAAAAATACGAAGAAGTTCAGATGATCCAAAAGAGCCATTTGCTCGATGGCCTCCAGTTCGTCCATCGGGGTTAAAAACATCCGTTTTCGTCGCGCGATGATATCCCCCTGCTCCTGCGAATCTTCTTCCTCCAGCGCCAGGGTTCCAGGAATATCTTTCATCGATTTCCCATCACCGCGCTTGCGCCAATGTTTACCCTTGTAACGTTCGATCTGACGAGACAATTTATTCAATACCGCATCCACGGAGGCAAACATATCATCCGTTCGTTCTTCTGCGCGGAGATGGACTCCTTTTCCCCTTATCGTGATCTGAGCCACATACCTGTCATTTGCATTACGTGCAGTTTCTGCGTAATTAAGATCCACCTGTGCTTCCACGAGTATATCCAGGTAACGATCGAGTTTGGCAACTTTCTTCGTGATGTAGTCATTCAAGCGCTCGTCCAATTTCAGGTTATTAACATTGATTTGTACTTCGACCATTAAGTTAACTCCTTATCGGTGACGACGGGATCTCTTGGGCACAGACTATGCGCGTGCTACCGTAAGGCCATAGATCATGCGCGCGCCGGCATGCACTAACGCTTCAGCGCACGCGGATAAGGTTGCTCCAGTAGTGATCAAATCATCAACCAGAATAATCGCATGGCCATCCACCTGAGTAGGCTGTGCTCGAAATGCCTGGTGAACGTTTTGCCAACGCGCGCTGGGGTCCAGCCCCACTTGAGATTTCGTTTGGCGCCTCCGGGATATTGCCCGCGAAGCATACGCCAAGCCCATAATTGCTGAAAGTTCCCTTGCAATAAGCGCGGATTGATTGTATCCGCGAGACCTACGCCGCTTACTGCTAAGTGGCACCGCAGCTACCAAGGTTGCTTGCCAATTTGCAGCTTCTAGCACTTCTGCCAACCAGCGGGCCATGAGAGCGCTTAGTCTCCGATTCGGACGATACTTAAGCTGCAAGAGCGCCTTGATCAAAGATCCTTGATAGCGGGCGTAGGAACGAACCCTCAGTTTATCTGGATATTCAAAGCAGGAGCTACATTTTCGAACAACTTGAGAATGAGGTCGCCCACATCGCAGGCAGAAGGGTTTTTCTATTCTTACAGTTTCATTATCGCAATGTACACACCAATCGGTGCCCGAATTTCCGCATCCCGCACAATGTGGCGGAAACAGCAGATTGACACTCGAGATCCACCAATCACGGAGCATATTTTTGAGGGTTTTGGTCGTAAATCCACGCCAAGGAATATACCCCCTAGCTTGTAGAAACTGGTCGCAAACCTGGGGAGCTGCCTAAAAAAGTGCGGCCATAGGTGAGTTAATCAGCAACATCGCCGCAGGTCCCAGGAGAATAATCATGATGGACGGGAATATTAGAAGCGCAATGGGGAAAACCATTTTAATGGGCGCGCGGTGTGCTTCTTCTTCCGCCATTTGGCGTCGACGCACGCGCATCTGATTAGACTGAATGCGCAGAACCTTCGCCATACTAACACCCAATTGATCCGATTGAATGACCGCGGCAACAAAACTAGTCATTTCGGGAACACCCAACCGCTCCGACATGGCTCGCAGCGCATCCCTGCGGAGCTTTCCCAGTCTAATTTCCTGAATCACCCGACCGAATTCGAGGGAGAGGTCATTCTCCCATTTTTTATGAACCCTGGACAATGCAGCGTCAAATCCAAGACCAGCTTCAACACATATGGTCAGTAAATCCAAGGCGTCGGGCATAGACCGAAACACCGTTTTTTGCCTGGACTTTATGCGACCCGATAACCAAAGATCTGGGAAAAAGAAGCCAATAATCGTGAACAATGCCGCAAAGCCCAAACCTTGCGCCATATTACGACCGCCGAGCAAATACATGGTGATGATAAGTACACCAAATACAACGGCTAAAATAAAGCGCAACCCCAAGAAAAAGGCAGGATCCATTTGCATTGGATTGCCGGCCATATCCAATCGATGGCGTGCGCTCTGCAGGGTTGCTTTCGGTGTGAATTTAGACGCAAAACTACCTACGCGATTAAAGGCTGGCAGCACAATACGATCAAAGAAGCGCTGAGATAACTCAATCTCCTCTAAGGTCATGACCTCTTCGCGCATTCCTAATTCTGCCAGGCGCTCGGCGATAGGATCGTTTGCTTCAGGTGCTTTCAATCCCGCAATCACCAACATGGCGAGAAATAAGAAAAACATGAATGCGGCTATCAGAAACCATAATAAAGGCGTCATGCTTACGCTCCTACTCTAATCTGACAATAAGTATCCTATTTTTTACATCCTGCAACCGGAAACATGCGTTGTCAGCAAGATGCAGTTCTCTAGATATCGATGGCGACTATTTTCTGTGTGATCCCAAATCCAGTGATCACCATGATGCCGGCGACCATCAATAGCGGAATGCCGCAATTTCTAGTCTCCGGATTAAAGAACTGCATCATATACTCGCGATTAATTATAAAAAGCAGCAACATCAGTGCAATTGGCAGGCCAGATATAACCCAAGCCGTCGCACGGCCCTGCGCGGTAAGCGAGGCGATTTCGCCTTTGATACGGACTCTTTCACGGATTGTAAAGGAGATTATATCGAGGATTTCGGCGAGGTTACCACCTACTTCACGTTGAACCGTAATCGCCGTGACAACAAGATCGAGATCATCACTGGTGATCCTGCGCAGAAGATGCTCGAGCGCATCTTCCATTGTAAGACCAAGCTGCATCTCTTGAACCACGCGGCGAAACTCATCCGAAATTGGCGAGGGAAGTTCACGGCTTACGGCTTCCATAGCTTGCATTGTGGAGTAACCTGCTCTGAGACCGTTTACCGTCAGGTTGAGCATATCGCCAAGCTGATTATCGAACATTGTAAGACGCTTTTTCTGCGCGCGTGCGACATAAATCGGTGGGATGAATAATCCAAAAATGGCAGCGAGAATGGCAAATGCAAACGTGCGCGTGAGGATAAATCCTACAATTCCCATGCCGATTGCAGAGTTCGCTATTAGAAATAAATACTCAGCCGCGCGCAGTTTTATATCCGCCCGGGCAAGAGAGCGGGATATCTTTCCGAAGAGGTCCGTCCCTTCACCGAGCTGATTAAAGAAGTCGGATAGCGCGGAAGGACCGGAACTAGCGACATCTCCACTTACAAATGTCCCCCCCATCATTGTCCCGGTTTCTGAATAGCGCCCCAGCCGTTCCTCGACGACAGAGGGACTCGTGCGACCGAGAATTAGGCCCGCAACCAGTAGCAGAACGCCGAGTCCGGCAGCGACAATTACAATTCCATTTGCATCCATTATTGTTTAATACCTTGACCTTTCACCCACGCCGAAAATAGACGCCGGGAGGTGAATGCCGGCCGCCTCAATCTTATCCATGAATTTTGGACGCAAGCCTGTTGGCCGCAATCGGCCGATAACCCTTCCATCTTCGAGGCCTGTTTGTTCGAAAACAAAAATATCCGTCATCGTGATGATGTCGCCTTCCATCCCTTGGATTTCGGTGATATGGGTTACTTTTCGTGTCCCATCACGCATACGCCCAAGATGAATTACGAGCTCCAGGGCGGAGGCGATTTGCTCTCGAATAGCGCGTATCGGCAAATCCATTCCCGCCATAAGAGTCATCGTCTCAATACGGGAGAGCGAGTCTCGCGGACTATTCGAGTGCGCCGTTGTCATCGATCCTTCATGACCCGTATTCATTGCCTGCAACATGTCCAGAGCTTCCTCTGCTCGAATTTCTCCAACAATAATCCGATCGGGGCGCATACGTAGTGAGTTTACCACCAGATTTTGGATGCTAACTTCACCTCGCCCTTCAATATTCGGGGGCCGCGATTCGAGCGTCACGACATGTTCCTGCCTGAGCTGGAGCTCAGCCGCATTTTCGATGGTTACAATACGCTCGTCAGGTGGAATGTATTGTGAAATAACATTCAACAAGGTCGTTTTTCCTGAGCCGGTGCCACCGGAAATTATGATGTTTATCCGGGCGATAACGGCGGCTTTACAAAATTCAACCACCTCGGCAGTGATTGTCCCAAAATCAATCAACTGTTCGATAGTGATCGGGTTCTTTGAGAATTTACGAATGGTAAGGATAGGTCCGACAAGCGATATAGGAGGAATGACAGCGTTGACTCGGGACCCATCAGGGAGTCGGGCATCGACATAGGGGCTCGATTCATCGATTCGACGGCCGAGGGGCGCAACAATTCGATCAATGATGCGCATGAGGTGCTCATTGCTCTCAAACGTGGCAGAGTGGCGAAAAATTTTACCGCCACGCTCAATGTATATATTCTTGGCCCCATTCACCATTATCTCGGTGATTGTATCATCCGCCAGCAGAGGCTCGATCGGCCCCAGGCCGAGAATTTCCGCAACAATCTGCTCGAATAATCTGCGACGCTCCGGTCGCGAAAGCACGATCCGTTCCTCGGCAAGGATATTTTCATAAAGTTCCTCAATGGTGTGCCTCACCTCGACGGTCTGGCTTACATCCATTGACGGATCAAGTTCGGCCAGAAGCTTGTTCTGCACTCGGATTTTCAAATCCAAATAGGTACCTCGTTGGGCTGGGCCAGGAGGGGCTACTTTGCGAGGGTTCATTCCGCTCACGGCGCCATTCCCTTGTTCTTGTTCGTCTTGCGTAAATGGCGCTTGGTCTGCCTGGCCCTTTTCAATTCGTTTCAACAAAGACATTTACAGTCCTCCTAGCCTTTTCTCATCTACCATCACGATGTACCTATCGACCAAACACACGTGAACGTTCCTTTTCGACTATCTTTTCGCTAGACAGCTCTTCAGCAATCAGGCGCTGCTTTACCGTCGCCAAAAGATCAAGCATATTACGAGCAATTGGGCGGCTCTTGTCTCCGAGAAGCAGTGGTTCGCCTCTATTAACTGTGGTCGCGACGGTGCGATCATCAAGCGGAATTTCGCCTTCGACAACCTGTCTTAAATTCTCGGCCACGGCTTCTGAAGTTATACCGGATCGCCGGTCGGTTTTATTTAGCACAAACATAATATTTTCTTTTGGAAATTCGAGGACGTTAAGCAAGTCAAACAACAATCTAGCATCCTTGATCGAAGGGATGTCCGTAGTTGCGACGGCCATGAGCAGATCTGCCATGTCGAGAACGGCCAGTGTGATGTCGTCCATCGTCGAGCTGTTATCGACAACAATATAAGCGAAGTGCATCCTCAAAAATCGTAGCACGGTTCGCACTTGGCTGGCTTGAATCTCATCTGCCATCTCGGGTCTTGGCGGCGCTGCAAGAACATACAGCCCGCTGTCATGCTTCATGAGCACTTCACCGACGATATCTTCATCGAGTTCATCCACGCGCGAGGCAAGATCGACGATGCTATTTTTCACCTGCAAATTCATAAAAACAGCAACATCGCCGAACTGCAGGTTGCCGTCAACAAGCACGGTCGGTGTTTCCTCAGAACTCAATCCAATGGCAATGTTGGTCGCCAGCATCGTACAGCCAACCCCACCCTTGGGACTGTAGACAGCCAGCAATTTCCCTAGCGGTTTGGAAGGTCCCTTATATCCTGGTTCTCCTGGCTGAGGCACAGCAATCGCCAGTGGTTGTATGACAAGCTTCTCGCGCTGTTCCTTGGCTCTCTGTGCAACTAATCGAATTGTTGAGATTAAATCGTCGCCCGAGGGAGGTTTTGCGAGAAATTCTCTTGCCCCTGCACGCATCGCGCGGCGCATATAATCTGCGTCATTCTGTATTGACAAGATCACAATTTGGGCGAAAGGAACTTCCTTGATGATTAATTCTGTCGCCGTGATGCCATCCATATCCGGCATGCTGATATCCATCAGGACGACATCGGGCTGCAGCTCAATCGATTGCTTTATCGCCTCCTCACCAGAGGAGGCGGATCCAACCACAACAATATCAGGCTCGAATTGAAGCAGCTTGCGAATATTCTCGCGGGTTTCAGCTATATCATCGACGATGAGGAGCCGAATCTTATCATCCTGTTGTTCAGCCATTTATGGCCTTTTCACCCTTCCTTTTAGCCACTCTACGGAGCAGGCTCAAAAAATTCGCTTGGAAGAACCGTTGATCGAAGAAGGGCGTCCAAGCGAGGTTGTATCCCATACGGAAGTTTGGTCGGAATGGACATATTGTATGTGTTCAAGAGGAACTCCAGAGAAACCATGGTTGTTAGCGTTTCTGTAAAATCTCCCGGACCTCTTAATGTGAGCGTAATATCGATCCCCGCTTTGACGGCAAAGTTGAGGGCCAGAGCTTCCTGCGGGGTCACAACAAGCGTAACGATATCTGGCGGCAGTGAAATTTCGACGGTCACCTCTTGTGGTGGAGGCGCTCCGCCTGCATCTGGGCTTATCAAATCCGTTACTAGGGGAACTTCATCCCGAGGAAACGTGCCTACATGCAAGACCATTGCTTTTTCTACCAAGCGTTGCGTTATCAAGCGCGGCCTTTGAGTTTCAGAAGGTCTCACGTAAAGCAGCTCACCAGTTGAAAGATCGGTTTCTGCCCTACCAATTCGCCTTGGCTCTTCTAAAACAAGCGTTCCTAACGCGATATCAAAGAAATCGGCGACAAAACTTGTTAACACACCATCATCCGGATTAACCAACAGGGACGAGATATTGGGCAATATGGTTTGAAATTCCAGGTCCAAATCGCCGATTAACATGCTCACGATCACATCGACAACATCGCCATCTCGCAGGGCAAAGGCCACTCCGGAAAGGCGATCCATTGGAATGGAAAGCGCAGTTTTTCCAGGCTCGATTGCAATGGATGCATTTGATCCGGTTGCTAACAGATCACCAGCCTGGTCCGTCACCATTTCAGTAGTTATCGGCATCCCGCGAGCAATCTCAATGCGCGCGCGACGCCCAACCACCTGCCCTACATCGGTCGCCATGGTTTCTACAACCATATCCAATGGAAAGGGCGCGGAGATAACCCCATCGGCGGGAATGATCGCGCCGCGCGGGATGTTTTGAGCTGCAATAATAATCGTTGCCTCTCGGGGCGCGGGTGTAACTTCGCCCCCAGGCAATGGCTCTGGTGGTGTTGGTGCTCTCAAAAAAAATAACGCTGCTAATGCAATTCCCAGCAGGATTAAGGCAAGCAGTATTAGAGTACGGCCACGACGCATAATCCCTCCTTAGTCGGACCAAATTTTTTGTACTTTCCTGCCGCTGTGGCAATCATACAGTTTCCCAAACCAATGTCAAGTAAGGCACAGCAGCAGACCTTACAAACGCTTTTCAAGTCACGAATGGAGCCCTATCAGCGATAGGGCTCCACGAATTCGAACCGCGTGACCTCCCCTTGTCGATCAAATTAATTGCTAAATACTAGTTATTATGGCGCCAAAATCATTCCCAATTGCCGGTCTGAGTGACGCCAAGCGTACGGTATCTGCCCCTGCTTAAGGGTTAAGAAAGCGTACTCGGCCGGGATTTGCCCCTTCCAAGTCGGGGCGCACAGAATCGGCTGCCTCTTCTCCGGGTATTCCTCCCGGTAGTCCATATTCTGGGGTTGCTTTCCCCAAGTATAGGGAATCTAAAGATTTGGGGCAATAGGACTTCTTTCCGATTGTCAATCGTGTCTATTTGTCAACGCGAGAGAAATTTAACCATTAGGTACGGGGAAAACTGCAGTTCAAACAGGAATGGAAAGCGTTATCGTGGTGCCTTCATTGAGCTCACTGGCCACGTTAAATTCCCCACCAATTTGATTGACGCGTTCTTCAAGAGCGGCCAATCCATCCGGTTTACGATTATCGTCGGTGGGCACGTGTGGGGCAAAACCAATCCCGTTATCCTCGATAGAGACTCGAATTTCCGCATCTCCTATGGTTAGGCTTAGCTTTACCTGAGTTGCCTTGGCATGATCTCTCACATTCCCGAGGAGCTCCTGGATGGTGCGAAAGCAAAGCACTTCTCTGTGAACCTCGAAGCGACGCTCACTTCCCGTCACGACCAACGTAATTTCAAGGCCTGTTTTCTCCTGAAAGGCTTCCGTATAGCGGCGGATCGTCGGAATTAGACCCAGATCATCCAACATCATTGGCCGTAAATCGAAAATAAAATCTCTGACGCTGGCAAAAGTCGTCGTGGCAGTCGCTTTCAAGTCTTGCAGCTCTTCTTTTGCTTTCTCAGTATCCACATCAAAAAGCCGCAGCGCAATTTCTGTTTGCAAGATGAAATTTGACAAAGCCTGGGCAGGGCCATCATGAATCTGGCGAGAGATCTTCCTGCGCTCATCCTCCTGGGCACCGATGATCTGCTCGATAATTGTTTCACCGCTCCCATCCTGGACCTGTATATTCAAGTCGGTGGATCCAGTGTCCAGGATGCTCAGCGCACGGCTGAGATAATCCCTATAGCGGCTCAAATTGCTTTCATCGCTCTCTAATTTTTCAAGCTGGCCGCTCATGGTAAACAGACGCTGCTGGGTATCCAAAGCATCTTCGTATGCCGTTCGAATGTCTTCGCGAGGGACCGTCTCGAATTGATTTTGCAGCTGGTGCAATTGCGTAGTTATCTGGGCATTACGCTGAGCGAGTTTGTCAACTTCCCCCTGGCTCTGAGAGACCAACATCGCAATCTCTTTGAGCCCATTGCTTACATGATCAAATTCATCATGCGTGTGTTTAAGAAATTCTTCTAAGGGGCTAAGCGCTTCGCCAGCTGCCTCCTCCGTCATACTGTCCTCTTATTATTTACGAGTATCTTGCAATCGGACCCAGCCATGGCGAAGGGCATACACTGCAGCTTGCGTTCGATCTTCAACATCGAGCTTATGAAGAATGGCTGTCATATGATTTTTCACCGTCTGGTGACTGATGCCAAGTCGAGCCGCAATCTCCTTATTGCTAAGCCCGCGGGTAACATACTGCAAGATCTCCATCTCTCTCGGTGAAAGGGGTGTGAAAGCATCAACATCGCCTTCAAGGTGAGGCCTTCTCACTGCTTCTACTCCCGAAGATAACCATTGCTCGAGACCTGTTTCATCAAATACTTGATCGCCCACAACGTAAAACCCGCGCGCGACATGGCGAACAATATCCACAAGTTTTCCTGCTTCAACATCTTTGGAGCAATACGCTGAAGCACCCGCTCTGAAGGCATGCAGGACTTGTTCAACATCATCGTACGCGGTGAGCAGTACAACAGATGTTCCCAGACGCTCCGAAGTAACCTGTCGGGTTACCTGAATCCCATTCATATTGGGTAAATTAACATCGACTAATGCGACCCGGGGTCGCAAATCTCGAATGAGTTGCAGCGCCTGATCCCCACTTATCCCCTCGGCAAGCACCTTAAAATCTTCCTCTGCATCCATTATATTTCGAACACCTTCGCGAAAAAGAGGATGATCGTCAATGATAACTATTGGAATCTGTTCCATGCACTTACCCACCATTCTTTGACTGAATGCGGCGAGTATATCACACTAAAAAATCGGGGCAAGCGCCCCTACGGCCATCTATAAATTGCCATATTCTCACCGCCGGCGGCCGGGCTGAATGGCGCCGTGGACTGATAAATTGGAACGAGATCAGCATTCAGCATCTCATACCAATTTGGAAAAGTCATTAAATAATCTGCTTCTCGAAAATCCAAATATTCGCGGAGCCGCTTTTCATCTCGAATAAATGGAATCACTTCCGGCGAAATAAGTCCCGCGAGATCGAGAATTTCTCGACCGCCAAAATAACCCAAGGCGCCAATATCATGTGCCGCAATAAGTGCGCCGGGATCCGTATTCTTCTCGATCCAGCGTGATAATTCAACCATCTCGCTCTCGATTATTGAGACGTCAACCGCGTATGCATTTGCGCCAAGAATCCAAAATGCCAACGTGCTCGGTATTAGAAGCACAATCCAAGCCCGTGAAAACAATCGAATAAGCGTGCGCCTGGAATTCGGATCGATCCAATAAAGTAACCCCTCGAGGCCAAATAATAGAAGGATAGGGATCGTGGGGATAGCATAGCGACCATGTTGATAGGTGACGGGCAAACGATACGCGTAGAGTGCGAGGTAAGCGGAGATCCAAATTAGAGGTGTCAGATCAAGCAATGCGCCCTCGCGAATTCTTCGCCAAACCAGAAGCAAGACCCCCGGCAGCAGAACGATACCGAGACCAATCATGGGTTGTGAAAATTGCTGCAACCAACGAATGTATAGGGGAGCTTGTTGTAAAATGGCGTATTCGGCTTGTTTTGCGTAAAAGGTATTGGGCCAGATAGATCCAGTGATAACTTGATTAAATACCAGGTATGGCAAAATTATGAGTGAAGAGCCCATCGCCACGCGGAGCATATCTTTCAGCCATGGAGCCCAGATCCCTGATGAACGTTTTAGCACCATCAGGGCCACAGGAAGCAAAAGTGTTACCGCGCCGGGGCGAACCCAAACGCCCATCCCAACCACAAGCCCAATAAGGAAGGTGGAGACACCGACTTCCAACTGCCAAAAGACAACGAGCACAATAAAGGTAATGGCAAGAGTTTCCATTCCCGAGACAGACGCCCACGCAAGATGCCACTCAATCCCCAGCAGCAAAGGCACCATCCAAAACCATTGTTTTAATTTCGGATTTCTACGACGAAACCATAAAGTTCCTACGAACCCGATCAAACTTAAAAGTAGGATGCCGAGCGCATAGCTCCAAATCTTTGGTCCGACGCCAAGGAAATCTCCCAAAGCCAAGGCCAAGGTCCAGAGCGGCGATGTAGACCCTCCGCTAGGTTGGCCCGCTAGAAACGACCATGTGCCTTCACGAGCGAGATTGCGTGCGTAGGTCTGATGGATCCAGGCATCGTCCAATGGAAAACCCAACCGCGATCGCGCGGAACTGGCGATTAAATACACAGTACCTGAAAGGGCAGATGCGAAAAGGGCGAGGAATTTCGTGTTGTCTTTGAGGGAAATCATGAATCGCCCACCCGAGGATCAACACGAAAAATTAACACCTTTGATCCCTGTAGCGGCTCAAGCTGAGCTTCTAGAATCAGCCAGTCAGCGGCATCTGGATTTTCATAAAGCGTGCGCAATCCCGGATTGTTTTGATCGAGAACTACCCATGCAACATCGTATTTTTCTACAACGGACTTCAATTGCTGTTCTCCTCCATCAGGGATCACGATCGAGGGTAGACGAGCAGCTGTGTAGAAACCAGGGGGATTATTAATCGCCACCAATTCGCCCGGCCCAGCGTGCGCGGCCATCCACTCGCCAACCTGCACATGCACCCGATGGGTTGCACTCCATTTTGGTGTTTGAGGATTGGACCCTGTGACTCGCACAGTATACAGACCCAGGGTGATCAATCCGGCCAGAATGATCATCGCCGTGCCAAAAACCCTTTGCGCACTTTCTCGATCCCAATTTCTCTTCCTCACTCCAAATTTAATCATTTCGTGAAGACCCAGCGGAGCAAGTGCCCATAAAATGGGCATCAGTGCGCTTGCAGAATGAAAAAACCCTCCGCGCGACCCCGCATACGGAAATATGAAACTCATCACGAGCAGGAGAATAAGCAAGTAGGAGAAGGCAATCCGTACTATGGGCTTATGGCGATGCACGTATCCCCCAACTGCCATCATCGGACCCAGGAAAATCAGTCCATTGACGCCGATTAAATTTTGCAAATCTTTTAGCAGCGAATCAATTCGAGTCGTCAATAACGTCACCCATCCGGCGCCCAACCAACGTTGTGGGGTTAATTGCGCCGCCGGATGTGCGAAAAGCTCATCGTAAGATAGCAGCCACAAAACACGGCTCGCATTGGGCGATAAGAAAGAACCTGTCGCCGCAAAACTTTGCACCCACCAGGGAAGCATTAAGACGCCATAGCCTAGCAGAAGAATCAGGGTTGATTGCAAGCGAGAAACTTGCGACGACCAAATGGCAAGAAGAGCAACCCCAAGCAGCAAGATGCCATCGGCGCGAGTTAGATGCGCCAATCCTATTAAGCCACCTACCAAAAGCCAAAGAGGGAGTTTAGGTGTTTGTACAGCTCTTGCAGTACATAGCAAGATGAGGGATCCAATTACCATGTAGGGAGCAAAGCTGTCTGTGGTCAGCAAGAAAGGGAGGAAAAATCCTGAACCAATCGCCAACAGGCCAGCATGCAGCGCGAATCTTGAATCCTCGTGAATATGATACGCGGCCATCGCCGTCAGGAGCGGAATGGCTGCCGTAATGAGGATAAACACACGCTGTGCATCACGAAAAGTTTCGCCAAATATCGCCATGGAGAAAGCGGCGATTATGCTCGTTAAGGGCATCCAATATTGGTGCGAAGCATGCGGCAAGCTATCCGGAGGATTAAGATAATTCCAAAGGAATGGCTCGGAAAATCCGTTGCCTTCCACCAATTGATCCGCGGTCGCGAAATAATATTCTGCATCCATGTAGCCGGGCACACGAATCCAAATGGATGCGCTCGCGGCCACAAATAGACTTAAGATGAAAAGCAGAAGTAGATTTTTTCTACTCATTCCTCAGAGCCCGCTGGAAATATTTCATTCGGAAAAATCACCCCTCCGCATTGCCTTCTTATCTTGGCGCAATCAGCAGTAGCTAAGCCAACCATTCCGTCGAAGGCATAGCGCAGTATCCAATAACAATCTTCATAACAAAACAAGGATTGTTTAGGATCGAATTCACTCCGATGCCGTCAAACGATAGAGCGTGTAAATTCCATCAAATGATTGCAAGAGGGTTAAATGCTCCTGTCTAAACTCCTGCAAATCGAGCCAATCGGCTTCTTCGTAGAGACCTGATTCTAGGCGCTCAAATTCAGCGCCAATATCGTAGACCAACACATGGCTGTAGCCCTGGTCCTTCATCCAGCTTGAGATACCACTCAGATCAGGAATCGTTCTACGCAAATGCCACCAGCGATCCAGGACAACATCAGGGCTGCAATCCCGTGTGCAGTAATATGCCCGCGCTTCCCACAAGAATAGAGTTCGAGAGGTTTGCGGAAGATTATTGACTGCCTGCATCACAGGAAAATACCAACCCAGATTTTGGTTCAAGTAAGTCTCCTGGGAAATTGATCCTAGGATCACGGACAGAGGATTCTTATCCCGAAAATCGCTTGCTTGGTTGATCAACCCCAGGCCCAACGACAATCCGATCAAAATACCCGCTACCCGTCCGATTCGTATTTTCAGAATTTTGACCTTCATGGCCGAACTGAATCCTGCCACCGCCAAAACTGCAAGCGCTGGAAACGAAAAGAAATACAGCCGTGAGCTGGCTAACGGCTCGGAAATATGTGTACCCGCAGCCCAGATTATCCAAACGCCACCTGCGAATATGCAAAGTGCTAGTAGGCTGCGTAGCTGCGCTCGGTTTGTGCCGACTTTGTAAAGCAGTAAGCCGGGAATGAGGGCCAGCAGTAGTGGTCCAATGCTTGTATTAAAGCCAACCCCTCCCTCAATCCCCAATACCGTAGCATTCCAGGGCAGCAGCAAATCATCCAGCAGGGATCTGACAGGGGTCAGACCACTATAAAAACTCTGGCGCAAGCCATCCACTGCTCGATCAGGAAAGAAAAACGGGGAAACTGGATTGCCGCTTGTTATAAAATTTCTCGCCAACCACGGTAATGCAAAAAGCAACGCCAGGCCGACATAAGGCAAAAGATCCGAGAGAAAGTGACCTCTTCCAAGATCCTTTTCTGATTCGAGCGCGCTCTCACTGGAAGATGCTTTACCAAGAAATGATAAAAACCATGGGGATAGGAAATGGTCAAATAGGAGCAGCGCCGCGCCGAGAACGAGCAGGATGTAGGCTGGGTATTTGGTTCCCATCGCAAAGCCGGTCAATATTCCCGCCCACACCAGCCAAAATCTTTTGCGGGTAGAAGTATACCTATCCAGAGTTATGATCACGCAAAGGCCAAATAACATTGCCCAGACATCAACATAGGCCCATCCGAGAGACTGAGCAATGCTCTCCCCAGACAGCAATATCGCCAGGGATAGAAGTGCGTATTGATTACCAACAATCCTGGCGGCAAATCCGCCAACACCAAGGATGGCCACGATACCAAAGATCCATCCTGTTACCGCGGCTGTTGTCCCCGACCGAAGCGCCATGCTCCACGTGAAGAACATTTCTGCCAATTGCGGGAAGCCGGAAAAAAAATTGTCGTCAAGGAATAAAATTCTCCCGGCATCGAGGTATTGTTTGGGGAGTTCCAGGTGATAAACCAGACTATCCCACTTCAAGGCCGGCGCGAGAGCATACGTCAAGCTCGCTGCGAGCGCAAGTGCTGAAATCCACCCCGCAAAACGCCCCAATATATCCGATTGCTGATAGAGTGACTGCAATATTTTGAATTGGCCCAGCCATGCCGCAATTTCCTTCCGCAATGCAATCAACCCGATGATTAAGCCCAGCCAGGCAATCCATGGCGTCAGGATTCCCAACAACCCAATTGCAAGGATCACAAGGCCCATGATTCCGGCACCCACTGCCAGCTGGAGCGCCGCCCGCTCCAAGTCTCCGAGACGGGTTAGCGTTCCAAGAATGCGGTAACCCAGGGCTCCCGTAATCCCCGCGATGCTGGAGGCTAACAAGAGGTCAATCATCCCCTGGAGAGCGGCAAGTTCGATGTTCGGTTTATGCACCACATAGTAGGCAGCCATGATCACCGCAACCCAACCCAAAAAAGCAAACGCTTTGATGGCCGCGATTGCTTCCTTTCTATGCGCGCTGAAATTTTCAAGAGTCTGCTTCGGCTGGGAACCCAAGTTTCCGTCCATTGATTTGTTTTTGGATCCTTTGTACGTTTTGTTTTTGATTCCAACCGGCGCCACTTCATGGACGACCGGCATGATAGAATTTATTGGAACCGATCTTCATAGGGCAAGCTTACGGGTCGTATGAACCACCAGCGCACCCACCAAAGGCCGAGGAGCATCATTGTCGGCAACGGCAAATACATGACCGGATCTTCCAGATTTCCGTTAACCGTTCGAATAAATAGAATCCAAAGGCCAAAGAAGAGCAGGATCAATGCTGCGGCTACCCCTATCTCGCCTCTTAATTTCCATCGCTGCGCCCAAATCGAAAAGATTATCATCATCGCCGGAACCATCGCCAGGTAGTTTGTTGTTGCCGTGCGCAGAACGACCGCGCTAGTAATTACAATCGTTATGGCAGCCGTCCATTGAAACCAACGATCATCTTTTGCCATGGCCAGCACCCATTCCCAAAGCATATAGCCGATAAAAAGAATGCTCAAACCAAGATTGAGACCCGATGAAATTCCGGGAAAGAAATCTGCAATAATCGCAACAAACGGTTTCGCCGGTGAATAGGCAGGATATTCAATCACTTGTGTAATCCATTGCAGAGGCCAATCGGGCATCAATAACATGAAACCGCCAAATAAAAGAATATTGAATCCTATGATGGATGCGACCAATCCCCAGCGCTTTCTCGAGATCGCCCAGAAAATCACGAAAGGAATCAGCAAGAATGCCATTTGAGGTTTTGCCATGGATAGAGCCAGCAAAAGCCCGCCAAATAGGTCATTTTTGCGCTGGATAGCGATCAGGGCTCCCACCATTAGAATTGCTTCGATGATAGCGAACTGCCCAAGGATGACGGCTCGAATCCCGTGATACCACGTCAACGAAAATAGCAGGATCAGGATGAGCAGCCCGCGTCCTGGATTCCACTTTGCAATTCTGAAACCAAGGATGCTCAACAGGATTAGGCCCACTTCTAAAATAGTCATCCAAATTGCGCGCGCAGGTTGAAATGGCAATAACCCGAATGGCGCAAAGAAGATCATGGAGGGAAGAGGGTAAACAAAATGCCCAATATCCTCGCCGCTTTCTGGGCGTGCCGGTCTTCCATAGATTACTTCCTGAGTTTCTAAGCTGACCGATGGATCATACGGGCTGATCCCATCTTGGACCCAGGCTTTCGCTCCCATCCAACGTGCCAGAAAATCATTCCCTCCGGGCGACTTAACGACAAAATCGTAATTGGCATAGGTGAGCAATATAAGCACAACTGGAACGAGCGCGACAAATAATCCCCGCAACCATCCCGGCAATGTTCTATTCAATCAGCACCTCAAAAACTTCCCGGCAAGCCATAACATAATTCATTCGATCCCCCTTACCCATGCTATCTTCAATTCAATGGATCGCGAAAAAATAAAAACTTTTCCAAATATCAGGGTATCACTCACCACCCCGGTTCTCCCTTTCGTCGAACTTACACTCCGGAAGGGTTTTTTGCACCGCGCGTATTTTTGGGAACCATCCCTGACGCGATGGCCGCGCGGCAACCCTGCAGGTCAAAACCGATCTTTATTGACAGGTGGGGACCAAACAAACATTTTCCCACCATCGAAACCCCCTGCGCTCCCCACTTTCGCATGGCATGGTCTTCATCCTCATTTTCATCATCGCGGCAGTGAATATACAACAGATTGAGGATCTTGAAATTGGAGCTCCCAACCCTTCCCCGCCAAGGCATGCGCCAGGGGAGCATCGGGTTCAATCAGGACCAGCAGAATGCCCCTCTCGCGCAACTCCTCCTCCCAGCCGGGTCTCGCAAGCCAGGTGTTAAGGTACACATCCAAGATCCTGTCCCCAAATAAATCCGTTCTGCCGTCAACATAACTCAGATAATCGGGAAAAAGGCGCCAGATCAAATAGCCGCCCCAGTTATAGGAATTAAAAATTGGTCCTGGCAGTTCGTTTTCTTCAATGTAATCAAATGCCTCAAGTGGAATTTGCGTTGCTAGTCGATCAACATTCATTTCGTCCGGCATCACCGTGACGATTTTTAGCAGGGTGGCGATGAAAAATAGCGCAAACAACCCATTGTTTAGGATTTTCACGACTCTCTCGGGAAAGGGTTTGCTGGGTTTTCTCAATGCCAGCAGACGCTCGAAGATATCATCCCCGTGTCTGGCCAATACCGGAGCTGCACTGAGTGCAAACAATCCAATATTGCGCGCGGCTGTAAAACTCATAATTCCAAATAATACGGGGATGACGATATCGATGGACTTGATCGTTTTTCGCGAGAGGGCAATCGAAATCATCGTTAAGAGGAACATGATTAAGAAGGGAAGCGTTTGCAGGGAATGAAAATTTGGGGATTGCCATTCGGCAATATAATCGCGAAGCGCGCCGATCGATAACGTAGTGAATGGATAGAGCAGCATCTTGGGTCCATGCGGGTTAAGGCTCACCGCGGCGGCCGAAACCAACCCGACCAGAAGCAAGGTGCGGATGAAATCTTGATGATCTTTCCAATGCCTGATGAGCGGTTGCCTATCATTTAATGCCGACAGGACCATATCGAACAGATCGGCCAGAATGTACGCAGATAGCGCAATGAAACCTATGGCAAAGCCGCCGTGGATATTGGCCCATAGTGCACTTAATACTGGGAGCACCCAAATCGACTTAATCTTGCCTTTACGGGCGCGCTCCAGCAAGAAAATAACAATTCCCGTAAATAAAAATGTAAAAATCTGGGGCCGCGCTGACCAATAGACGCCGGATGCTGCCGCGGCAAGGACCAGGACAAATGCCTTCAGCATGTCATTTCCCTCGAGGATGGACCATAAAAACAAAAACGCAGCCAGTACGCTCAGTCCGGTAACGAGGTTCAATCCTGCAAAGCTGAACTGCTCAAACAGTTGCGAGAGAAAAACCTGGGATAGCCAGCCGGGATAGATCCATTGCTCACCTTGCTGGGTTGAGGAAAAAGGATCGATCTGAATTATCTCCCCCCTCTCGATAATTAATTCTCCTGCGCGCAAGTGCCACCATGTATCCGTATCGGCGGAAGGACTGACCGACATGCTGAGAATACTCAAAATCGCCAGCGCGCGCACTAAATGAGAAAAACGCAAGTCCTACTCCTGCACTCCTACAGAGCCTTCCTAAACTTACAGAGTGTATAGGTCTACTAATAATTCAGATAACACAATCATTTAATCTTCGGCCGCCCAATTCAGTTCACCCATTCCAACCGGCCGAAAGGGTTCAGATAAATTGTAAAAGATCACGTAATTGCCGATCTGAGTTTCTTCCCAGCTTACCTCTGCCTCCGAAAATTTTTCTCGCAACAGCTCATTCAAGGCGGCATGATTTGTCGAAATATAGGCAATGCGATCACTGGATTCGACCTGCTCGTAGTAGGGAAGATAACGATTATCTCTTGGCGTATAGCGAAAATCCTGATGGTAGGGCAGCGTTGGAACAAACAAGAGCGACTCGTTTGATTGAAAGGCCAGCGGATAAGCGACCCAATAATTGCTGTACCCCCGAAATTCGCCCTTCTCCGTGAGAAATTTTACGAGCTCGCTATCATAGGAATGATCAAGCCAGGTTATTGAATCAAACTGCGTGGTAATGCCTGGCGGCCTCGTCGAAGCTGCTTCCACAGTGCCCCAAAAATTAAATACCAGAATGAGGCCCAGAATCACTCGAGACCACACGACCGAGGATGCTTTTTGGCGAATTAACTCTATGGTTTCTGCGGCGAATAATGCCATGGGAACTACAAAAGGGAGAAAATAGCGCCCAGAGGGATCTGCGCCGAATGGTGTGAAGATAAACCCGAGAAAAAGAGATCCCGAAGCTCCCATCAATAACCAGCGTCCCTCCATAGCCTCGTCTTTTCGCTTTAACTGGAGAAAGGCATAACCAATGACAAATACCCAAAAGGCGAAAGCAAATGAAAGCAAAGGCTGCGCTAACCAAACCACTGCCCATGGTGGGCGAAGCCCAAAAATTACCGTCGATCCAAGAAGGACAATATTGCGAATGTGTTCAAATAGGAAAATTATCAGATTGGTTGAAGATGCTCCTGTGATCGCTGATCCAAAAAGCTCTTCGAAAAGTGGCGAGACATTATTCTGAAATGCCCACACAAGCAAAGGGCTTCCACCCACTCCGGCTGCCAGCATACTGGCGACGACAGGTCGCCATCGTTGAGGTCCCGACTGAATCTTAGATAGTGTGATCACCAGCAAAATGGCAGTTGGAACAATAAATACCAAGGTGATACCAAACGCCCACAAACCAAGCCCTGCGAGAAATCCCCACAGACCATACCATTTCAATTCGCCGCTCTTTCTGGCCTTGATAGCTGATATCAAGAGCAAATTTCCAATCAGCAATGCCTCACCATATCCACCGAGCGAGATTGAGGTATAGAGGGTGGTGTTTACGGTAGGAATGGCGAGAAAAATGGCTGCGATAAGCCCGATGCGTTCGGAATTGAATATCATCCTTCCCAGCAATGCCGTCGTGATGATGGTAGCGCTCCAGAGAATGATCTGAACGACACGAATAATGACGGTTTGAGACCCGAAAAGGGAAAATCCAAGCGCGACAAATGTGGCATCAAGGCTTCCCATGTATGCCTGACCATAAAAGAAAACTTGCCATTTTCCAGCGAGGATATGTCTTGCCATCAATCCCACCACGGCTTCATCGGAGTTAAATGGGAAAACATCAGCCGCAAGGAGCATTATCTTGTAACCAGTTGCAACCACCACAACCAAGAGAACAGAGGCTGCAAAGCGGTTGGCCGGATTAGGCCTAAACTTTCGAAGTAAATCGCGCATCAGTATAATCCCCGGTTATGATATTGCGCTGGAAACATTTCGGCTGGATGCTATTTCTACTGACGTTGCTGTTTCGCCTACTTCCCGGGCCACGCACCATCGACGACGCATACATCACCTTTCGATATGCCCGTAACATCCTGGACGGACAAGGAATGGTCTACAACCTCGGCGAGAGAGTGCTGGGGACGACGACCCCACTTTACACCGGCCTGATGACCGTTCTGGGCAGTTTTGCCGGTGGTGTCGATGCTCCCTTTCCATGGATTGCACTGTTGGTCAACGCGTTTGCGGATGCCTTCACCGGCATAGTGCTCATACACCTTGGGCAGATTTTCAACAGAAGAAATGCTGGTCTTGCCAGCGCGCTGATCTGGGCAATCGCGCCAATGTCGGTCACCTTTGCAATCGGCGGGATGGAAACCAGTGTTTTTATTCTGCTGATGGTTGCCACATTTTACTTGTATTCAGCAGGCAGACCAGTGCCCGCTGCGCTGGCAGCGAGTTTGAGCTTGCTTACGCGTCCAGACGCACTCCTTTTCCTTCTTCCTCTTGCAATTGAAAGGATTAGACGAATAGTGCCTTCGAGGCGTCTTAATCCCCATCCGCAACCGATATCCTCTTCTGAGCTGCTGGCCTTCTTTATCCCGACACTGATTTGGACGGCTTTTTCAACCATTTATTTTGGCAGCCCTCTTCCGCAGTCCATCACGGCCAAGGTCGCTGTTTATCAGCTACCTGCGGAGGCAGCATTTATCCGGCTCTTGCAGCATTATTCAACACCCTTCCTCGGTCAACTGACCTTCGGTACAGTTTGGATTTGGGTTGGCATCCTCCTCTTTCCTATTCTTTTTGGCCTGGGAGCTCTGCATACAATCCGTAAGTTTCCAGGATCCTGGCCGATGCTAGTTTATCCATGGATTTACCTAATTGCATTTGCGATCGCCAACCCATTAATCTTCCGCTGGTACCTTGCCCCCCCGCTCCCTTTCTATTTTCTGGGAATATTTCTTGGGGTAGAACGTATTGCGCGTGATGTGAAGCGCTCTTCGATTTCCCGGGTATTTGCAGCGGCGGCCTTCCTACTCACGCTGAATGGCTGGACGCTGAAACCTGATCATGGCCCGAATCGTCCAGCGCCCAAAATGGCCTTTATCGAATTAGAGTTAATCTACGAAGATATTGGAAGAAACTTGCAGGGCAAAATAAGTTCATCGGAAACCCTTGCGGCAGGTGACATCGGTGCCCTGGGTTACTTCTCCGAAGCGAAAATTCTGGATACTGTCGGTCTGATCTCGCCCGAAGTTGCGATTTATTACCCTTTGCCGGAATCCTTTTACGAAATTAATTATGCAATTGCTCCGGATCTAATTCTGGATAAAAAGCCTGATTACCTCGTGATTTTAGAAATTTACGGGAGGAAGGGACTGCTGGCTGAAGGAAATTTTCAGGAATCGTACAAGCTGATTGAAATTATTCCTACAGAGTTGTATGGCAGCAAGGGTATGTATATCTACATTCGAGATGAACGGGGATGAGGATAGGAAATCGAAAGAACCTGGCGATTATGATCCTCTTCCTTTTCGTGCCCGTATTCCTGCTTTCCGGCCTCTCGGCAATCCCATTCCATCCAGATGAAACTTCTGTGCTCTATCAAAGCAGAGATTTGGAACTCTATCTGACCAATCCTGCCCTGCTGTTCTGGAATGCGAGCAGTACATCAGAAAAAGATCAAACCTATCGATTGTTGAACCCTCCTCTGCCAAAATACATCCTTGGCCTAAGTCGAAGGATCGCCGGATTCGGGCCGGAAGCGGTCGAAGTTGATTGGAATTGGCAGCAGACATGGAATGAAAATCGGGAGAGCGGCGCACTCCCCGATCGCGATCTATTAAATGCCGGCCGCGTTATAAGCGCGAGTTTTCTCCTGTTAGCCCTCATTCCGCTATCGCTTACCGCAAGACGTCTGGGCGGCAAGAGCCTCGTCGCGTTGGTGATTGTATTGTTCGCTACCCACGCTCTACTTCTGCTCCACGGCCGGCGAGCGATGTCCGAGGGGGTGCTTATCTTTGGCGTAAGCCTCGCAATCTACGGAATTATTGTGGCTGACGAGCGCCCTGCGTTGGCAGGCATAGGCGCAGCGCTGGCTGTTAGTTCGAAACTTTCCGTAGCACCGCTGCTTCTAGTCGGTTTCGTGGCATGTATTTGGAGAGGATCCGCGGCAACCCGAAATCGGAATATGCTCTTCCGAAATATAGTTATCTACTCTGCTGCCGTTGTTTTTGTCCTTCTTCTATTGAATCCAATCCTTTGGACGAATCCCGTTCGAGTCGCCACTGAAATCTTGAATGCGCGCATTGAATTTCTGGATACTCAAATCGAGACGATTGGATTGGTTTCGCCGGATCAAATTTTGGACAGTCCTTTGCAGCGCGCAGCGGCAATGTTCTACCATCTCTTTATAATTCCACCTCAAACTGCCGAGGTAGCCAATTACATCGAGGCTACGCGACCAGCCGTAGGGGCTTATCTGGCAAACCCGATACACACGTTCGCCAGAAATTGGCTTGCTGGGACGATCTATTTTTTCCTTTGTATGGCCGGCGTAGTTTTCTCGCTGCTGCGATCCAAAGGAGCTTATCGCAGGAGGATTGTGCTCCTGCTTTTTGCAACACTTCTTCAAGCACTCGCCCTGCTAGGGGCGAATCCCTTTCCATTCCAGCGTTATTACCTGCCGATTGTGCCCTTTATTATTTTATGGATTGCGATCGGATTGCAAGATCTGCTTCGAAACGTAAAACAGGCCGCCCAAGAGTTCCGGCGGCCTGCAATTCGCTCAACTTAAGGGCTGGAGAGAGCGCTTATTCGAGCAAGTAATCTACCAGTTTCCTTCGATGGCCTGGATGGCGCAATCGATTGAGAGCCTGGGCCTCGATCTGGCGCACACGTTCCCTGGTTACTCCCATTTTGCGCCCGACTTCCTCCAGTGTGTAGCTTTTCCCATCAAGCAGACCGTAGCGCAGCTGAAGTATACGCACCTCACGCGGAGGTAAGGTATTTAACACTTCACGCAAATGTTCTTGAAGCAAATTTTGTGTGACTGTTTCAGTTGGCGCAGGCGCGTCGACATCCGGGATAAAATCGGAAAGGATGGAATCTTCTTCCTTATCCGTCGGAGTTTCGAGAGATAACGGTCTGCGCGCAACCTGAATCATATTTTCAACCTTCTTTGTCGTTACCTCGAGCGCCTCGGCCATTTCCTCTGTAGTAGGATCGCGACCCAATTTTTGAGTGAGTTGATGGGATACGCGCAACAATTTATTGATCTGGTCTCCCATATGTACTGGGACTCGGATCGTTCTCCCCTGGTCGGCAATGGCGCGCGTGACTGCTTGTCGTATCCACCACGTTGCGTAAGTCGAGAACTTATGTCCTCTGCGATAATCAAATTTCTTCGCAGCTCTTATCAGGCCAATATTGCCTTCCTGAATAAGATCCAAGAACGGCACACCGCGACCCATATACTTTTTTGCAACACTAATCACCAAACGCGAGTTTGCCGTTATGAGATGTTCACGCGCCGCCCATCCATCTTCGATCCCCAGACGTAGTTCAAATCTTCGTTTTGTTGCTACCGAGCCTCGGGCCAATTCCTCACGCGAAAATCGCCCATGTTCTATGCGCTTCGATAAAGATACCTCTTGCTCCGCAGTGAGAAGTGGAACGCGCCCCACTTCCTTCAGGTAAAGACCTACGGAATCATCGGCGTCAACATTGGAGAGGTGATTTTCTTCGACATCCTCCTCGGCAACAATATCATCCGCGACCTTTTTATGCGCGGCATGTTCATCTGAGTCTGGGGCTTCGTCGAGATAGGGAATCTTAGCAGCAAGTAGAGCAGCATAGGTTTCTTCTAGTTGATCGAGATCTCTCTCGGCTTGAGGAAAAATCGCCAGGATGTCATTGATCGTGATGAAGCCCTTCTCGCGGCCCAATTCAATGATTTGCTCGATGATGGGATTTGGTTCCTGTGGATTTATGCCATCATCCATAATCTCTTCATTGAGAGAGGTGTCTACTTCATGACGATTAACTGAATTTCGCCGACCAGATTTCGATTTTCGTTTGTTGTTATGTTTTCTCATGACTAGTCACAGCATACAGCGAAAATTAGAGGAATTCAAATGCTTATTTTCTCCTGCGAGGAATATAATCAGCCTCAATTAGAATACCCGAAAAGTGTTAACAAAGCACTAACAGATGAGAATCCATTAAACATGCCTCAGAATCCTCTTTTCTGGGTTTGAACTCTCTCATGGCAACGGCGTTTCCGTCTCATCCAATTCAACATCTTGCGCTACAAGCAAATCCTCGACTGTAAGATTTGTTACGCTATCGATACTGAATTTGCTCACTACATAAACTTCTGGTTTTCCTTCGATTGCGATGTATGTTGAATTGCCGGTAGGCACATCATTGCCAATTATCAAAATTTCGCTCTCCTCCTCATTTAGAATTATTGTCACTCGCCCTCTCGGATCAAGCAGGCCAAATTGAAGAAGGTTTTCTTCTGAAGCTAACACTCGCAACGGCTGAGGTCGCGCCAGCCAACTAACTGCTTCTTCTATTTTGGCAGCATCCGCTGGACCCTGTTGAGGTTGAAGCAGCAGCCAACCAAACTCAACATCTCTCCGTAAGTCAACCAGCACACCGGATTCTAAATTTTCGACAAGCAGACCCTCGATCGATGATGCTGTTAATTCCCACAGCGGTTCAGGGCGCGGCACTGGCGTCGAGGCATCAAGTTCCGGGTCTGATCGGCTAATGACAATTGCCACGACCAACAAGGCAAAAAAGCTTCCCAGGACCATCCAGGTTGATCGCCGAATCATGAGCCGCTCGCTAGCGCGTATTCCTTCGTTGCCACCAAACCATTACACCGAAAAAGATTACTGATCCCGGAATAACGAACAAAGTAAGAATTAGGATTATCCAAATGGTCTGATTGGAGGGCGGAACAACGAACCGCTGGGTCGACGGTTTGCTGGTCAAACTAATAAGTTGGTCGTTTCCTATAGCCCAATCCACACTATTGATCAATAAATCACCATTGCCAAGTTCAAAGAAGAAACCGTTTGATGCAAAATCGGAGTCGCCAAATACAACTATGCGCGATCCCTGGACGTTGTTTTCAGCCGTTGCAACCAACACCAATGGTCCAAGGGCGTCACTCTCTTCGTCATATTCCAACACTCCTTGTTCATTAAATGATTGCAGATCGCTTTCTCCCCATGATTGTTCACTTGTGAGAACCAACTCCACACGATTTATCGTGCCTTCCCCCATTTCCGAGAATCTGATGCTGCGAATGGAGGGAAAAAATGTCACTAAATTCTGGATGTCTTCCGTAATGGGATGCATAGCGTACTGCGCAGATATTCCAGAAAGCCGTAAACTTGACGTGAGATCCACAACAAAATCATTACGTAATTCAATTCCCCAATCCGTAGTAAGGTAATCTTCAAGGAGATCCTCTTCTCCTTCTATATTCAGTCCAGGTTCCGAGAGCACGATTAACGAACCACCTGCGGCCAAATATTCTTTCACCAGTTCAACTTCCCCTTCCGTCAACTGGACCTGCGGTGCCGCGATCAAGAGCAGATCAGTATCCGCCGGAATTTGTGCATTAACGATCAGATTCAATTCAGAAATTGCGTAGTTCCTGGCCTCCAGAGCGGAACGGACTCGGCCGTAGCCACTAGCTTCATTGCTCTCGAAATCTCTTTCTGAATGGCCGGCAAGATAATAAATTTGACTTTCGCCCGGGTTCATTAATCGGATCATAGCCTCCGCGATGCGTTGCTCGGAAGCAAACTCCACAACCTCGGAACTATCTCCAAAAGCGACGACGAGTGAGGCATCGCGTGAGACCCCATATTGCTCTGCCATGAATGGATTCTCTAAGGGATCGATGAAATTATAATTTAATTTCCCTGCGCCGAGAATTTGAAATTGGTCCAACAAGGGGCGGATATTATCGCGCGCGGCAGAGACACTCGGAGTATAGAATCCGATGATATTAACTTGCTCAGGCAATTCTTCAAGAATTACTCGCGTCTCTGGAGATAATGTGTATTCCTGATCCTCGGTCAAGTCCCATTGCTTGGGATTGTCATACACGATGTAATTGATGACTGCGAATATGCCGATAACTGCTAACGAGAGCACCAGGGCATTGCTTCCATATTTCGCCTGCCGACCTCGAAGCCAGCCTTTCACGCGTTGCGGATCAATTGCGTAACCAATCACTAATAAAATCACTGTTAGCGCAATTCCCACGGTTACGCCAACATCGACCAATTGGTTGATGGCATACCAGGAGGCCGAAACCAGTAAGGACGTTATTCCCAGGATATAGAAGGGCACAGAGTTGGAAAGCAGCCGTTTTTTCACCTCCATCTCCTCGATTCGAGAACCTGTGTTCCGAGAAATAAGGAGATGATTGTGAGGCTCATGTAGTAAACCAAATCGCCGAGGTCAATGACTCCACGATAAAGATTATCGTAATAGTGCGCGACAAAACTCAAATTGCTCGCTATTTCACTTGCAGTGCCTGACCCCGATCCCAGGCCGCCTATGATCCACAGGAATAACATCAAAGTAAGCGTGATGAAAAATGCCGGGATAGGGTTATTAAAAAGTGATGAGATAAACGTCCCAATGGCGAGCATGGCGCTGATCATAAAAACAAGGCCCAGATAAGCTGCAATGAGCACGCCCTGATCGATTCCGGGATTGGTCATGCGGTGAATGATGATCGGATAAATCCAGGTCACCCCGAGGATAAGCATCATAAAGCCTGTGGCCCCCAACCACTTGCCTACCACAAGTTCCCAAATTCTTACCGGGGAGGTTAATAACAATTCGATCGTACCCATGCGCTGTTCATCCGCCAGAAGCCGCATCGTAATCGCTGGCGTGGCGAAGAGCAGAATCGTGACCAGTGGGCTGATAACCATTCTCCCATCTGGTGCAATTTGACCACCTCTCAGGCCAAAGTAGATATTAATGAAAAATATTCCTCCGAGGATAAGGAAGATCATCACGGAAACCGAATAGGCGGCAGGAGAAACAAAAAAAAGACGAAATTCTCTTTTGGCAATGATGAAAACTGTCCTCATGGACTATTCTTCACCTTCATCCTTATCTTCCGATTGCGTTAACTGCAGGAATATTTCTTCCAGGCTTATCCCAGTCGTTCGAAGCTCCAGAAGATCGAGCCCGGCATCTAAAATTTTCCTTGCCAGAAGAGGGCGAATATCCAAGCCAGGTGCTGCGCTAATCATCACCTCACCCTCACTATCACCAGCGATAACATCCATTTTCTGCGGCATGGTTTCAATAAGTTCGACCAGTTCTCGAGTTTCGGATGAAGCGCGAACAATAATTTTAGTAGCTCCCGCGATCTGGGATTGTAAATTTTCCGGAGTATCCTCTGCTACCATGCGACCCTTGTTGATGATAATCACTCGGTCGCAAATTTGTTGTGCTTCCGTCAGTATGTGAGTCGAGAGCAGAATTGTCCTTTCCTGACCAAGGCCTTGAATCAACTCACGAACTTCAATGATTTGGGCGGGATCAAGGCCTATTGTTGGTTCATCAAGGATGAGGACCTCTGGCTGATGGATGAGAGCTTGCGCCAGTCCGACACGTTGCCTCAATCCTTTCGAGAGATTTCCAATGTAACTTCTCTCTCTATCCCCTAGGTTGACTTCATCAATCACGGCATCAATGCGCTTATCGAGATTATCGACCTTACGCAGCGACCCCATGTACTCCAGGTACTCCCATATACTCATCTCAGGATAAAGAGGGACCGTCTCCGGAAGGTAGCCAATTCGTCGACGGACTTCCAGCGATTCTTCAAGAACATCGAAGCCTGCAATACGAACGGAGCCAGAGCTGGGAGGCATATACCCGGCCAATATTCGCATGGTTGTAGTTTTGCCCGCTGCATTAGGACCCAAGAAACCCAGGATTTCTCCGCGCTTCGCATTAAATGTGAGATCCTGAATGGCGGGGAAATCTCCGTAGAACTTGGTCAACCCTTCAACTTTAATCATGCGCCATCTCGAATATATAGGTTTCCCGAATTAGGAATTAACACAAGTGAATATGCTCCGCAGCAAGGCGATCATTCAAGGAAAAATCCTTACCCTAACTATACTTGGGCTGCCGCTCCCTAACTCCACTTGCCTTGCCTCCCTGCAGGTAAATCAAGCTTCGGGCTATTCTGATTATTCCCCAGATATAGCGCCGAAATCGGCTGCGAGAGGCGGAATTCGCCTGCGAACCAATTTTATATTATGTTGATTGCCGCTGAACAATATACAGAAAAATGGGCTTGCAAGTCAAGTCCCTATCTTTATTCTCATGCTACGTTCATAAACCAGAACTTTAGCAGGCTATGGGATTATTAGAGCCGATCATCTACCTGCTCATCGCATTGGATTTTGATAATTGACAATTGTGTTCATCGGCGTTTTTGGTCTTTTTTCCATATGTATTTGACTAAAAATATCAATCAAGACTTCATTCCTTGACAGCATATGTGCAAACTTGTACAATCGCTGAATTCCAATCTGAGTACATAAATCTTAATTCGGAGGTGACAACTTTCAATGGAAGGTCTTGACCCATTTGAACAGACAGCCATTTGGAGTATTCTTGGCATTGCAATTTTGGGCCTTTTCTATGCCATCTTCCTGCGCTCTCAAATACTACGAGAAGATAAGGGAACCGCGAAAATGCAGGAAGTCTGGGGGGCAATCCGCGAAGGCGCGGATGCATATCTTCGTCAACAGCTACGCTCGATCATTCCCCTGATTGGAATTCTTACCGTCGCACTTTTTCTTTCCGTTTTTATCGTTTCTCCCTCAGAGGCAGCAATCACAAGATTCAGCAATCGAAGCGAATCTGAAGTTCGCCTCATTATTGGCCTCGGGCGTGCAATCGCCTTCGTGATGGGTGCAGTATTCAGCCTTGCAGTCGGTCAGATCGGGATGCGCATGGCTGTACAGGCGAATGTTCGTGTTGCTTCCGCGGCGCGCAGATCATTTGGCGATGCGCTGCGGATTGCTTATCGCGCCGGCACGGTCACTGGAATGTTAACCGACGGCCTGGGCCTTTTCGGAGGCACCATAATCTTCATTATTTTCGGCATTGCCGCTCCCGATGCACTGCTTGGATTTGGATTTGGTGGAACGCTGCTGGCTCTATTCATGAGAGTCGGAGGGGGAATTTTCACCAAGGCCGCGGATGTGGGAGCAGACCTTGTTGGGAAGATTGAAGCCGGGATTCCTGAGGACGATCCGCGCAATCCGGCGGTAGTCGCAGACCTGGTGGGTGATAATGTCGGCGATTGTGCTGGAATGGCAGCCGATATTTTTGAATCATACGAAGTAACGATCGTCTCAGCATTGATCTTAGGATTGGCCTTATCGCGAATTACTGGCGACCTTGAATGGATCATTTTTCCACTTATGGTGCGCGGAATTGGTGTCCTTTCCTCGATCATTGGCACTTACGCCGTGCGCACCGAACCAGGCAAGAGCCAGGATGCGATGAAGGCAATCTTTCGTGGTTTCCTGTCTTCCGCGGCGATCTCAGTGGTTCTGTTTGGCATCCTGGCCTTCTTCTACATGCAAGATCTCCCAGGCGGCTGGTGGAGACCATTTTTAGCAACAGCTTCAGGCGTGGCTTTGGCGATCATTATCGATCGATTGACAGAGTTATTCACCGGCAGCCACAGCAAACCTGTCCAGGAAATTGTGAAATCCACCGAAACAGGTCCTGCGACAACCATTCTCTCAGGCATCGCGGCGGGGTTTGAATCAAGTGTCTGGTCGATTATCGTTATTGCCGCGGCAATCTTTTCTTCCATTATCATCTTTGGCGATATGCCGAGTGTTGATGGCGCTCAGCAAGTCACGTTTGTGCTCTATGGCATCGCGATGACTGGAATTGGGATGCTCACATTAACTGGAAATAACGTGGCGATGGATTCGTTTGGACCAATAGCAGACAATGCCAATGGGATTGGTGAAATGGCATGGCATGATGACACTGACAGCGAGACAGTTGAAGCAAAGCGCATCATGGCAGATCTTGATGCCGTCGGAAATACGACGAAGGCAATTACCAAGGGGATTGCGATTGGCTCAGCGGTGATCGCGGCTGTCTCATTATTTGGGTCATTTCTGGTTGATGTAAGTCTCGCGCAGGAAAGTCTGGGGGTTCCGCTCGCAGAACAAATTCAGTCTGTAGGCATTCGCGTCGATCTTCCTCAAGTGTTCGTAGGCATGCTTATTGGCGGGGCCTTACCCTGGCTCTTTTCTTCTTTTGCCATTAACGCCGTTAGCAGGGCAGCGGCGTTGATTGTAGAAGAAGTTCGCAGACAATTCAAACTAGGTGTTCTCGAGGGCATAGTGGAGCCAGATTACTCGAAACCCATTAGCATTTCCACCACAGCTGCACAAAAGGAGCTCATTCCTCTTGCTCTTTTGGGCGTTGTCACGCCAATCTTGGTCGGCATGCTTTTAAAAGTTGAAGCTTTGGGTGGTTTCCTGGCCGGAATCATCCTCTCTGGTCAACTTCTGGCGGTTTTCATGAACAATGCTGGCGGAGCATGGGATAACGCCAAGAAAATTATTGAAGACGAACCATCGCAACCTGAGTTAAACCGTGGCAAGGGTTCCGAGCGGCATAAAGCCGGGATCGTTGGCGACACGGTCGGCGATCCAATGAAGGATACGGCAGGACCCTCATTAAATCCTTTGATCAAGGTTGTGAATCTTGTGTCCGTCATTATCGCCCCGATTGTTGTCCGCTATGAGAACTTGGGCGTGGGAGGATGGATTATTGTTCTTGTGCTGGCCGCCTTATTAACCTGGTCGATCATACAGAGTAAGAGGCCCGTCGCAGAAGAACTTATCGAAAGTGCAGCCGATTAGGATCCATGCAGGCAACACGAGGATTCGGGACGGGTCTGTTTGGTACAGAATCCGTTCTACGCGTATGTTAACTTCATAAAGATGCTGGCCGTGTACCCCAGGTGTACGGCAGCTGGGGGCATGCGTCTGGCTTCCAAATATATTTCCAACTCGCCCCGACATCAATCATCTTGTTTGCGCTGCAAGTGGAATGGGCCCAGAAACAGGCGCCGTTCTCTACAAACACACGCAGTGGCTTATGTTTATAACAGTCCCATTCCTATTAACTATTGGAAGCCTTCCATTTGGTAAGCGCAGATTGGCCAAATAGTTACCATCCGATGCATTTGTATGAAAATGATATCTTTTCTCCTTTTAAATCCAAATTTTCGGGACATTGAATCCAGATCAAATCAAAATGCAATCATATCGAGTGCAAATGTGCTGTGGATGCGCCCAAAAGGCCGTTTGCTTGCACAAACATTCCAACTGATGCATACTTTAAGCTAGGATACGCCCATGGCCGAAATAAGCCTGCGCCAATACGTGCAGCAAATCGACGATATTATCGAAGACAGCGATCAGCTCGAGGAAGCCATCGCGCATTGCCGCCACATCCTGAAGTCCTTTCCCAAGCACATCGACACCTATCGTCTTCTAGGAAAAGCTTATCTTGAATCAAAACGCTATGGGGACGCCGCAGATATTTTTCAGCGTGTTCTCTCGGCCATTCCCGATGATTTTGTATCGCATGTTGGAATGGCGATTATTCGGGAAGATGAGGGAAATTTAGATGCAGCAATTTGGCACATGGAGCGCTCCTCGGAGTCAAAACCAGGCAATGCTGCCATCGAACAGGAATTAAAGCGCCTAATTGGCAAGCGCGATGGGCTCGAACCACAAAGAGTTCGTCCAACGCGTGGTGCACTTGCGCGAATGTATTCGCATGGTGAATTGTATGCGTATGCAACGACAGAGCTGCGCAAAGCGCTCTCAGAAGATCCCGACCGCCCCGATTTACAGGTGCTACTTGCCAATACTTATTGGCGGACCGACCAGCGCTTGGAAGCAGCCAAAATTTGCAGCCTGATCCTTGAAAAATTACCCCATTGTCGTGATGCGAACCGAATAACTGCTGCACTCCTCCAAGAGAGTGGAAAGACAGAAGAAGCCAAGTCTAATGTACGGCGCCTTATTTCTCTGGATCCTTACTTCGCCTATCTAAAAAACCCGATGGATGATCCGTTATCTGTCGAAACAAGCTCCATTCTAATCGAACGACTGATGTGGTCAGGTGGTCTCGAATCGATGACCCAGGTCGCAGAGCAACCAGATTGGGTGGCATCCCTTAGCGTTAACCTTAAAGACGATGATTCATCTTCCGAATTTGATGAAAATATGCCCGAATGGCTGCGAGCCGAAGCCCAGCCGAAGAATGATGCAGATGATGCTGATTTTGGAGAATCGCCTACCATCCACCCATTTGAGGGGGCGACCCCACCCAACGGAGACAAATTGCCGGAATGGATGCAGCAGGCAGGCTCGGGCTCTGAAGGCAGTTCGGAAGCCGATGATGGCGGTGCTCAAGATCAAAGCTCAGGCCAGGCTTTAGAAGATGCCGACGATAACCCGGGGGATATTGCGGCTGCCGAATTTCCGGATTGGCTTTCCGAAATAACGTCCAGCGATCAAGAGTTACCTCAAGTTCCCTCCGTTGAGCCAAATGAAACTGCAGCTGGATCCCCAGATAGGCAGATTGCAGAAAGGGCCGACATTGAAGTTGAGGGAAGTCCACAGGAAAATTTAAGTTTCGAAAATACCCTATCCGAGGATAGTGCTGGTGAAAGTGAGATTCCTGAGCATGAAAGTAGTTCAGAACCGAATATGAGCAGGCTTGAAAATTATATGAGTGAATCTGCTGATGAAGAAGGCAAAGATCAGATGAGCTCCGACTCTCCAGAGCAAAGTACAACATCTGATGAACCGAATCATGGTGAAACCCAAGAACTTCCTCCGTGGTTGGAACCTGCGGCTCCGGGCGCCACGGACACGATTGTTACCTGGTTAGGGGATAAATCGGGCGAGGGTTCACGCGCGCCTGCAGATGATGTCCCTACATGGATGCGCGGCACTGGCCCACTAATCGCATCTACTCCGTCAGAATCCCCCCAGCAGATTGAGCAACCAGCAAGAACGGAACCGCCGCTCGAAAACAGGGAATCTACCTTGGGGCTCAGTGCGCAGGATGGCCCACAGCCAGAGACAGATGTGGCTTCCAATAAAGCCAAGGAGCAGGAAGTGACCGCGGAGTCTGAATCTTCCCCACCAGCGTGGCTCGAAGAAATAAGTGAACCACAGGAATCAGATGCCGGCCTTCAAAATGTTGAATCTGCTCCTGATTGGGTTGGGGCTCTTCCGGTCGACGATGATCCATTGCCTGCGAGTCCGGAGGCTACCGAGGAAAAGTCCGAATATGCGAGCGCCGCCGAATTGTCGCAACCAGAATTGCAAGTCGGGAATAGCCAAGAAGAACCCCCGGATTGGTTAAAAGGGGTGATCGGGAAAGATGATGAAGATGAAAGCGCTGCCGGAGATCTCCAGTCCGGATGGCTCCAGGGGGTTACAGATGAGGCGGATGAGCAGGAAATTGCTGCGCTTGATGCACTTCCTGAATCTCCTGAACGGCTGACGGATTCGATCGAAGATCAAGCAGCTGAATCCCCAGTGGATGAGGTTGAACCGGAATGGCTACAATCTCTTTCCGAATCATCTGAGTCAGAAAGTCAACAAGCGGCTTCAGTTGAGGATACCGGTCCAGAATGGCTGACTGAAATGCAGGCACCTGAACAGGAAGTTGATGGGGAAGAAGGAAGTCAAGCAGATCCAATGGAAAATGTTCCTGACGAGATGCCTCTGCGTGAGGCGATCAAAGCAATCCCCGAAGACCCAATCGGGGAGGCTGCGGCTGGTGGATCGAAAAGTGAGCCGTCTGAGCAGAGCGTGCAGCGCACAATCGAAGGCCCGAGCACAGAGGAAATAGCCCCCGATTGGCTGCAAGACCTTTCCGCGAGCGAACCGACAAATGGGGATGCGGATCGAGAAACAATAAACGGCGCAGAGGCTGGGGATTGGCTGCAGCAAATTGAGTCCGATGAAATAGAAACTTCACCCGAAGTACCCGAAATACAGATCAGTGAGCCAGGAACTTTTCAAGAAATAGCGCCCGATCTGAATGAAGAAGTCTCTCGGGACCCTGAGATCGTCAGCGTAGATGCTGAGGGTGATGTACCGCCCTCACAAACCGGCGCCGATAGAGAAATCGAGAATCGCCTTGAGTGGCTTAAGGAGTCGGCTCAGGAAGTAACTCCCGAGCCGGAAATGGGCGCCGCAGAAGAGCTTGCGACGGCGGCGGATGGGATCGATGGGGCAGTAGCCGAACACCTGGATAAGCCGATGGATGAGGAAGAGGTTTATGGCTTTCTTGAAGGCTTGGCCTCCAAACATGAGGTAAAAATTGAGGAAATCCCCATTTTTGATCAAGAACCAGAAGCAGCGGCAGGGGATGTCAAAAAGGACGCTGAAATTAAGCCAAGCGAATCCCCAACCGCTACTCAAGATGAGCTTCCCGAGGAATATGAAGCAGGGTTAGAGTGGCTTGAGAAGCTCGCGACAGATGAAGAATATGAAGATGTTATTGCTCCTGATTTCCAATCTGAATCGGCAGAATCAGAAAGTTCGGAAGTGCCTGATTGGCTGGAAGAAGTGGCGGAACGGTCGGAAGAAGATGATGGGGAGGCTGTGCAGCCTGGTAGTGTTGCTACCGCTGAAGATCCTTCGATATTGGACACCATCATCGCCAAGAAATCCGATCTGGCAATGTCCCTAGAGGATCAACTCGAGGAGCGAATTCCTCCTAAGGTAGACGAAATGAATTTGATCGAGATTGAGGTGGGAGCTCCGGCAAGCGCACTAGAAAAAGTCGATTCACAATCCGTGGAAGGCTCAGGAAGTGTGCCCGAAGATCCGTCAGACGAAATAGAGGCCGGGGTTCTGGATGATGTGGAGGCCGAAAAAATCGAACCGAAAGAAGATGAAATCGATGAAACATCAACACAAAACCAGTTAAAAATTGCACGCTCTTCTTTGCAAGGTGGAGATTTGGATCGAGCCCTTGATTTTTACACACGACTGATCGATCAAAAGAAGGAAATTGAGGATGTGATAGCTGATTTGAAAACAGCTGTAAATAATACACCGAAGGCTCCCACGTTATGGCAGGCATTGGGAGATGCTTACATGCAAGACGGTCAAATAACGGAGGCCATCACGGCTTATCGAAGGGGGATGGAAGCCGTCTAATCTAAGCATGATAGGAAGTTTAATTAATTGAACTCGGCTTAATCCCCGAGTTCAAGTTTTGTGGAGGGAGATGTGGAACGCACTCTTGTACTTCTGAAACCAGATGCCGTTCAACGAGGATTAATCGGTGCGATTATTACGCGTCTTGAAAATCGCGGATTAAAGCTTATCGCCATAAAATTTACCTCGCTCGATCGATCGCTCGCCGAACAGCATTACGCCGTGCATCAGGGCAAAGCCTTTTATGACGGGCTTATTGCATATATCACATCTTCTCCGGTTGTTGCCATGGTATGGGAAGGACCGGACGTGGTTGCTTTGGTCCGTGCAACCATGGGGGCCACTCATCCAAGAGATGCATCACCTGGATCTGTGAGGCACGATTACGCCTTACAGGTGGGAAGAAACCTTACCCACGCGTCGGACGAAACACAGACGGCGGCAGTAGAAATAAAATTATGGTTTTCTGAAGACGAGTTGGTCGATTGGGATCGGGCAAACGACGCGTGGATTTATGAGGGCGAATAACTAGGAAGAAAAAATGGGGGATCTTCTATTGCAATAGAAAATTCTGTCGTCATTGCTCGAAGCCGGGGCATGCGCAATCCGTGCGTACCCCTGAAACCATTCCTAAGCAGCCACAACAGAATCTGATAACAGATGTGCCAAGCCATGCCAAATCGCCCGTTTAGGCCATCCCCATTGGTTTGATCAATCGCGACCACAGCCTGGTTAACCAAGCAGGATCTTACCATCTTATTGGAACCTAAGAAGGAACTTTCCTTCACTCCACAACTCTTCAAGTTGATAATATTTTCGCAACAATTTTGAAAATAAATGCAGGATCACATCACCGTAATCGATAAGCACCCACCCGCTCGTCGAATCGCCTTCTGTACTTCTCTCATTAATGACATGAACTTCCTTTACCCTCCCCTTCACTTCATCAGCTAACGACTTCAAGGCGCGTTCGCTTGATCCGGTACAGATAACGAAATAGTCCGTAAATGAGCACACACCAATTAGATCGATGAGTAAAATGTCCTCCGCCTTCTTCTTTTCCAAGCTATCAACGATTGTGCGGGCAATTGCAAGGGCACGATCCGTCATTGTGTTCTCGATTCCTTACCCGAAGAACTTGGAGCACCGAGTGACTTGCGAACCGCTTCCTCGGGGTCTTTTGCGTATTCAATGTCCAACAAACTTCCATCGGCTTCTTCCGCATGCCAGGTTTCCAGACCAATCACTCGGCGGCCCGCTTTTCGCGCGAGGCTTATTTCTGATAGTGTACCGTAACTGCCTCCGATCGCAATTACAGCTTGACCGGCATAGGCAATTATCGCATTGCGCGCCTGGCCGAGGCCCGTGGGAATCGCAAGGCTTAGGTATTTATTTCCCGCATTAGCGTCCATTCCAGGCAAAATACCTATCGTCAACCCTCCAGCTTTCTGAACCCCCTTGCTTACAGCTTCCATCACACCCCCTCGCCCGCCGCAAATAACTATCACTTTCCTGCTCCCCAATAGAAACCCTACTTCTTCCGCCAATTTGGCGTGTTTGGCACTGCAAGTTCCTGATCCGATAACCGAAATCGCGGTAAACATCGTCATATTTTAACATTTTCCAAGGCATGGGATGATAACACGCTGTAGACAGGCCCACTCGGCCGCAGTTCACTTTTGATCAGAGAAAATTTCTTGACTGCCTCCACTCCTAAGTCAATCGCATCTCTCGACCTAATTTCTTGACCGAGTGATTTCAAAGCAATCAACGATGTTCCTCTACGAATTCGTCCTAAGGTGAGGTGTGGATGAAATTCGCGTCGGTCACTTTTTATTCCGACCTTAATAAGTTCCGCTTCCAATCGTTTATGCAAGATTCGCAGTTCGCCGGAGGGCTCTACTAAATCGATGCTAATCACCCTCGGCCGATCACAATCGGGCAAACAGCCTAAACCGGATACATGCATTTCAAATCGATTGGTTTTTTTTGCGATTTCTGCAATCGTGTTCATTATCCCATCGACCTGCTCGGATGGTGTCTCTCCAATAAATTTAAGCGTCAGATGCATCCCGCCAGGCTTAACCCAACGGATGTGTTTTTGGCCAAGCTCAACCTTGAGTTTCTCGGTCAATAAGCCAAGTTTTTCCCGCAGAATATGGGATAAATTTATTGCGATGAAGATGCGCATATGTATGCTCATCCAAGGCTAAAAAAAGGTTCCTGCGCTTGTTGAGAGGTTGTACCTGGGCTGCTTTCCTACCATTTCCAATAGCATTTTCGAGGTGTTTGATCCAGGATTTTCGATTATATCACGTCGACCAATTCAGATATCACACGCCATGCAATGGCCGGCGTAATCTGATCAGGAATTGGGCCTGCGGGAATCCGGCGCGCATTTTCCTCGGCTGTGGGTTTGAATAACAAACGATAACCCGCAACATTCCGCGGCGACTTCGCGGCCGTAACGCACGCTTTTAGGGATGCCCTTGGGTTCGCACGCGACAATTGCAACTGTAATTTCCCTGGGGATAGCAGCAAGAAAAAGCTTCGCACTGCGCTAATCTGGGGGATTATTACTTTCGCTTAAGCGCGTCGCTGGGTGCGATCCTGTAAATCTTCCAAAATCTCGCGCAACTTTCCGGTCTGACGATAACCCGAGGCGCCGCGGCTTAAAACAGTTATTCCTTCCTCTTTGCTGATGACTTCGGCAAGCACGAAGATATCAATATCATCCGCGACCTGGCGGAGAGCGCGTAATAGCCAATAATCTCGCTCTTGTGCAAGTTCAGAATTTACGAGGATGAGGCCTGGTAAAATCCTCTCTGCAAGCGCCAATGCCTCTTCTGCGCCGCGTGCCTCCGTGACTCGATAACCATGATTTTGAATAAGGAGAATCATCGATTCGCGAAGAGCGTCGTTGGTTTCAATCACAAGCACACGAGCAGTTGGCTTAATGCCTGAAACTAGGATGGCATCGATTGCAGCTAACAGCTTGCCAGTTCCCTCCCGTCGAAGTACAAAATTGACCGCACCCATACGCATACCATCATGGTGATCAATAGCGGAAGTAATAAACAACACTGGGATATTCCTTACATGATGATCCTGCTTGAGAACCATAGCAACTTCAAACCCGGGTGGTTCGCGCGAGACCAGATCAAGGAGGATCAAGCTTGGTTGTTCGCTGCGCGCAATTGCGAGAACATTTGCACCACTTGAAACCGTAATCACGCGATATCCGGCGGAGGTAAGATCCTTTGAGAGAAGATCTCTTATGCCTTCCTCCTCTGCACTTAATAGGATCTTCCTTGCGTGTTGTTCGTCTTCTGGCAAACGGGTTTCGACCGCCTTGTGCAGGGATGTTAAATCCGCTGAGGCGAGGTAGGCTGCTCGAAGTGGCAGGGCAAAGTTGAGCCGTATTCCCTCTCCCTCAATCCCATCCATCCAGAAGTTGCCACCATAGGCTTCAATCTTCAATCGGCTATCTCTGATCGACATACCATCTCGAGAAACGCGAGGTTGGGAATTGGAGTGGTTGAGTTCTGCAATAATTTCCTTCGAAGCATTTTCAAGAATGCCTGAACCACTGGTAGACACACGCACAATTGCCCAGGGCCCTCCATCGGCGAGCACCTGGGGTTCTCCTTCAAGTAAATCCTGCATGGAAGGCAGTTCGCCGGCGGGCAATAGCTCTGCCACCACATGAATTTCACCCTGATTTGTGACGGAAATGGCTTCCGATATCAAACTCGAAATGATTTGAGAAAGCTCATTCTTCTGCCCCTGAACTGCGGGCAAGTGGGCGGGATATTCGGCAACAACAGCGATAGGTTTCGTTCCAGTAAGGCCAATTGTGCGGTCGATTGCTGCTTCAATCGCTCGAGGCAAATCAACAGCGGAGAAGGTTTCAACCAAGAATGACCCTCCTCATTCAGGTGAATATCTTCGTAAAATCTGCTCACGGATAGAGAACATTAAATACTCTAGCGTACTTGTTAGATTTGAGACCTTTCTATTACCTTACAAATGCCCCATCATCATTGTACAATCAATCCCATGGAAGCTCGAATTTCAGCCGCACGAATAGGCAAATATACTGCCTCTGAGAGCGGTGACACGCTGGAGTTTATTGAGCGTCCAAACGGCGGATTGAGTTTTGTGCTCGCCGATGGTCAGTGGTCTGGCAACAGCGCCAAGGCTATTTCCGATGTAGTCACCCGAAAAGCCATAAGTTTGCTTGCGGATGGGGTACCAGATGGTGCCGCCGCGCGTGCAGCTTCTGACTTCCTGTATACCTATCGTTCTGGGAAAGTTCAAGCGACGCTGAATATAATTTCGATTGACCTGCAGACCAAGTCCCTGGTTATCACGCGCAACAATCCTTCACCGCTGATCCTAATTCGGGACAATCAGTTGATTTCATTGGATAATCCCTCGCGCCCTGTTGGGACCAAATTGGGAATAATTCCCGAAATAAGAGAAATACCCCTGGAAGTGGGCCTTGTCGTTGTAGCATTCACAGATGGACTGCAGCATGCAGGTGAAAAAACGGGCGATAAAATAGACGTGGTTGCGACCATTGAAATGCTGCGGGCCAACGGGCCTGTCGACCCGGATCACTGGTCGAAAATGCTCCTCGATCGAGCTCTGGAGCTTGACAGTGGAAGACCTTTCGACGATATCAGCATTGTCGTTTTAGCCATTCTCAAAAACGAGAACGAGGCTGCTCGTCGTCTGACTGTCTCCCTGCCGATCCATTTTTGAGGCGCGAAGCTCTGCCTCAGGCCAGGATACACCATAGTTCCCCTTGGAATTGGCAATTGTTGAATCATGTGGCGCTGGAAAAACATCCCGCGCACATTATCTGCCGCTCGCGAACACAAATCACCAGGAATATTTCACAGAGGCATTTCTTGTCCCGGGTGGAGATATGAGGATGCTCTGCCTAAGCACCTCATCAATGGAGTTTTTGGTTCAATAAAGCTACTCAGCGCACAAAACCAATCTGGCACCGCTGCGGACCTTAAGAATAACTCTCGCGCCCAAAATATGCCCTACGAGATGGACCCATGGTTGCCCTGGCCGAGCGATTAAGCGCTGATCGAATACGCGCAGAGGTATTTATCATACGCCTCGTTGGACACTCATCCACAGACGAAGTATAATTTTGCATTCCTACCAGCCCTCCCAAACCGATCAATACAAGAGGGCTGGTTTTTGATGATGCCTGGATGATCGATGAGAAAAAAAACCAATCGCTGGATCATACCCATAGCCTTGCTCCTTGCCGGCGGTGTCTGGATCGTCCTACCTGAAAATCCTGGTATTCATTTTGCAGGAATTGACCGTGATTTCAATGTCGTTCGCGGACTAGATTTGCAGGGCGGTCTCCGAGTTTTGATGGAAGCCGATCTTCCTGAAGATGCGGATATTAAACCGGATCAGCTCGAAACCGTGAAAAAAATTATCGAAAACCGTGTAAATGGCCTCGGTGTCACGGAACCATTGATCCAAATTGTTGGCAATCGTCGCATTCTCGTTGAACTTCCTGGTATTGGCGATCCGCAAGAAGCGGTAAATATCATCAAGGAAACCGGCTTGCTTGAATTTGTCGATATGGGCTCAATCTCCAGGGAGCAGGCGTTATCTTTCCAGGGTCTCACCATAGAGACAGATATTGGCTCTTCAATCGAAAGCCCGCCTTTATCAAATGGTGAGCCTTCGACTCCGAATGCTCAAGTGCGTGTATTCAAGACCGTTATGACTGGTGCAGTATTGGAGGATGCCAGGGTAGTTCCCGATCCCAATGGATCCTATGCCGTCTCCTTTACGCTCACAGAAGAGGGATCTGCTATCTTTGGGGAATACACAAGCGCGCACGTGGGCGATTTTCTCGCCATCGTGCTCGACAAGAAGGTGATTTCAGTTCCCGCAATTTCTTCTGCGATAACGACAGGTCAGGGAAATATTTCGGGGAATTTCACCTCTGAATCTGCCAACAGCCTGGCCGTTCAGCTGCGCTACGGCGCGCTGCCCATCCCCCTGAGGATTGCAGAGAGCAAAACTGTTGGGCCCACACTCGGCCAGGACTCCTTGGAAAAAAGCACCACTGCCGGACTAATTGGGATTATTGTCGTTCTGATCTTCATGGCCCTTTATTATCGTTTGCCTGGAATTGTCGCTGATCTCGGCCTACTCAACTATGCGATTCTCACCTTTGCGCTCTTTAAAATTATTCCGGTTACCTTAACCTTGCCGGGGATTGCCGGGTTTGTACTCTCTCTCGGTGTGGCAGTTGATGCGAACGTACTCATTTTTGAACGTATGAAGGAGGAACTGCGGTCTGGCCGAGGGCTGCGCCAGGCCATAGATCTTGGATTTTCGCGAGCTTGGCCTTCGATCCGCGATTCAAACATATCCACCCTAATCACATGCGCAATACTCTACTGGTTTGGAAATAATTTCGGAGCGAGCATCGTCAAAGGGTTCTCTATCACCCTCGCCATAGGAGTACTTGTAAGTCTTTTTACGGCGATAACCGTAACCCGAACGCTGCTGCATATCCTCCTCGACAGTGTGCAAATTACTCAGCACCGGCGATGGATTGGGATTTAGGATAGTTGAACAGATGATTGATATCGTCGGGAAACGTTATTGGTTCTTTGGTTTATCAATCCTGATAATTGTGCCCGGCTTAATCGCCCTGTTTGTCTGGGGACTCCCCCTGGCGATTGACTTCACAGGCGGAAGTCTGCTCGAAGTCCGAATTGACTCCTCCAAAGTGCCCTCTTCCGCACAAATTGTTGCAATCTATGAAGATCTTGGCATTGCGGAACCGCTTGTGCAAAAGCTCGGAGAAAATGAAATTTCCGTGCGCAGCAAGTCGATTGACGAAGCAACCAAATCTGCGATTGTGATCGAAATGGAAGAGCGACTAGATTTGCAGGTTACCATTCTGCGATTCGATTCAGTTGGTCCGGCAGTTGGCGCAGAAGTCGCCGAAAGAGCGGCAGGGGCCGTAGGGCTCGCGACCGTGGGCATACTCGCCTATATCACCTATGCATTTCGCGGGGTGCCCAATGCTATGCGCTACGGCGTGGCTGCGATATTGGCCATGCTGCATGATGTGGCATTGGTTGTCGGAGTTGAAGCAATTTTGGGGCATTTCTTAGGCTGGGAAGTCGATGCATTATTCATTACGGCGCTGCTCACAATAATCGGTTTTTCCGTGCACGATTCCATCGTCGTATTCGACCGCATTCGTGAAAACCTGCGCATTTATCGGCGCCTCGATTATGAGACGCTGGTTAATCACTCCATTGTCCAAACGCTCGACCGGTCTATCAATACACAATTAACCGTCATGCTCACCTTAATTTGTTTGCTGCTATTTGGAGGTGTGACTACGCAGCATTTTGTCACCATTCTATTGATCGGAGTTTTCAGCGGAACCTACTCCTCGATCTTTAATGCTGCGCCGATTCTGGTCGTTTGGGAGAATAAAGAGTGGCTGCGGTTAAAAAGACTGTTTCAAACCTCCGGCTAGCATGAAAATAGAAAAGGATGATGCGCCGAATCTCATCGCCTCGTCATTTTTCAATTGACACCCGTCTTCGTAATCCTTACCAGCCCTTCGCCAGACTACCGCTCCTAGATAAGATTGCCGAGAAACGAAATTACCCTAGCCAGATCTATTGTGGACCATCCGGCAGTATTTTGCCTGGATCGGAATAAATTAATTTATCAGGTTGCGCGTTTGCGATCGGCGCAACGTTGGAATTCCCATTTTTCCCTGAAAAACGTTCCATAATGGATACCTGGGCGGCCATTGCCCGCAATACCCTGAACTCCTGTTCCCGCAATCGTTGATGGTAGAGCCACGCCAATCCTTTTTTGAACAACTTGAGGGGTTCTCGAACTATATGGACCAGTTCATTTTCAGCCTGGGGATGAGGATGAAGTTGGAACAAAATGCTATTACCACCGAATTCTTCGGGTATTTCCACAGCCTTCAGGCGATAAGATGAATTCTCTACCTTGATTGGCACTCCCAGACCATTGCTTCGTTCGCTTAGCGCGGCCTCAAAATCCTCGGGTGCTATGGATTTATAATCCCAGCCGTCCTCAACGATCGCCCGAGCAGCAGGGTTGGCAAAGGTGATTTGCCCCTGTTCATTAATCAACATCACGGCATCAGGAAGAGAAAGAAGGATTCGCAACGAGCCTTCACTCAACTGGCTGGAGTTTTGTCCCGCCGCCATCGGTGTATTCTCTCGTGCGGATTGAACATTCGCTGCCTCTGAGCCAGATCCACCTTTTGCCAGCAGCAAACGTCGATATTCGAGTGATTTATTCACCACGTGATCAAAAACCTCGAGATCATCAAAAGGCTTCGTTAGATACATGAACGCGCCTCTTTCCAGACCCTCAAGCGCAATCTCGATTGTCCCTCCCCCAGTAATCATGATGACTTGAGCAAGCGAATCTTTTTCCTTCACGGATATGAGCACATCCAGCCCGGTTGCAATGGGCATATATATATCGGTTACCACCAGGGCGTATTGATTCCTTTGTACGAGGTCCAGAGCCTCGCCGCCGTTACTCGCCCTGTCAAGGTTTAAGCCCAGTCGTTCCAATCTGCGCGACATTAGATCAAGCAGTACTTCATCATCATCAACAATCATCACATGCGCGTTTTCATTCATTTCACGCCTTCCTTTTCCGTCTGCTCAACAACTTGATTAACCATTTCCTATCCCCTATACCGAATAGCTACTATTTTGGTTTTTTCTTCCCGCTCGTGCCGCGTCGGATGCGATCCGCGTGGGTTTGTTGCACAGCATGACTAATACTGCATCGATACTGCAACCGTATACGGTTGGTGGTTTGGTTCAAATTGCCAGACGTGCCCTCCGACGGTTTCCATAATTGCCTTCACTGCCACCAGAAGAACTTCGGCGCGTTCGCCAATCTTCAAATCCTCCGATGAATCCAACAATGGCAACGAAATATCTGGCTCATAAAGAGTTCGCGCCTCAATGGCCGCAAACTTAAACCAAAGACAATCTTCCTGCGTCCAAATCGTAATATTAACCCCGCTTCGATCTTTGCCAAAGATTGCAAACCGCTGCAAGAGCAAATCGAGCATCTTGTGAAAAGGTGCGAGTTCGATTTGGATTGCGGGAAGATTTTCATTAACATCCCAAATTAAGTAAATATTGTTGAGTCCAATAAATTCATTCCCCAGCCACTCCATTTCTTTCTCGATAAACAAGGGGAGCGAGACGCTGATTGCACTCTTTGAAACATCTACAGAGTTCAAAAAAGGTATTTGCAGAGAATGGCTGCCTCGCAATGCTTTTTCAATGTACCCTTGCAAGTCAACGAGATTTTCCACAAGACCAGCTTGCTGGATAGCGTGACTCTGCTGCAGACTCTTTATCTCTTTGACCGCAAAATCCAAAGGCATGCGCAAATTCTCGTCAATGTCTTCAAGGCTCGTAATGAGAAAATTTTCTAGTCTACGCTGATGGGTGATGTTTCGCAGAACCATTACCCAGCCTCCGATTTCATCCACAATGGGTGAAAGATTAAGCAAATGATATTCTTTGTCCGGCCATTGCACTTCGACAGAGGTTGATTTTGGAGTCGCAAGGACTTTCCAATCGCGAATTGCATTTTGCAAGGGCTCCGGCAGGTTAACTTTATTGGTATTCCCATTCGTCCCGCTTTTGGAAAAAGTGGGTGGAATTCCGTCACTTGCGTGAATAATTTCGTTTTTGTCGTTAACAGCAAGCATTTCGTATCCGGTGCTGATCAATACACTTCGAATTTGTCCTGCGCTGCTAATCAGCTGTCCCTGCAGGTCGGCGCGTTCCATTTTCAACTCCCGATGGCTAACTGCGCGCTCAACCGCTAGAGATAGTTCGCCAATCATGCCTAGCGGTTTTGTAAGATAATCAAATGCTCCATCTTCCCTCAAGGAGGATATCGCCATTTCCAACGAACCAGCAGCCGTTATGACGATGACCTCCAATAATGGATCTATTTTCTTGGCCCGTCGGAGGAGCTCAAGACCACTGAAACCGGGCATCATCAGATCAGTGACCATTACATCAAACGGACCTTTTGCCCTTAGAAGCTGCAGCGCTTCGTGGCCATCTTGCGCCGGTTCAACATGATAGCCCTTCCTCCTTAGATGCAGGGACATCAATTCCAAAAAAGCGGCATCATCATCAACAATGAGTAGTTTATTCTTCGGCATTTACTGGACCCCGACCCTTCGATTAAGTGGTTGATCAATGGGAAGTAGAATAGTAAATGTTGATCCTTTTCCCATCTCACTTTGAACATCGATGCTGCCCCGGTGGCGACTGACAATACCGTAACTTACGGATAACCCCAAGCCAGTGCCCTCACCAGCTGGTTTCGTCGTAAAGAAGGGATCGAATATTCTCCGCAGATTTTCTTGCGCAATGCCAACCCCTTCATCGCGAACCTTAATCGCCACACCGCTGCTTTTGTGATGGAGTTGTATGTGGAGTTTCCCACCCCTCGGCATCGCCTGGATGGCATTTTGGTACAGGTTCACCAACACTTGCTCAATTTGCGTCGCATCATAGGTCATCATCACAGGTTCTTTGGGAAGTTCTGTGATAACTTCAATACGTCCCTTACGCGCCAGGTAATCCGTTAGGCGCCCCGCCGTCCGAATCGTGTCACTCATGTTCTGTTGTTTCATTGCCGGGGTAGATTGCCTGGCGAATTTCAACAGATCGGAAACAATTTGAGTAGCGCGATCCGCATTGTCGCGGATCATTGCTAGCTGCCCGATAGTCGCCGGAGAAATATTGCCATTTTCGCTTAATTCTTCCGCCAGCCCTTTGATCACGGCGAGTGGATTTTTTACATCATGGACGATTCCAGCCGTAAGCTTCCCAACCGCGCCCAGTTTCTCGGATTGAATTAATTGCTGCTGCGTTGATTGCAGCCGGGCATTGATATCCGCTAATTCCTTGTTGCGTTCCAATGTCTCTTGATAGAGGCGCGCTGCTTGCGCAGTGCGTTTTCGCAAGCGGAAGGTCATTAAATCGAAAACCGCTGCAAGGTCACCAATTTCATCCGATCGTTTAATTCCGACGCGCTGGGTGAGGTCTCCTTCGGCGACAGCCTTCGACACAGATCTCAATTTTAGAATTGGCCGGGCGATGCTTTGTGAAAGGAGATATCCGATAATAATCACCGCGAGAGTCGCCACGGAGAAGATCAAACTGAAGGTGTTGCGGCTTGTCGCTTCGGCGTTGACCACATAGTTACTCGGAAGTGCCACCCCCATGAGACCAACATCACTCTTCCTTATCTTTACTGGCGAATAAGTTGTTTGATAACTGCGCTCAAAAATTATTATTTCTTTGGTAAAGGTAGTTCCGTCGGCTTGAACTTCGCGCGGGTCAACTTCCAATTGATCACGCGCATCCTCAGCATCCACGAAAGTCGACGCCAACATTACGCCGTCTCCATCGAGAATGACAACATCCGCCAGAGACTGGGTCTTTAACAATTTGATCAGGGAATCCAGGCGTGTACCCGCGAGTAGAACTCCAACCAGGGTATTGTTTTCATCGCGTACAGGAGCGCTTGTATAGAGGTAGGGTCCAAAACGTGTGTTAAGAAGTCCCGCAAATTTATCCCCGATCTTATCAACATCATTATCGAGAATATTGCTCACGATTTGATAGGATGAAAAATCAGTGCCTTCATAAACTCCATAACGACCGGTTTCAGGATCCTGTGCGAGGGTTAAAATTTCGAGGCCATTAAGGTTAATCGCGCTTATCGCTTCCACTTCGTTATTTAAAGCCAGCGGCCAGAGAATATTCTGGAGAGCGGTGGCATCTTGGCGAATAAATGCATCGGACACGCCTTCTGTAAACGCCATCAGGCGTAAATCTGCCAGATGATCCTTTTCCGTGCGGACCACACCATCTGCTGCGACGCGGCTCGCCTCATACAGCTGATTAAAGAATCGCTCTCGAACGGAGGAGGCTACGAGACGCGTGACAACAAATGTTCCCACCATCGCAGTTAGAAGCGTGAGTAGCAGGTATGGAATAATTAGTTTTGCTTTTAAACTCGATAAGCGCTCACGCAAAACAGAGAGCAATGTCTCGCTGCGTTCCCCTTTTTTATTCCTGGGTGCTCCAACCGAACGATAAGAACTCTGACTCATTTCATGGTTGGTTGGCCTGGGCCGCTTCTTACCTGCAACAGCCGATCGCATCAAGCTCTCCCCTCGTGCAACAATGTTCTAGTGCATCTATGAATAAGTCGAGGACAATTATGCTTCATTGTCATTCTCTTCATCCGAATTTCTCGATCCGTTTAGTCGATGCGAAAATATTTTCTTTCCCCCTGATCGTTTTGCCTGATAAAGGGCCTGATCGACCGCATGGATAAAACCCTTTGCCGTGTTATAAGCCTGCGCCCATTGGCCTACTCCTGCACTTACCGACACCTTTGACTCCATAAATTCTGTGGAGAGAATCTGCGCGCAAACCCTTTTCGCCACCTCAGCGGCCACCGATAGCTGTGCCTCGGGTAACAAGATAAGAAATTCATCACCGCCAATTCTGGCAGGAAGATCGACACGGCGCACGTGCTGGCGTATCGAATCGGCGACGAGTTTGAGAACGGCATCCCCGGCCGCGTGGCCATGGGTATCATTAATTGTTTTCATATCATCCAGGTCGAGCATGATCACTGACAAAGGCCTTCCATAGCGACGCGCGCGCTCAACTTCACTTTCGAGAAAGTCATTCAGCTTGTGCCTGTTGAACAAACCAGTCAGCTGGTCCGTCATTGCAAGGCGTTGGACTTGCTTAAACAGACGTTCGTTCTCCCGAATTAAGTGCCGGCGTTCAAGAGCTCGAGACAGGGTCATTTCGAAGATTGTCATCGATTCGAGTGGTTTGGTGAGGTAGTCATATACCCCCGCTCGAAGGGCCTCGATCGCCGTTTCCAACGATGCACTTCCTGTAAGAATAATGGCTTCTAAATTGGGATCGATCTTTTGCGCATCGCGGATTACATCCAGGCCAGTGCGACCTGGCATGTATAGATCCATCACCAAAACATCGAATGATTTCTTGGTAATGAGATCAAATGCTTCGTTTCCATCCGAAGCCTCTTCAACGGATAGGCCCATCTTCCTTGCACGTCTTGCCAACAACCCTCGAAAATCGTCATCATCATCGGCAATCAGAGCGCGTCCTACAATTTGCTCGTGGGCCATACGATCCCCACTCAAATTAGTTTCCTCCTTTGAGGGTATGGTCAACGCGTGATAAACCTGGGTTTCCCAGGTCTAGGCAGCTGATGTCTACCCTGCATCAAGCTACTACCATAATACAGTTGATAGCACTGTCAAAAACCTTACAATTCACCTACACCAAATGCCAGGCTATAAAAGAAGTAATCGAGGCCTCGCCGGTTTGATTGATGGCGCTTCGACAAGGGGAAAAAGGAACAGTATCAGGAAACCCTATACTCGAGTAGCCGGATTATGGCCTTCCTAGAGGCTGGCGTCCCGAAAGAACCGCCGACTTTTACGCGATAACAATCTGAACCAATAACGTATACTAACTTCTTGCACCGTCAAAGGAATGGAGAGATTGCAGCCTGCAAATATACGTAGGCAAATATTTCTTCAGAGGCTTCTGGGAAAAGCAGATTTTATCTGATCTGCTGTTCGGGTAGGTGGCATGCGAGCGTTAAGGAGAGATCCCCCTGGGGGCTTTTTCGTGGAAGAGCAGCGGGTTTTTCATTGGAACGCATCGGTCTCTAGCCGATAACCCACACCACGAATCGTAATCAGACGCACAGGTTTTTGAGGGTCAAGTTCAATTTTGCTGCGCAACAACCATATGAATCTTCTCAAAGATCCCCCTTTGGGATCATAGTTTGGTCCCCACACAGCCAGAATTAGGTCATCCCGCGTCACCGTTTCACCCTTGTGAATTGATAATTTTTCCAGCAGTCGAAATTCAGTTGGCGTCAAGGAAAGCAGTTCATCGTCCAGGCTTGCTTCATGGCGACCAAGATCGACGAACAGGTTTCCAACATGAATTTGCTTGTCACCGCCTCGTTGATCTTGGGTTCGATTAAGCACCGCCTTTGCGCGGGCCGCCAGCTCTGCCAAACTAAAGGGCTTGACGACAAAATCATCCACCCCCAGGCGGAAGCCGCGCAATTTATCACTCTCGGAGCTCTTTGCGGTTAGCAGGATTATGGGCGTCCTGGCAAGTTCCCGAATTCTTGCGCACAACTCCCAACCATCCATGCCGGGCATCATTACATCCACCAAGAGCAAATCCGGTCTTTCGTCATAAAAGATTTTCAATGCACGTTTGCCGGAATCGGCTGTGAGAATTTCAAATCCCTCGCGCTCGAGGAATTCTTTCAGAAAGCGCAGCAAGGTTTTGTCGTCATCTACGGCCAATATTTTAAGTCGCATCATGGTTGACGTATTGTAGAACATCTCCTAAGTTCGCACTTGCTATGCCATAAATCGATAGCAACGTTTTTAAGAGGCCGGGATCGAACTATTCCTCGTTGGGCGGGTTTCCATACCCGCCATTCCATGTCATTCTGAGCCGCAGCATGGCGAAGGCGATGAATCTCGTTTTCCGTGGCCCAACAGCCAGGTATGGAAACCTGGCCTACGAGGTTTTTAATTGCGGGTTCCCATACCCGCCCGGTTCGCATATGTCGAATGATCCCCCGTAGGGCGGGTTTCCATACCCGCCATTCCATGTCATTCTGAGCCGCAGCATGGCGGAGGCGATGAATCTCGTTTTCCGCGGTTCAGCGGCCATTGATGTTGACGCAGCCGCACGGTCACATAATGCCCTAAGGAATGTAAATCTAGCTCTCGATTATCGATGCTGAATTAGGGGACTCGCACTTTAGCAAGAGGCAGCGCAATGATCACTTTCGTTCCCCCCGGCTTTGATTCCGAAAGTTCAATGCTTCCCCCCATCACCTCCAGATAACGCTTGGAGAGGTTTAAGCCCAGCCCACGTCCATAAATCTCTCTCGCATCGCGCGTATCCAGACGATAAAACATTTCGAATACCCTCTCTCGCAAATCTTCGGGAATGCCGGGCCCTGCATCGCTGATTTCAATTAGGATTTGATCTCCATCCAATACGGCTTCCAAGAGCACGTCGCCCTCAGAGGCATACTTCAAGGCGTTATCCAAAATATGGAAGAGAACGCTGCTTATTGCTTGATGATCGACATGCAGGATGGGCAAATCGGAGGGGATCTCTACCTGGATGCGTTGGTTTAAGTTATCCGCCGAAAACTTTTGTCCAACCTCATTTACGATGTCGACCAACGAGAGGGGCCTGGTTTCAATGGGAAATTTTCCTGAATCAAGAGCAGAAAGATCGAGAATTGTCTCAACGAAGCTGGCCAACCGAGTTGATTCCTCTTTGATCAAATCCAGAGACTCCCTGGTGCGCTCGTTGATACCTTCGCGGTCATTGAGCACCAGATCCAATCCCGTGCGGATGTTGGTGAGCGGCGCCCGCAATTCATGCGATACGAGAGCGACAAATTCAGTTTTTAAGACATCCAGTGCCTGCAGATCTTCATTAAGCCTGGCAAGATTGGCGACAGTTTCTTTCAATTCGCGCGTCCTGAGATCGACTTTACCTTCCAAATCCGTATTCAGGCTCCGCAGCGATGTCTGCGCGTCTTCCAGGTTTTCCAGGGCAGTACGCAGCTCATTTTCTCTCAACTTAATCGTCGTCAAATCATAGCCTGTTGAAACAAAGAGCAATTCCCCTCTTCGTTCATCCCGAATTGGCATGAGGGAAAGCGAAGCTGGGAATGTAAAGCCGTCCCGGCGAATGAGCACAACTTCACCCGACCAACCGGAGACAGACGCCAGCGAAAGTAGTGCATCTACCGGGATTCCTGAGAGCACAATTTCATGCAACTGCAGAATCGACTCATCATCTATCGGAATTTGAATTGCCTTTCGGAGTGCTGGGTTCATCAGACGCACAGCGCCCTTTTCATCGCAAATAATGGCCATATCGGTCGTGGCATTAACGAGTGCCGCGTATAGCCGCAGCTCAGATTGTCCAATAAGCACGCCCTGGCGGGCAATCAACAAGACGACCATCAAAATCGCCGCGCGGATCGAAAACCAGTCGACGACGCCGGAAATCCACCAATCGACGAGCAGGAACCCAACAACAGCATAGGCCAAAGCGATGGGAAGCAAGGCTTCGATGCGCCTGCTGCGCGGGCTGGCTGGCCCCATTTTCCAAATCGGATTCCACTCATCAAGGATATATTTTGAAGCGAAGACAATCACCAGGCCGCCTAACATGCGACCTGCGCTCACGATGCCGGAAACAAATGCCGCTTCTTCGAGAACCTGATAACCGCGCACCAATTCGGCGATAAAAAATAAGACCACCGCCAGCATGATGGCCAAAAATGCTGATCTTTCCCTAGCCTCATCTTTAAGTAAGATAATCCGGGCCGCTAGCGGAAGTAGGATGAAACTTAGACCGGCGTGTACTTGCGCCCAGAAGGCAGGAATTGGATTCACGATTCCAATCACGAGGACCGAACGCATGAATATCAACCAAAACAAGGTGCCCATGCCCAGCATGAGCAGGAGGATATCGAGGACTACGCGCATTCTTCCAAACCCACGATCGGGGAATGCGGGAAAGAGGCTCAAGGAAGTTAAAATTGCAAGGGAACCCGCTATGCGCAGCAGGTCAATCGGCGATGGCGTGCTCATTGGGGATGATAAAAAGAGCAGCCCCAACGCCTCAGCAGCCATAGCAACCGTCCAAAGCATGAGGCCTATGCCCAAATAGCGCCAGGACCGCCGCACCTTTAAATTTTGAATATCTTTTGCAGAACGCAGCGTGGCTACCGTTGCCCAGGCAAAGAAAAGGAAGACGGCGATCATCATAATCGACTGCGCCTGTGTCGAACCACGTAGCAGGCTAAAGAGCAATCCAAGCAATACGATTGTTAACACAGCGAGCGCTGACCATTGACGGGAGAAAATTCGTGAAATATTTTTGACAGTCATGGTGTAGTTAACAATCTGTTGAAGTTGGGCGCCGAAGATCGCACAGGGTTTTTACCCTCAGCCCGTATCCGAGGAATGACAAGATACCAGCTACGTTAAAAAGCGGCCCCACAATTGAGAGGCCGCTCATGCAACCAAATATCTTAATCCCCCACTCCACCCGGAGTAGCTGTGGGACCCCCGGAAGGAGGGGTGTTTGTCGGTGGGAATTCGGGTGTCGGCGCATCCGTCCCACCACCTCCACCACCTCCACCGCCTCCCCCTGGGGGTGGGGAGCCAGGAGGGGTGCTGAATGCTTCTTTATCACAAGGTGTCGTAAATCCAGGGTACTCAACACGTATTTTCAACTTGTAAGAGCCACCTGGCAGCGTACCCGATAGACCCCCGAAATTGACAGAAACGCGGCTCGATTTATTGGTCGGGGAGAGCCAGAAGTTATTTGGCGCTCCAAAGCTTTTGAAAAAGGGAGAGCTGAAATGAGGGCCGTTCATGATATTAAACGACCAGTCGGTATTCTGTGCGTCGGGTTTGAATTCCATCTTATGGAGATAGCCTCCCCCAAGGTTCGGGAATTCCACCGTGAACTCGGTGATGAAGCCATCCTCTGGGTTGCTATCTTTCCAGATCACGTAGAAGCGGTAGTATTCGCCGCTGCTATTGGCTTTCCACTTCCAAGTCTTGAAAACTATATTCTCACAATCCGGCTGCGGAAGAGGCGTAATGGTCGCCGGTGGCGTGCTCGTGTTCGGGATCGGTGGCGCAACAACCGTCGGCGGAGAGCCGGCAGACTGCAGCACGCGGAAGGTCTCCACCGTTGCCTCTCGCATGGCCGTTAGGCGCAGTTGAGGCCAAATGGAAGATAGGCCTGGAAGAAAGAGCGGATGATTAAATTCCACGACGACGGTGACGCGATCTCCAGGGCCGCCAGGGTCCTCACCCCCGGGGCAACTCGTCTCCCCAAAGGTAGATAACGGACCAACCATCGTAATCGGATCACAAATCGTCACCTTGAAGAAACTTGGGTCAATTGAAGTTACCTCGAATTCGGCAACACGTATAATCGAGGTTGAACCTGCCCAGGCTGCCTCGTGAATCGATTCCACGCGTGCTTCCGGTTCATCGCTCAGGAAGGTGCAGTCTAAGCCCGCAAATCCGCCGTCGCAGTTCGCCGGATTGTATTCCCCCGTAACGGCGAAGCGCACCGCAGTTCTGGCGCCGTTTTCAATCGCCAACCAGGCGTGCAGCACTCTTGCCAGTTCGATAATGACAAATAACGACATAAGAATGATGGGTAAGATCAAGGCAAATTCCACCATTCCCTGTCCAATTTTCTTTTTGTCCTTTGCACTATTGGCGATTTTTCGAAAAAATGTGCTCATTATTGTCGCTTCCTTTTGGTCTTTAATCTCGCAATCCCTAATGCGTGAGCCGAGTAAAAACACGATCGGCGATATCTTTGAAGATCCCACCCAGCTGCGCGGTGCTAGGCGCAAAGTAGTAATTTCCGCAGTTTGTCGTCAGGCCTGCCGAATCACATGGATCCGCCGATGTTCTTCGTGGGTCACCATCAAATCCTACTCGAGCAACGTAGCGTAAGAGTTCGCCTCCGGCCCCCAACACCGGACCAAAACCTGGATCGATAAGCCCGTTCCCTAAGCCCACGGTGAAGATTACGGCGCCAATGCCATCCGCGGCACAGATGCTATTTTCGCCTGGAGGCAGGCAGCCAACCCAATCGGCGAATGATCGCGTGGCATCTTCTGCGTCATCAATCGAAGATGCTCCCAACGCAGGATTGACATAGCCGGATTCCGGATCGCCATCGGTACACCAGGGCCCGTGATGATCATCAGCCACCCGCTCTCCGGTAACCTGGCCATCGAGCACCTTGGACCAGAAACCTGGCGGGCAGTACCAATCGTCAGGAGTGGGAGTATAGGCATTAAAAGGAGGGTTGTTCACATAGGCGGCATTCGCCTGACCATCCGACAGGAGGACAACCACTTTCACGGCTTCAGGCCGGGCACGAACACTGGTTAGCTCCATCCCAGCCAACATCAACCCCGCCGCCGTATTGGTGCGCGTACAGCCGCGTGGATCACCGCCCGAGTTCCAATCCGGGCAGGCCGAGCCAGGCAAATTTG
>JADFRQ010000126.1 GCA_022561215.1 Chloroflexota bacterium | reverse complement strand
ATTTTTAACCTCCAAAATTTCCTTCTTCGAACTCTCTACAAGTGCAAAAATCTCCCGCCTGGGGCGAGAGATTTTTGTACCCCTGGTGCTGACCCGGGGAAGATACTTCGTATCTTCCTTAGGGAATTTTCAAACTCCAAAATTCCCTTCTTCGAACTCTCTACGAGTGCAAAAATCTCCCGCCTGGGGCGAGAGATTTTTGTACCCCTGGTGCGACTCGAACGCACAACCTACGAATTAGAAGTCCGTTGCTCTATCCATTGAGCTACAGGGGCTTGCGTGCATTTTAAGGGGAAAGATTCAACCGGTCAATCTTCGGTGTATGGTCGGATCCCTTTGTACACCCTGGGGCTGGAGAAGGTTCGCAGCACCATGTTCGGTTGTTTTCCGATACGTTCCGCGAGTTCTCGCGCCGTTAGAGGAGTGTTACTGTTGGAGAGAAAGAGGCGGAAAACGGCATTTACCATGCTGGTGCGCGGCGTGATGTAATCGCTTTGCTGCGCACAGTGCGATATCAATATATTTTGAATTGCTGGCACCTTGGATACTTCGCCTGTCTGAAGATCGACGTTATCAACCAGTGCATTGCCATCCATTTCGGAAAATATTTCCTTATGCTCGGCGCACAAATGGCTGCGCAAATAAACATGCAAATCGCGCTCCGCACGTTCCCACCAAAGATAATCGATATGAAATTTAGTATCTAGAGTGGGACGAACAAGGAATTTTGTGCCTTTAGGGATTGGGGAACTCACCGGTCGCTCCAGACTGATTCGTCGTAACGCCAGTATAAGTCGCCCACATGCATGAAATACGCGCGGGTAACCAGTTCGGCAAAAATTGGCCCGGGAGGCGACCGACGAATGACGTTCACGCCGGAATACAAAGACTGCGCATGCACAGCACTCTGAGGATTCAATTTTGCAAGTTCACGGAATACATGCGCCACGATGCGGTCCAGAGTCATTTCTCTTTGCGAGTTCCTGAGCCAAGATTCATCCAGTCCCGTTGGATCAATTAAACCAACAACCATGCGATCGTCGTATGCAGTGCCCACAGGATGTTTTAGCATCGTGAAGCCAATGCGCCCATCCTTACCCACAGATATCGTACGAATCCAATCATTCCGTCTGCGCCGGTCAATCGCTTCTATGACAACCTCGCCCGGGCGATCACCTTTCTTGATCCGCACCAAACCTCCCGCAGGAACCTCGTACTTGCGATACCAGTCATCCAGGCCATAAACGTACTTATGCTCGCGTACAACCCATCCAGGGAACGATTCTCCGCTATGCCCATCTATGAGAATAAAACGTATGCGAGGCGCTTTATAGGCTGTCGGGAAAAGCGATTGAAGATTGCTGGATAGTGGCAGCGCGCCGACTCGCCAATGGGGAAAAAGAATGGATATGGTGACTTCATCCAATTTCTCACGCGGCGCATGATGTTCACTGTGCTCATCGTCTAACTGGTCTTCAAGCTCGAGCAAAGGCTCCGTTAACACGGATCGGTCATACAATTGCGGATCGTATTCCAGGCGCGGTGGTGCATAAAGAACTTCAGGAGGCTCCAGCCTTTTGAGGTGCCAGAGCACCTCACCGGCAGGACCTACTTCATCAAATCGTTCATCCTCCTGCAAGGCATAGTCCAATGAAAATTCGGCGAGCAGCGGATCAAGATTTTTAGGCATTTCGACGTGGTCCATCAGTTCCTTGGAGGAGGTAGGCCCGCCCCCAGCGACATCAAGCACCGCTTCAGCAAGATTGAGATGGCCTTCATGAAATTCGGCGAGGAGCGGTTTGGGAAACCATTTGCCGGCGATCCTCACGATATCATCAGCCGCTCCCAATTCCGTGTCGACTCGTTTCTCGATCTCACTACCGTATCGGTTGAAAATCTCTTCCGGGGAGTTCGCACCGCCGCTACTAATTTCTGGAAGTCGATTTAGTTTATGGTCCGCCAACTGCGCGGCAAATTCACGCGGTTTACCATCCCCCTCAAATTTAACCGTAATCACATCAAATTCACCAATCGTAGGATTGTCTCCTTCACGCACCGCGACCACTTCCCCAACCTGGCTTCCAATCGCGGTAAATTGTACTTTTTGACCAATGGTGTATTTTTCTGAGGGCAAATATAGTTCGAGCGCAGAATCTACTTTCTTTTTTGCTTCTTTTTCCGCTTCTTCCAGCCGGAATTTGATTAATGGCACAACCATGCCTACTGATGTCAGCGGCACCTCACGATCAAGAAGGAGATTATAGATAAACTCGAGGTCGCTCTCGCTGACCTCGAATTCCATCCAATAATGTTCCAGGGAAATTGCTGCAAATTGGTCCATATTTGCGATACACTACTTCTGGGGAATTGCCCCGACATTATACTACAAGGGAGATATTGGGAATATGCAAGACGATCTCGTCACCTTGGAAAGTACCTCAGGAATGA
>JADFRQ010000086.1 GCA_022561215.1 Chloroflexota bacterium | reverse complement strand
GATGCCTTTCACTTCGATGGCCCAGTCGAGGTCACTGTCCACGCTGAAGTCGAAACCCCTCGCCGCCTGACGGAAATCGAGGATTTTGTCGGGGGCAACTCCAATTATCATTTCGGAGCGCTCAAGGAAATATTCTTCCGCTCGTCTCCCCGTGAGAAGTCTTTCTGCGACATTGTGTGCGACACCGGTGACAACCGCCAAGGAATCAATTGCATCATTGGTCGACTCATCGTCCCTCTGAAGGATTCGATCAGCCAACTCTAGCAACGCATCATTGCCCAACTCTTGGAGCTCTTCGACGACCCGTTGCCGACTTGGGTACATAGGGCGCTTGTGCCATCCTTGGCGCGAGTTGCCGTGCACCGGATCGAACTCATCTCGGAGCAGTCTGACGGACGACGCGCCAATTCCTAATGCGTGAGCCGTGTAAAAATTCGATCGGCGATATCCTGGAAAATCCCACCCAACTGCGCAGTGCTTGTGGCATAATAATAGGTACCGCAGGTCGTAGCAATGGGGGTGTTTTCGCATGAATCACCCTGATTTACCCTTGGATCACCATTTTCTCCGACTCCTGCGATATAGCGAAGAAGCCGTGCACCGACCTGTGGTTCCGGACCAAAACCTGGATCGATAAGGCCATTCCCTAGGCCTACGGTGAAGATTACGGCGCCGATTCCAGCACTACCACAGGTACCGTTGTTCTCCCCTGGAGGCAGGCAGCCCACCCAATCGGCGAACCATCGCGCAGCGTCTTCCGGATCTTTAACATTGCTATAAGCAATGCCGGTAGCAGGGTTATTGTAACCCTGCGAATATTTTCCATCTGTGCACCAGGGACCTTCTTGAAAATCAACAACGCGCCTACCATTGGGTTGACCGCTAACCATTTCGGACCAAAAATCCGTCGGACAGTACCAATCGTCAGGTGTAGGCGTATAAGCATTAAAAGGAGGGTTGTTCACATAGGCGGCATTCGCCTGACCGTCCGACAGGAGGACAACCACTTTCACTGCTTCAGGCCGGGCACGAACACTGGTCAGCTCCATCCCCGCCAACATCAACCCCGCCGCCGTATTGGTGCGCGTGCAGCCCCTTGGATCACCGCCCGAGTTCCAATCCGGACAGGCCGAGCCAGGCAAATTTGGGTAAATAATCATATTGTTGAGCGCGGCGATAACCGCCGCCTGGTTGGTTGTGAGACCCAAATCAGCTTGATGCAGCGGCTCCTCATTGTCCATCCCGAAGGTTCCAGGAGCGACTCGGCCGGCGAAGCGATTGAAACTCACCAGACTGATCTGGTCAAAACCCGTAAACATATTGTTGACGAGAAGTTTTGCCGCCGCGCGTATACCCTCGAACGGCTGGCAAGTGCCTGCAGCAATGCAGGCCGCCAATTCGTCATCGGTGATGCCGGGATCAGAACTTATTCCTGGCGTGTCATAGGCCATCGAGGTTGAATTATCGATCACCATGATCAAATCCACCGACGCTGCTTCAGAAATTGCGTCGGATTTGATGGTCACAGAGTTCCAGCCGACGATGGGCATAAAGGCAAGGTCTACGGATAGCGAAGCAGCCACGCGCGCCAGCTTGCGGTTGGCGCCGCCACTGGTACAACCGGGAATCGAGGGGTTGGAATTGCAGCTTTCAACTACGACGTTGAGCACTCCTGCATTAGCTGCAGGCAGGTTTAGTAAGATGAGTTCCTCTGCCGAGCTTGTGATCGTGGCGTCATTCCAACCCTGACGGATCTGGTTGGCTGCCGCCAGGGCCGCCGAATCGACTCCGCGTCTGAGATGGCCAATATGAGCAAAGACGATCCCGGCATCGATCGCCAAGCCGATGAAGGCGACCAGGCCGATAAACCCGAAGGCAATTAATGCCAATGCCTGGCCGCGCTCATATTTCCGCCTGTTTCGAGAATCTGTAATTATGGGCTTCATTGGTTTACTTTCTACGGCTCCGAGGATGCGTTGGGAGCAAACGAATAGGCATGCAGCGTAATCGTATCGCCGACGATGCCCGTCACCCAGGGCAAGCCTAGCTTCATCTTGTAATCATAAAATATTTCAACCAGCACGATGCCCGTATCCGGGGCGCTGCTGATGCTGCTGATACGATTCAATATTTCGCTATCGGAAAAACTCGATGGCTTGTTGCAATCCATGCGCCATCCCATCGCGCCGCCGTTGTCCGCGCCACCACAGGTCGCATCGCTGAATGTCGCCGGATACCGTGTGAGGCTTGAAGTTCCCGTAACGGAAAAAACAGAAATGACCAGATCATCCGTCGATGTATCCAAGTTGATCCAGCCGGCGCGCGCCAGCGTAACCGACATCTGATCTACGCCGTCGGCGTAGAAATTATCGTTGCGCGTCGTACCACCGGGTTCAAAAGGGTCCTGATCAGACAAGAATCTTACAGTTTCTCTCGTGGTGTCGATGAGGTCAAGGTACTCGTTTAACACGAAGCCAAATTCCACCAGCGAGGATAACATTGCGAGCAACAGCGGCAAAAGTAACGAAAATTCAACAATACTTTGTCCTCTTGATTTTGTTTTTTTATGTGGCACCACGGTCTACTCCTTTTCCTCTAATTAACCGGTACAAACCACAATAAGATCCTCTCAGGTACCACGCCATACCGCTATTATAAGGACCAGGACTCGGCCAAGCAGTAGTACCCGAGGACCAATTCAGAAGGTTTGTCACCGTATAAGCACAGTTTCGTAACATTATAAATACAAATTTCTGAATGATGCCGAAATTTTCCGGAAATATTACACCACGACGAGACCAACACCTCCGAAGTAGACAAATAGACTGCCGAGGATGAGAAAGGGCCCATAGGGGATGGGCATAAATGGATTGTACTGTCTCCGAACCAGCATGCCCACTATAAATAGAAGGCTAAAAAACCCTGCAGCCAAAATTCCCAAAACAAGTGCAACGATTACGCCGGGCCAGCCCACCGTCAGCCCGATGACGCCCGCCAAAGTGACGTCGCCAAACCCAAACGCCACCTCGTCGATCGTTTCGCCGCGCCTTCGTGACATAAATGAGGCAAAAACCTGACCTAAATAATACAGCAGCAAGAACGATCCAAAACCCGCCAGGCCTCCCAGGAGTGTTTTCTCTGGTCCGCGCATCGGGTCGAGAATACCGATCAAGGCAATGATCAGAGCAGCAGGGCCGCTGACAATATGCAAAATTAAACGGTGTTCAATATCAATAACCGTGATGAGGAGGAAGATGGAGAAGACGAGCATTTGCACCAAATAAGCTGAGGCGTTGGGCGCGCCAATGCCGATGACAACTGCACCAATCCCCAGCACCATTTCAATGAATAGCGTGCGTGGAGACAGGGAAGTTGCGCAGTTTTCACATCTTCGTCTGCCGCTGAGACCAGCACTTATTCCCGACCATGCGAGAACCGCGCGCGGTGCGCCACAATGAGCGCAATGAAAACCTTCCACGCGCCGATAAAATGGCAAACTGTCGGCAAGAAGATTCACCAGCATCCCTAAAAGGATGCCCAATAAAAACTGAATGGCAATCATAGGCAGGATTATACTGATCGACGGTAACTGGGAAAGCCATCCGCGGATGAAATGAACAATACACTTAGTATGCTGGCAGGGCTCCCAAATGGACACACAACTTTGCGGATGCTAGAATGATATGGTGTCCTCACGCCTTCCCAAACCCGAGTTCGGCCAGATTAGCGCGCTGACAGCGTTGGTATTGCTTACCTACGGTCTGATTCGAATGATCGTGCTGCCCGCCATCGATATTGAATTTCCCCTCTTCGGGCTGCTTATTCAGATCGAGTTCAAAACCCAATCGATAATGCTCCTTCTCGCGGGCGCATTGACCGCCTCAGGAGCGGATTGGTTAGTCAGACATCATCCCTACTACAAGCCTGGGCAGTCGACGTTTGAGACTTCGATTCTTCCTGCATTGGCTGCGATTGCGATCGGTGGAATTATTATTCGTGTACCGGAAGGGGCGCAATTATGGATTGCCCACGTGATTGGAGCACTTGTCCTTGTCTTGATCGTGTGGGCCGAGTTTATCGTCTCCTTCCCGCGTGATCCGCGCGCTCGCTTCGTGGGGATCGCGTTGAACGGATTAGCATTTCTGCTTATGACGAGTGTTTTATTGGCAATAGCGGAAATTGGGATACGGGCAATATTTGCGATACCCTTAATCGGCGGGGTCAGTTTCGCGGTAATCTGGAGACTGCTGCGATTGGCATCTCCGCGAAAGCGCGTTTGGCCCTGGGCATTGCTCATCAGCGTTGCGGTGGCCCAAATCGCCACCGGGCTGCATTATTGGCCGATTAGCCCCCTGCGCACTAGCCTTTTGTTGGCATTTACGCTTTACTCGTCGTACACGCTTATGCTGCATCACCTTGCTGAAAAACGTAGCAACACACTGCTCTTCGAAAACCTTTTTATTGGCGGCCTATCTATTTTTATCCTCGCAAACATCGGCTGACAATTACGCGAATCTTCGGGGACTCCAAACGAACCCACAGGCCTTAAGAATCAACGTTGGAAGTACTGTGGAAAAGGGAGTATTTCAGTCAGACAGTGGATTGTGAGGCCTGAAAAAATAGATCAGTGCAGGGTTAGCCATTCACACGCTTGAATCCATGCCTAGGGTGGAGAAACATCCTCGGCTTCATGCGATGGGCTTGCTCGCCGTTTCTGACGAGCGCGCCAACCAATTAATCTTTCCGTCCCTTGCTTCAAGCGATCGATGTTGGGCCGCAGACCCCAAATCAGCAAAGCCTCGGTCAGGATTCCGAATACAACATAAGCCCATGGCCCTTGTCCGTTAATTGCCCGGACGAGAAAAATTATGGTCGTCAACAATCCGATTGCCATAGTGCTTACCGAAGCATAACCAATACCGATCAACAGAAGGAAGCCCACAGGAATGACGATCGCTGCGATGGGAGACCACATAATCGTTGCCGCGCCGATTGTGGATCCTCCCCCTGCACCACCCCTGAATCGAAATTTCTTCGAGACCAGTTCAATCAAGAAAATGGAGTAGTTGTGCCCCACAACCGCCAGCACGCCGGCTGCCGCCTCAACCCACGCATTGCCGGTTAATGCCCTGGCGAGGAGTACAGCCAGTGCAGCCTTAATTCCATCTGCAATTGCAGTGAGAATACCTGCCCAGAGTCCTGCCACGCGCATAACATTTGTTCCGCCGGTACGACCGCTGTGTTCCAAACGTAAATCTCTTTTCTTGGCTACCCATACAACGATCAATCCTACGGGAATCGACCCCAGGAAATATGCGCCAACTATAGCAGCTATACTTGTGCCCATCACTTCTTCTCCGTTTGATTATGAAAATGCTTGCAAATGCTGAAACACCATTCCCCGCCCTACGTTGCCCTATGCTCTACGCGCAATTCAATCTCATGTGCGTGGCGATCTACTATCCGAAATGCTCGACATTTCCATTCAAATTTTGATATTGACCAAACAAGGTACGCTGCATCCAGGTATGCCGCTTCCTTAATATCGAACTCCGACATCCCGGAGGGACCCGTCCAATGCGAATGGTAAATGCCGACGATTGATTGACCCTCTGCCGCAATTTGCTGCATCGCCTCAACCTGCTCACGTGGATCCATACGGTACCGGCTGGGACTATGCAGAATGTTTGTAACCGGCAACACTTGCATAACTTCGGACCCGATTCCAGCCAAAAAACCGCAGGCTTCTTCTTGAATCAAAACACGGATTTCACTGCGCATGCTCTGCCAATGATGGTGAAGCATATGAATTCCCGGGAGCGCGTGTGCCATTAACCTGAATAATTTTCCATCCTACCCGGGGAAAGCGCTGGCGTTCGATCCCCAATCAGGAAAATATACCCCCTTGGGTAAGTCGTCTAAGATCGCCGAGAGCTTCTTCAATTTCTTCGCGCGTGATCAGGCGATCTTCCTTGGTGTGATGCAAATCACCCGCATCTGCTTTTTGTATGGCTACCTCGAGGATTGTTGCCCCTCTCGCCATCGCTTCTTTAACGAGTTCTGCGCCTGCTGCGTATCCAATCAAGGGGTTTAGGCCGGTAACGACGATCGCGTTTTTTGCCAACCAACCTTCAGCCTTTTCGCGATTTACCACAATCCCGCGAACACATTTTTCATCAAAGGCGATAACCGCGCCGATCATTACCTGCATCATCTCGAATAGATTATGGCCCATGATGGGCATCATTACATTCAATTCCAGCTGGCCCGCCTGGACCGCGAGTGCCACCGTCGTATCGCAGCCGATGATGTGGAACATTGCCATGTTGAGCATTTCGGCCATAACAGGATTCACCTTCCCCGGCATTATGCTTGAACCAGGTTGAAGCTGAGGCAAATGAATCTCATCAAGTCCTGTCGTTGGCCCCGAGGAAAGCAGGCGGATGTCGTTGGCGATACGAGTTAATGTGAGCGCCAGCGTTCGCAGCGCTGCTGAAAAGGCCGCCATATCGGCCATCGACTGCATGCTCTCGAATAAATTATCGCTTTCCTCAAGCCGAATACCGGTAAGTTCGGCCAATCGAGAAACCATACGCGCGTGGTACTCAATATGTGCATTCAGACCCGTTCCTGTTGCGGTCCCTCCAATGCCTAATCTGCGTAAACCATCGGCCGCATTTTGAATTCGTTCAAGATCGCGCTCTACTGCTCTTGCGTAACCACCAAACTCCTGACCTAGCCTAATTGGGACGGCATCTTGCAGGTGTGTGCGGCCCGATTTGACGACATCGTCAAAGTCAACTGCCTTCGTGTTCAGAGATTGGGCCAGATTGGAGAGCGCAGTCGAAAGCTCATTCATCCGCCACAAACAGCCCAAACGGATTGCAGTTGGGATCGTATCGTTGGTCGATTGAGCCATATTGACATGGTCATTGGGGTGTACCGATTCCATACCTGATTTTGTCTCGAGGAGTTGTGTCGCCCGAGTAGCAATCACCTCGTTTATATTCATATTATGGCTTGTTCCCGCTCCCGCCTGAAATGGATCCACGACAAATTGGGCATCCCATTTTCCGGCGATCACTTCCCTGGCTGCGGATACGATCGCTCGCGCCGGGCTTCCATCCAGCAATCCGAGCTCGGCGTTCACCTCGGCCGCAGCCTGCTTGATGACGGCCATAGACCAGATAAATGCCCTCCATGGTTTCAATCCTGAAATTGGAAAATTCTGCACTGCGCGCTGCGTCTGAGCTCCGTACAGAGCATCGATCGGAACTTCAACCTCACCCATTGAATCTCTTTCTATCCTCAACCCGTCTTCCTTACTCATCGATTGTCCTTATTCTCCATTCCCCTCACTCTATCTTATCCTTAAAAAAGAAAAAGGGAGCCTTTGGCTCCCTTTTTTCTGCAACAAGGGTTCAGCTACTCATCTAATGCGCTGTAACCAGGCCCTGATTCAAAATAATCGTAGTTCGGCTGGATGGCTTCCGTTAAGTCGAGAACTTCACCTGCCTCGGCTACACGAGTGAAGTCGAGATGCACAGGTTCGCCGTGTTCGTCCTCACCATCCCAAACGGCATCAAAACCAGCGGTTCCTACGGGCATGCTTAGAATTTCACCACCTTTTGCTTCGTAATCAGGGGGTGTCTCTTCTTCCGTGAAGATTGCTTCATAAGGGCATTCAGGAATGCAAGCACCACAATCAATACATGTATCCGGGTCGATGTAAAACCATGGCCACTTATCAATTGGCTTCCCGGGGATAATACATTCGACAGGACAAACATCCACGCATGATCCATCACGCAAACATAAGTTTGTGATGATATAGGTCATTGTATGGAGCCTCCAAATATTGGTATAGCTTGATTATACTCTTGACTGCGGAACCTTATCCGAGCGCCTTTTCGTAGTTCTCCTCGACCGCCGACCAATTAACTACATTCCACCATGCGGCGATGTAGTCGCCTCTTCTGTTTTGATAGTTCAAGTAATAGGCATGTTCCCAGACATCAAGCCCTAGCACCGGGCTTAATCCCTGGCTCAATGGCGAATCTTGGTTGGCAGTGGAAAGCACGCTCAATTTGCCACTTCCGTCTGTGACAAGCCATGCCCAACCGCTCCCAAATCGAGTCATTCCTGATTTTAAAAACTGGTCTTTGAAGGAACCCAAGTCACTAAATGCTGTCGACAAAGCGTTGGAAAGTGCGCCTCCGGGATCTCCGCCGCCGTCCGCGCTCATGATCCTCCAAAATAGGGAATGGTTGGCATGTCCGCCGCCATTGTTGCGCACTGCGCTTCTACTATTTTCTGGGACAGCGTCTAAATTAGCAACGAGACTTTCAATGGATTTTGCTTGTAAATCAGGCGCTCCCTCAAGCGCTGCATTAACATTCTTAACATAAGCGGCATGATGCTTTGAGTGGTGGATCTCCATTGTGCGCGCATCAATGTGCGGCTGCAAGGCATCATAACTATATCCTAACTCGGGCAGTGTATACGACATCTCTTCTATCCTCCTGAATATGACGAAAAACGGAACGGGTTGACCCAAATGTTCAGATCCATTAGTATCGGCACGCGTTTAACAAATTGATCCGATGAGGATTGTAGACCGCGGAAATGGCATTTGTCAAGGAGAAGTTTTCCAATCAATCCTATATTGCAAAGAATGGCTAATCAACAACGAAAACCTCTGCCGCCAATCCTGGGACTCTCCCTGGGAATATTGGCTTCATCGACGGCATCTATTTTTATTCGTTATGCCCAGCAGGATGCACCTTCCCTCGTAATTGCTGCCTATCGATTGCTTCTGGCGACGCTGGTTTTACTCCCCCTATTGTTGCTGCGTGATCGAAGCAGCCTCACGAGACTACGCGGCAAAACACTCCAACTTGCTGTGCTCGCAGGCTTTATTCTTTCCCTCCATTTTGCATCATGGATAACATCTTTAGAGTTCACGTCTGTCGCCAGCTCGGTCGTATTTGTTTCCACCTCACCTTTGTTTGTGGCACTATTGAGTCAATTTTTCTTAGGCGAACAGATCAGTCCAATTTTACGTTATGCAATCGCCCTGGCGCTGTTGGGGACAGTCCTTATTGGTCTTAGCGATGTATGTTATCTGGAAGGTCAAATCCAATGCCCGCCGCTGCAAACTTTCTTTGCTGGCAATGCTATCAAAGGTGATTTGCTTGCGCTTGGAGGGGGGCTTTCGGCAGCGGGGTATATTCTCATCGGTCGAAAAGTCCAAAGAGAAATTCCGCTGCTTCCCTATATCACGATTGTTTATGGAATAAGTGCGATTTTTCTGGTGAGCTATGTGATCGTGTCCAATTTACAGGCATTTGGCTTCCTACCGGTGACATTTCTATGGTTCCTCCTTCTGGCACTCATTCCACAACTTATCGGACATTCCATGATTAATTGGGCATTGCGAACTTTCACAGCTGCCTTTGTATCGATTACACTTTTGGGGGAGCCGATTGCATCATCGACGCTGGCCTTCGTACTTTTGGATGAACGTCCACGCCTGCTTATGGTAATTGGTTCTGCTTTAATATTAAGTGGCATAATTGCAGCTTCCATACGCCAGCATGAAAATGCACGCTAGTTGCTCAACAGGTCCAACCATAAATTCTGGAGGTAGGAATGCAAATTCGATGTTACCGATGTGGATGGAGTTTCGCGCTAAAGAGAGATGAGATCGTTTTTGCGCTCGAAGGATTAGAAGAAAGTGACGCTGCGCATTATGATGTCAGATGTCCAAGTTGCCGGCAAACGAATAAAATATCGCGTGATCAACTGAAGAAATTTGCCCCGAGAGAAGAGGTCGAAAAAGAGAAGCCCGAAGAGTGAGATTCGACCGCTACCTATCGGCAATCGATCGAACCTTAGAGGCCCACGAAGATCTGCGTCCGAATCGCGTGGGCCTCTTGAAATCACGCCCCGGCAGGCGAAAAATATTCTACGTGTACAAACCCAAGTTACGGATTATTTCTGCCACACCTGCAGGAACGAAATGCGCGTAGGCTTCCCCATTTCGAACTCGCTTGCGGATGGTGATGGCTGATATTTCATATTTCACGCCTTGAAGAAAAAGGGTTTTTGATGTAATTCCTGGAAGCTCCTTCTCCAGCTCAACCAAATCAACTACGCTCGCGATGCGATGCATAACAGCGACTATTTCACAGAGTTTTATAAATTCCAGGGGTGCATGCCATCTTGGAAGATCCTGCAGCGAATCACTTCCCATAAGATAGGCGAATTTTCTTCCGGGATGGAGATCCTTAAGCCATTTCAGCGTGCCCACTGCATAATGTGGAGTAGGGCGGCTGCTGTCGGCATCTGATATCTCGAAGGCAGGGAAGGAGTCAATACTTTTTTCGACCATGCGGATGCGCGCCAAGAGAGGCGAGATCGGCATATTCAATTTATGTGGCGGAGATGGGGTTACAACCCATAATACCTTGTCGAGGTCTAGGGCCTTGTGTGCCTTTTGCGCCAAGAGCAGATGACCCCTATGAGGTGGATCGAAAGTTCCTCCCAAGACACCAATTAATCTTTCCACTCCAGCTCGTGATCTCCAATCCTCACAGTATCGTTTACCTGTGCTCCGGCATCGCGCAGGGCTTGCTCGATTCCCAAATGGACCAGGATTTTTTGGAAACGCCGAATTGCCTCATCATATTCCCAATAAGTCATCGCCGCGGCTCGTTCAATGGACTTGCCCATCACCCTCCATGCTCCATCGAGATCACGTGTAATTTTGAAATCGCTTGGATCTTCATCCGCACGATAGACAGGTATTTCGGATATTTCAGGTGAATTTTCCAGCTCGACTGACTCTTTATGGGCTGCCCAAAGCAATGGTTTCAGATTGGTTCGCGCGAGGGCGCTGATGAGAAACACACGTTCACCTTTCGCCTGAAATTGTTTCTCTAGATTCTGCGCGCTCTCCTTTATTTCCGGCATGTCAATTTTATTAATTGCAATAATCTGAGGTTTGTTTCCCAAATCGCGATCAAATAGCGCCAATTCTGAGTTTAGTTGAGAAAAATCTGCCATGGGATCTTCGGCGCCCCCATCAATTAGGTGAATGAGCACACGCGTGCGTTGAATATGTCGCAGAAAAGTCGAACCCAATCCAATTCCTTGATGAGCTCCCTCGATTAACCCAGGTAAGTCGGCAAGAATCACATAGACATCTTCATCCAGTTGCGCCACGCCCAAATTCGGCTGCAGCGTTGTAAAGGGATAGGAGGCAATTTTTGGCCGTGCTCTGGTGACGGAGGCAAGTAGTGTAGATTTTCCTGCATTGGGGATGCCGACAATACCAATATCCGCGAGCAACCGCAGCTCCAACCGAAGATGCCGATCTTCTCCGGGTTCGCCGCGTTCCGCAATTCGGGGCGCCTGGTTCCGTGAGGATGTAAAGTGGGCGTTCCCCTTCCCCCCCCGTCCTCCCTTGCAAATCACAAATCGTTCTCCGGATTCCGTCAGATCTGCAATGAGAGTGTTATCTCCATCAT
>JADFRQ010000085.1 GCA_022561215.1 Chloroflexota bacterium | reverse complement strand
CGACCGGAATAAGCCAGCCCTTGTGAGAGGTCGACGAGGGAGATATTGAGTCGTTCGCCGCGTTGGCTGACGACGGCTGCCAGAAACTCTTGCTTGATGCCTTCGATGGCTCGTAAAAATTCAGCGCGATTGCTGGCTGTCAGCTTGAAGGGTCCGCTGGCCAGGATCACCTCGTTGACGGCTAGGTCTGGTGGAATAAAGCCCCACACACCCACGTTGCCGACCGTGGAGGAGGGTTTGGCATAGATAGGGTCGGTAGCCATGGCTACATAAAAGCCGCCGCTGGCTGCCATGCCGTCGATAGAGCTGACGACGGGCATCTCCCGGCGCAGGCTCTGCAATTCCAGGTAAAGGGTCTGGGTGGCGGCCACTTCGCCTCCCGGGGAGTCCAGCTGCAGCACCACAGCTTTGATGATGGGGTCCTGGCGTGCGGATTCGATCTGAGCCATGACTAGCTCAACGCTATCCGCCCAGATGTCGGTATTGAGGCGAATGATGCCCACGGCCGGTTGTGGCACTAGAGTAGGCGCCAACAACCAGCCGAGGAGCAGGGAGGCTATACCCAAGAGCAGAAGGCTTCCCCCCGGAGTTGGAATACTGAAGTCAGACGGCATTTTAACGGCACCCAGCCTCGAGACTGCTCCCAGGATGCGCTGAGTAAGGTTTCTTGTGGGTTCTGCCTTATCGTCCTGACCGGGTGAGGCTGCGGGTGACTTAGTCATGGTTTGCTCCCCATTGTGGTATGTGAGCCGCTGTCTGGTTATTTGGATGATTCAGGGTGCCAAGGTCCCGAGCGTAGCAAGGCTAATTTTGGGTCGCAACAAACAAACTGCTGCGCGAAGTCCCTTTCAATGAGTCACTGGTTCACTAATGAGCGTTCGCCGACCTCCATTATCGCGCGGAATCTGTCCCCGGGCTGGCACTGAAGAACGATTTTCTGATCCGACACTAGCTCTTTGTACAATAGGTTTTGTGCGTTGACTTCGAGTCCAACTCCTCTGTGCAATCCGGTCCATGTCGTGCACCCCAAAAATTGGACACAGAGGTAAGTGAAGTAGGATGGTCCAATGTAGGAGTGCACCAATGACCAAGCGCCGTAAATTCAGTACTAAATTCAAAGCCCAGGTTGTACTTGAAGTGCCCAGCGGGACGGCTGGTATGCCGGGAATATGACATTTGCTCACAGCTCTTGTCGAAGTGGAAAGGGCAATTCTTTGAAAATGTGGGCAACGTTTTTGAAGGACCGGATCATTATAATGCCGAAGACAAAGCCCGTATTGCGGAATTACAGAGGCTGGCAGGGAAACAAGCCCTGGAGATGGAAATTCTAAAAAAAGCCTCCAACATTTTGAAGTCACACCAAGTCAAAAACGCGGGATCGCAATAATGCTGGCCAGTCAGCTACCCGGTGAATTCAGTCTGCAAAGTGCTAGAACTGCCACGGAGCACGTGCTATTACCAATCTCGAAGAAAAGACGATGGGGAGCTCAAGAGGGCTATAGAGCGCATTGTAGAGGTTTTGCCAAAACATGGTTATCGACGGACCACGGAAGAACTCAATCGACTGGGATGGGGGATCAACGGGAAGAAAGTGCGCCGCATGATGCATGCAATGTGAAGGGCTTTCGATGATAAAATCGCAATAGAATCCTTGCAGGGGCTGCTCCAACATTTGCAAGTTGCGCAGCACAAACTTTTCAAACTGTCATCGTACTTACGGAGAATTGCAAAGGGCTGGGGTTTCATTAAGGGCATACGCATTTTGGTAAGCTAATCATATTACCGAATGCATGGCGAATGCAGTAGCCAAATCCTGCACCTACATTAGGCTAATACGAACCCGAATATTTTCTTACGGGTGATGCACATGCATTCTTCAAATATTCAATGGAGGTAAGGGGATGCGCGATCGGCTAATTAGCAGATCCACCCTCACACTGGGGGTGTTTCTAATTACGGGATCTTTGCTCGTTGGGGCATGTGCTACAGATTCCCAAGAAGCGCCTCAGGGCGTTTTAAGGGTGGCGATGCAACCAATGGTGCAAACCGATCCTGCTTTCATTTCCTCGGATAGTGAAATTCTGTTTGCGAACCATGTCTATGATTATTTGGTCGACGTTGACCCCAAAAACAACATTGTTCCCCGATTAGCCACGGCGTGGGAGATCAGTGAAGATGGCCTAACGTATACCTTTACCCTCGCAGAAGGGGTCGCCTTCCATGACGGCACTCCGTTTACCGCAGCGGATGTGGCGTGGACCTTTAACCGCCTGCGCGATGATGCAATCGACGCGCCCACCGCGGATCTCTACGACAACATTCTGGCGGTGGAAGCCGAAGGTGATCTTGAAGTAGTCTTCACTTTGTCAGCATTGAATCCGTTCTTTCTCTTCGATCTCAGTGATAATCATGCATTGATACTTAAGGCCGGAACGGAGGATGCCGCCACCAATTTTAATGGCACAGGTCCCTTCAAGGTGGTCAATTACAGCCCTGAGGACCGGGTGGAACTAATGGCGAATGAGGATTATTTCATCGCCGGCCAGCCGAAATTATCAGGGGTAGAGATCATTTTCTTTAATGATGATGAGGCCTCTGTTGACGCTCTACGCAGCGGTCAAATTGATCTTGTTATGCGTATGTCAGCCTCCTTATTCATCAGCTTGCAAGATGAATCCGATATTGTCAGCATCGACATCCCCACCAACGGGTTTGATTTAATTCGCCTGCGTTCCGACCGACCTCCGGGGGATGACCCCAGAATCATTCAAGCAATGAAGCTGGCTACCGATCGGCAAGAAATTTTCGAACTGGTGCAGCAGGGTTATGGTGCCGAAGGTCGTGACAGTCCGATTGGCCCTTTGTACGATGAATATTACAACGAGGAATATCAAATCCCGGAGCGGGACGTAAATGCGGCGCGCGCACTGTTGGCGGATGCCGGCTACCCAGATGGCATTGAGCTTGAGCTGCATACACCGGATACCGGAGGTCGTCCAGATCTGGCGGCAGTGCTTAAAGATCAATGGGCGGAGGCGGGCATCTCGATCGAGATTTTTGTTGAGCCTGAAAGCATCTACTATGGGGAGAATGGATGGTTGGAGGTGAACCTGGGGATCACGGGTTGGGGATCACGTCCCGTGCCGCAGTTTTATCTGGATGTGATGCTCGAGTGTGGCGCGAAATGGAACGAGTCCCATTTTTGTGATGATGAATTTGATGAATTATCGAGAATTGCTGGCTCGACGCTAAATGAGTCAGACCGAATTCAGGCATACAAGGCGATTCAAGAACTGCTCATCCAGCGCGGCCCTGTGATCATCCCTTACTACTTTGCCCAATTTGCGGGAATTCATGAACAATTTCAGGGATTTGAATTAAAGGCTTTTGCCGGCCGCACGGATTTTCGCAACGTAAGCATTTCTTCACCATAGGCTGCACGTGATTCGAGTAGCATTGGGCGCCGCATCCACGAGTACACGGCGTCTGAAGATCATAATCGCCGCCCTCTTCCAGAGACCCTCCTCGTCTGTTGGGGTGATTATTGTCATCCTCTTCGCATTTTTATCGATCTTTGGACCGGCCCTTGCCCCCTATGGGCCCAATGAACAAATCGCCGCGGACGCCCGCCAATCGCCCTCCATTAAGCATTGGTTTGGAACGGACCAGCTTGGCCGCGACGTCTTTAGCCGCGTAATCCTGGGCGCGCGCGAGGTGCTCTCGCTCGCCGGGCTGGGAACCCTGGTGGCGGTATTTTTCGGATCTTTTATTGGGATGCTTAGCGGCTACTTTGGGGGCTTCCTTGATGAAGTTATCATGCGTTTGTTCGACAGCCTCCTGGCACTTCCTGCGATGCTGCTTGCCTTGCTCCTCTTGGGCACGCTGGGTCCCTCGCCCGGCGGTTTACTCATTGTGATATCCGTTGTCTACACGCCGATTGTTGCTCGCGTTGTGCGCAGTGTTGTGCTGCGCACAAAAACCAAGGCCTTTGTCGATGCAGCACGCCTGCAAGGAGAATCATTAGGAAATATCCTCTTCCGGGAAATCTTTCCCTCTACCTTGCCTGTCCTGGCAGTGGAAGCCTCGCTTCGTTTTTCCTATGCCATTTTCCTCGTTTCATCGCTTGGTTTCCTGGGGGTTGGTGTGCAGCCTCCCAGTCCCGACTGGGGCTTGATGGTTAAAGAGTCGCGCGCTTTTGTCACTCAGATGCCATGGGCAATGTATTTCCCCGCTGGCGCCATCGCCGTCGTCGTTATTGGCGTTAACCTGGCCGCGGATGGTCTGCGCAAGGCGCTTCAGGATGACTGAGCGAAATCACCACCCACTGCTCGAAATCAAGGACCTCGATGTCGCCTACCGCATAAGAGGCTCGGTTCGCAGGGTTCTGCGGGGCGTATCTTTGCGAGTGGAAAGCGGAAGCATCCTGGGCGTTGTGGGAGAAAGTGGCTCCGGGAAGACGACGCTGGCTCTTGCAATCCTGCGCTATCTTCCTAAAGAAGGTTTTATCCAGGCAGGTGAAATTTGGTTTGACGAGCATCCCATTCATGCCCTGCCCCTCGAACAAATGCGTACTATTTGGGGAAAAGAAATTGCGTTTGTCCCCCAGGACCCTTCGTCTTCGCTCAATCCGTCGATCAAGATAGGAGAGCAGGTTGCAGAGATGCTGCACTTGCACCCGGATGATGCTCGCGCCCGAGTGATTCAGTTGTTTAAAACCGTGCAGCTGGCCGATCCCGAACATGTGGCCAACAGCTATCCTCATCAACTTAGTGGAGGAATGCAGCAACGGGTTCTCATCGCCATGGCGCTCAATTTGAAGCCCAAGCTGCTGGTGCTGGACGAACCGACCAGCAATCTCGATACAACCACGCAAGCGGCGGTGCTCAAGTTAATTTGTGACCTGATCCGCGATCGCGGCATGGCTGCCATCTATGTAACGCACAACCTGCGTCTGGTCAGACAAGTCTGCGACCGCGTTGCCATTCTTTATGCCGGAGAGCTATTGGAGGAAGGACCAACACAGCAAATTTTTGACCAACCGAATCATCCTTACACACGGGGCTTGCTCGATAGCATCCCCCGGCTGGGCGAAAACAAGAGCCACATGCGGTTAAGGTCCCTGGAGGGTCGTATACCATTATCAGGCGAACCTACTCTCGGCTGCAACTATCGCTCGCGCTGTCATCTTTCCATAGAGATTTGTGAGCAGCATCCCGCTCTTTTTGAACTGTCGGGGTCCAGGGTTTCACGTTGCCACCGCTGGGATGAAATTGATCGCGGGGAAATCGACAACAGGAAATCATCCGCTGAATCAATCCCAATATTGCGCACATCAAAAAAGAGGCTTCCAATTCTTGGCATAGAGGATATTAGGGTTGATTTTCCTCTGCAGCGCACGTTCGAAGAATTTATTGGGCGTAAGCAGCCAAGAAAGGTACAAGCGGTTGGGGGTGTGAAATTCGAAATTCTTAAGGGTCAAACGCTCGGCTTAGTGGGAGAAAGTGGCAGCGGCAAGACCACCCTGGCACGTGTGATCGTCGGGCTTCAAGACACGGCAGGTGGAACGATGCGCTTTTTAAGCAGCGCGCTGCCTTCGAGATTAAATGGGCGATCGATGGAGACGTTACGCCAACTGCAGATGGTTTTTCAAAACACAGACGAGGCACTTAATCCGTACCAGACCGTCGAAGAGATTTTGCGCCGCCCGCTGCAGCGTATGCTGGGGAAAAATCGAACGGCTGCCAAGCGTGATGTGCTGTTCTTGCTTGATTCTGTTCAATTATCCGCCGAGTACGCCAAGCGTCTTCCCTCGCAATTGAGCGGCGGAGAACGTCAGCGGGTTGCGATTGCGCGCGCATTTGCCTCGCACCCGACTCTGCTCATTGCGGACGAGCCTGTCAGCTCGTTGGACGCGTCGGTTCAAGCAGCGGTGCTTAATTTGCTGAATGACATGCAGGAGAAAGATGGCACCGCTGCGTTGTTTATCTCTCACGATCTTGCCGTAGTTGGTTATCTGGCGGATGTTATCGCCGTTATTTACCGCGGCCAGCTAATGGAAGTCGCCGAGGCTCACGAGTTGTTTAAGCCGCCTTATCATCCCTACACCGAGGCGCTGCTTTCCGCAATCCCAAAGATCGAATATAAGAATGGTCACGCCAAGATCCAGCTCAAAGGAGAGATACCCAGCCCGCTTGAGAAGCTCGAGGGGTGTCCGTTTCACACTCGCTGCCCACATCGTTTAGGCGAAATTTGCGATCAGGAGCAACCTCCGTGGCGGACTCTCGCATCGGGTAAACGTTATTTCTGTCACATTGATGAAGATGGTCTGCAAAAGCTTTCCCAAGATAATTATTTCCGTGATTATGCGGAGTTGAAGGAGTAACGCGGTGTTGCGCTATGTCCTGCGAAGGCTCGGATTTCTTGTGCTCACGCTCATTCTTACGTCCATGATTATTTTCGCTATGACTCAATTGCTTCCAGGGGATACGGCGCGCGTAATTCTTGGAAGGGAAGCGGGGGAAGGTGCGCTGGAGGCGCTGCGTGAAGAATTGGGCTTGAACGACCCCCTACCCTTGCAGTACGGCAATTGGCTGATCCATTTCTTCACCGGGGACTGGGGGGTTTCCTTCAGCACGCGCTCTGCTATCCTTCCACTCTTGATGGGAAGGTTGAGGAATTCTTTGATGTTAACCGTGGTCATCCTCTTCATGTCCATCCCTTTTGCGATTTTGCTCGGCCTGAGTGCTGGACTGCGGGAAGGCAAGCTGCTGGATAATTTAATCAGTGTGGGATCACTTTCCGTCGTCGGCTTGCCCGAGTTCGTAAGCGGTCTGGTGCTCATCCAAATCTTTGCTTTTGGGCTAGGTTGGTTTCCCGCAAATTCTTCCATACGGATCGGAAGCAGCTTTCTGGAGGCCCTTCCGATGTTAATTCTTCCCGCGTTGACGGCCACGCTCGTATTGCTCGCCTATGTGGCGCGCCTCACCCGAGCGGGCGTGATTGAGGAATTAAAGCAGCCCTACGTGCGCACGGCCGATCTCAAGGGCCTGCCCAGGCGAACTGTGATTCTCAAACATGTGCTGCGCAATGCGCTGACGCCGACGATAACCGTTATCGCCATTAGCTTCGGGTGGATGATCAGTGGATTGATTGTGGTGGAAAATGTCTTTAACTATCCCGGGTTGGGACGAATGCTTCTTTTTGCAATTGAGCGCAGAGACTTGCCTCTGCTGCAAGGTGTGACGATGTTGACCGTTGTCGGTTTTGCACTGGCAAATCTGGCGGCAGATTTAATTTATGCGACCCTCACGCCAAGAATCCGATTAAGTTAGGCGATTACGCCGCGCGGCATGACTTAATTATATAATTCATCCTCTGCAGAAAAAGTAGCGTTAACGTAAACTAGTGAGGGGAATCGGCGCAATCGACTTAATCGATGCAATCGACCCGATCGATAATATCGACCCAATCGACCTAATCGATGCAATCGACCTATTCAATTGAGGAGTGCTGATGGAGCCAATCACTTTAAGCGGTGAGAATCTTACACTCGAAGAGGTCGCGCGGGTAGCCAAAACGCCTGCCCTGGATGATGCGCTGCGAGTCAATCTCTCGGACGAGGCCTGGAATAAAGTACGCCGTGCGCAGCACGCAGTGCAATCGTTCCTTGAAAGTGGTGAGATTGTTTATGGAGTCACAACCGGTTTTGGTGCATTTAAGGACCGGCGTATTCCGGCACCGGACATAAAACAGCTGCAGCAAAATATCATCATGAGCCATTCCGTCGGTGTCGGGGATCCTTTGGATGAACCCTCCGTAAGGGCAATGATGCTGATCCGCATCAACACACTGGCCAAGGGCCATTCCGGGATTCGTGAGCAGACCCTGGCGTTGCTTTTGGCGATGCTCAATCATGCCATCCATCCTGTTATTCCCATTCAGGGTTCGCTCGGCGCGAGCGGCGATCTCGCACCATTGGCACATATGTCCCTGCCCCTGATTGGGATGGGTGAGGTCTTTTATCGCGGCGAGAGAATGGCGGGCGATCAAGCACTAAAACGCGCTGGGCTTTCACCAATCGAATTGCAAGCCAAAGAAGGCCTGGCGTTGACCAATGGCACGGCTATGATGGCGGCTATTGGCGCGCTAACCACGATCCAGGCCGAGAATCTGATGTATGTTGCCGATATTGCAGGTTGCCTAAGCCTGGAAGCGCTACATGGGACCGGAAAGGCCTATGATGAACGCATTCACGCAGTGCGCCCTCATCCACGCCAAATTGAATGTGCGGCATTCCTGCGCAAACTTATCAAGGGAAGTACCTTTACGCGCACGAAAGACGCGCAGAACGTTCAAGATGCATACACATTGCGCTGTATCCCTCAAGTGCACGGCGCTGTGCGAGATGCCATCCTTTATTCCCGCTGGATGTTGACTATCGAAATCAATGCCGCGACCGATAACCCGCTGATCTTTTTTGATGATGCTACAGACGAAGCGACCATACTGTCCGGGGGAAATTTTCACGGCGAACCCGTTGCGATCGCCATGGACTACCTGGCCTTGGCATTAACCGAGTTGGGAAATATCTCGGAACGCCGCCTTACTCGGCTAACCGATGAGAGCAGCAATAAAGAGGCGTTGCCCGCATTTCTTACCGAACATGGCGGATTGAACTCCGGTTTTATGCTCACCCAATACACCGCCGCTGCACTGGCCTCCGAAAACAAAGTTTTGGTTCATCCGGCCAGTGCGGACACCATTCCCACCTCCGCCAACATGGAGGATCACGTCAGCATGGGCGCCACAGCTGCAAGACAGGCAAAACAAATTGCCGACAATGTGGAACGGATTTTGGCGCTTGAAATGCTCGCCGGCGCCCAGGGGATCGATTTCCGACGCAAGGCGCTGGGTGCGCAGGCGCGTATGGGTCAGGGGACAAAACCAGCGTATGACTCTATTCGCCGCGTGGTTGATTTCCTGGAAAAAGACGCGATTATGTATCCACTCATTGAATCCGTGCGAGGCCTGATCGCCAGCGGTGAATTGTTAGGTGAAGTGATGCAGGCGCTTCCAGACTAAGGGCCTGGTTTACCCCACACGCACAATGAATTCAAAATTCAAGAAAATCCGTAGGGGCGCGGCATGCCGTGCCCCTGCCGACGCGGATAATATGTGCTCTCAATTCAAAGGGTGACGGGCAACGAGCTTTGGCTAACGAGCTTCAGCTCGCCGGTGCCCTTACACCTAGGGTAATTGCCGAGCATCTTTAAGAAGTCAACAATGTTAGATCTGATAAACCTTTTGGGACGGCCCCTCTTCACTTCCCAAACCATTTGAGCAGGCGCTCGGATTCGAAAGAAAATTTTTCGTCGGCATAAGTTGATGAGGCCTCGGTGAGGGAAACTAGTGGGGCAGGTTCCGCCAGGAAATCACCCTCTACCAGCAGCGCCTCACCATTTCCGATTTCTAGGAAACATGCACCCAATCCCTCAAACCTCGCCGTTGATTCGCTGTTGTTGAATCCTGCAGCGATCAATTTAGCCACCACCTCGCCCTGCGCTTCGGCAAACACGCCCGCCTTTGGCAGCCGTTTTCCATTCGCCAGTGGGATGGTGGTTAAATCCCCGATCGCATACACGTCGTCAAAAGAAGTCTCAAGTGACCTTGAATCTACTTCCACCCAGCCACTTTCTTTCGCCAACCCTGCTTCGACGACCACTTGCGGGCAGCGGTGCGGCGGGATACCCAGCAGCAGATCGTAGGACATGCGGCCAGTTGTAAAATGGATTTCACCCGCCGTCACACGCAAAGCTTTTCGATTGGGATGCAAGCGAATCTCCTTCTTGGCCAGGTATCCTTCAATCACCTCACAACCTGCATCTCCTAAAATTGGTAGCGACATTGGAAGCGGCGTAAAGGCTTGCATGCTGAAATCCAGTCCTCTGGCGGCAAAATGTTCCTGAAGCAGGATGGCAATCTCGTAGGGAGCTGGTGGACAGGAATAGGGCACGCCAAATATACCAACGACAACAATGCCCCCCTCGAATGCATCGAGCCGCTGCTTGGCCTCAGGGATCGTCGCCGCATCGTAGGCATTCAAGGCGTGCTCCTCAAAACCGGGGATTAAGCCCGGTGCGAGTTGGGATCCCAGAGCAACGATCATCGCATCAGCCTCTATCCGGCCATGATCGACCTCAACCGCTTTGGCAGCTGGGTCGATTTTTGTTATCGTTTCACGCATGACACTTATTCCTTGCCGTTCAAGCGATTTAAGCGGACGCTGGCCATCCGCAAATGGGCTTATTCCCAACAAAGCCCACGTTTTGCGGAAGCCAACGGAGAAATACTCGCGCCGATCGATAAGGATAATTTCGTCATCTTCGGCAAGCTCTTGGCGCAGAACGTGTGCCGCCGAAACACCACCAAAACCACCACCAAGGATTAACACCCGTCGCATCCTGGACCTCCCACGACATCATGATTTATAAGTTCTGCAACTTGGATGTATTGGCATTTGATCCAAGCTTGTTCGTTGATGCAAGTGTACCGGGTTTAAGCGTGCATGGCTTAATCATTGATCGGTGTGCAAATAGCGTTGTTTGCAGAGCGATAACTTAAGTCGCGTAAGGATCCACAATTCGCCCCAAAAATGCTATCGAAAATGATGCGCTATGCATTCCCAATTGGGCCCCGATGGATCAAGAACGGCTGAACAAATTGAATGAACATAAAGAATGTTCTGTTGATAGAAAGGAGTTGTTCAAAATATCTTTGAGAAGCAGATAAATTACAATGGTGATTTTATTCCATCTTCGCGGGTGAAGGATTGCTGGCATTTCTCCCATTCCAAGATAGAATACGAAATCCATGTAACATCATGATACTGATGTCTGAAATCATCACTCAGAACCTGAAGTTTATCGCATCAATCAAGCGTGAAGACCTCCAGGAACGGCTCATTCTTCTTGTCGAGAAGTTTAAACACAAAGTGTTCAGGCCAAGTACCGGATACAGTCTACTTGCCCTGTCTGCGCTTATCGCGATCAGCCAAGTCTTCTATGTTTACTACAACATTGGCGATGAAGGTGACACTTTTACCGTTGGGTGGCTTATCGCAAATGGCGGTAGTCTGTACAAAGATATTTTCTCCCACCATTTCCCTCTTGCCTACCTATGGGTCGCCGCAGTATTGAAATTATTCGGGGCCTCGATATTTGCAGTCCGGTTTTCTCTCATTTTGTTCCGGATTTCAGTGCTCGCTTTTGCAATGAGAGTAAGTCGATACTATTTACCATTGGGTCTTGCTTCCCTCGCTTGGAGCCTCGTTGGACACCTTTACCTCGGCAATAGTATGCTTTATCAGTCCATCAGCGGTTTCCTTGCGGTTTCAGCATTTGCCATCGGGTTAGCGATCATTACGGCTATGATCCGCCCTCAGAGAAGCAACCTTTTTGTTGCTGGGTTGCTCTCTGGGCTTTCGATAATGACTGATCCATTGATGATCCTCCCGGCTGGGATCTTGATCGCCACTATTGCAGTATCAGCGTCTTCAAAGTTGCCATTACGCAAAAGCGCCTGGAGCATCCGCTGACCGAGCAATTGCTCTCCTACAAAGCGTCGAACACACAGCTTTTCTATCATCAGTTCGTCCCAGTTAAGAAAATTCTTGAATCGCCCGAACAACGTCTCCTGCTTGCGGACGAAGTAGGTATCGGAAAAACGATTGAGGCAGGACTTATCTGGGCAGAGCTCGAAGCCAGAGCACCATATGGTCTTGAAAATGTATGGGTCGTGTGTCCGAAATCACTCGTAGGCAAATGGCAGGAGGAGATGCAACAACGGTTCGACTTGAACCTCGAAATACTAACACCTGAATCCCTTCGACAAGCGCTTACACTGCTTGAACGTGATGGTGTTCTCCCTCAAAGATTTGCGCAGGCAGTGGTAAATTTAGAGCTAATTCGATCTGAAGAGAACATCATCAAGCTGGGTGATACCTCCATCGCCTGGGACTTCGTAATATTCGACGAAGCCCATC
>JADFRQ010000125.1 GCA_022561215.1 Chloroflexota bacterium | reverse complement strand
CAAAGGCCAGTTACCAAGGGAAATTTACGCCAATACATTAAGCGAACAAACTGATTTGGTAGCAAAAGAAATTAAAAAATTGGTTGTTAAAAATTCGCTTGGATATAAAGATATCGCGATTTTGGTGAGGGCCAACTTACAAGCCGATCCATTTTTACGCGCCCTAAATATGAAAGGTGTCCCCCACAAATTTGTGGGGTCTTTTGGGCTCTATAAACAACAGGAAATCAGAATATTGATCGCTTTTTTAGATTCTTTGACTGATCTTGAAGACAGCCTACAGCTTTTTACTTTAGCTACTAGTGAGATCTATGAGCTTCCTATGCAGGATGCCCTAGCTGCAAATAGTTTCGCAAAAAGGAAAGGCAAAAGCCTCCACTGGGTCTTCTCGAAGTTAGGAGAGTTAAAAGATGAATTGGAAATTGGTGACGAGGGGGTGGCCCTCATCGAAAAAATCAATTCAGATTTACAATCCGGAAGAGCTCTTTCAAGAAAACAAAATATCGGAAGTGTTCTTTTCGATTTTTTGAAAAAAACAAAGTATTTATCAAGACTTGAACAGGAAGGGAATGTCGAGGCGGAGATAAAAGTCCAAAATATCGCTCGTTTCTTTGACAAAATTAGAGAATTCTCGTCCCTTACCAGAAACGAAACCGCCAGTGCCTTCGTTCAATGGCTAGAGGTGATGCGAGGAGTTGGGGACGACCCCGCGACTAGCGAATTTGATCCGGAAACCAATGCTGGTCAACAGTTAATTGAAGCGATCGAAGAAGACAAAACTGTCCACGATTTTCCTCCACTGCCTCGTGAGAAAGTGAGGAGAGCAATCGAAAATATGGAGAACTTGCTCTCAAGGGACCAATTCGAAGAGATAATGCGAGAGATTGAAGGGCATCGCCGAAGTCGACCTCATTGGTACAGCCTTTTTGGAGGACCGAGTAATCTGCGAGAACTTGCTCAGTATTTACAGCGTCACCTTCAATATGAAGTCTTATACCGACAATGGTCTCAGAGTGCCCATGCCCAAGATTTCTATCCATTTATTGCTCCAGGTCAGTCAGGGGAAAAACGCGTTCGAGGGCTTCGGGATCTTGCCAGCACTAATGAGGTGGTCACCTTCGCTGCCACATTCCTAATTGACTCAACCAGGTTACTCATAAACAAGTTTCACCTAGGTGAGCTGTGGGGAAATTGGTACATTAGAGAGGTGAGAGACAGGTATTTGGCTGCTGCAAAGAGTCGTCGATAGACCCAATTGCTGCTCAACAACTCGCTGCATCTGACCAGGGATGCGAGGCGTTTTGATGTCGTTTGATCTGATCCCTGGCAGATGAGCTCGAGGCCGTTAGGCCGCAGTGCTGCAGCGAAGGTTGTTTGGGGCTAAATCTCCGGAAGGGAGCTATGAAGATGCATGACAAACAATTCAGGCTACAGTTCCTTGGCTTGGCGCTGATACTGGCCTTCAGCACTTCCTGCAATTCCACACCGCCCACAGCCCCTATTACCACTCCCACGTCATCGGTGTCTGTGACCAAGGACGTTATCTATGCCACATCGCTACAAGAGGATGGAAAGATTTGGACAGTAGACGTTTACACGCCTGTCGAAGCCGGAGATAGACCGATCGTCGTACTCCTACATGGGCTGGGAGGGAGCAAGGAAGGATATAGACGTGTGAGCAAGATCATTGCGGAGAGTGGCGTTACTGTCTTCACGGTTACCTGGCCTGTTAGCATTGTGGATATAGCGGCAAAAGATAATGGGAGAGGGTATCGCGAGATATTTGAAGCTGGGGCTTGCGCGATACGCTTTGCCCGGGCAACCGCCACGGATGTCAGCGGAGATGCCCACCATGTGACCCTGATTGCCCACTCCTACGGAGCGCTATATGGTGCTTGGATCGCGCTGGCGTCCGATGACCTAGACGCTCAGTGGGATGAATTTCTTGTTGATAGAAATGGCCCGCTGGCACAGGTTGACTGTGCGAGGAGTTCGTATTCAGCTCACGTGGACGCTTTCATAGGAATCGGAGGAGGAAGATACGCCGATGCAGAGGTGTTGCAGGTGAGGGATCCGGAGCTTTGGAAGATCGTAAGTCCCTTTTCACACTTTGGACGGAACCTCGATGTTCCGATTCGGTTGCTCCATGGTGAGCGAGACACCAGGGCGAATCCCGAAAAATCTCAGATGTTCAACGATCTCCTCCTCGAGGCGGGATATGATTCGCGGGTGATCCTGTTCGACGGAGGTCACATCGTACCGTCCCAGCTGACGATCGAAACGATATTCGAACTGGCGAGCAAGTGACACGAGGCGTTCTCATTTGCAAGGCCCATGTACATCATCTTGCCATCGGGCAATGCGAACCTATCTGCGGCCTAACAATTCGCCGGAGCGGACCGGGGATGCGCGGGCTTTTGGTAGCGATGTTGAAATATCGGGGAACTAGACAGGCAATAGAAGTAGGTTCCCCCGGCCGCTCAGCTCGCAGCCGTTATGCGGCGGAATGCATACCTTATAATTGAAAAAAATTGGGAGGACAGTGAAATGGCGAAGAAAAAGACATCAGATTTCAAACCCGATGCTATTGACATCCTTGCTCAAG
>JADFRQ010000084.1 GCA_022561215.1 Chloroflexota bacterium | reverse complement strand
GCTCCGCTCGGCGCAGGAGCGCCTCGCCCGCTGCGCGCTGTGCTGTCTCCTCCGGGACCGCTCGGCGCAGGAGCGCCTCGCCCGCTGCTCGCTTTGCTGTCTCCTCCGGGACCGCTCGGCGCAGGAGCGCCTCGCCCGCTGCTCGCTTTGCTGCCTCCTCCGGCACCGCCCGGCGCAGGAGCGGCTCGCCCGCGGCTCGCGTCGCCTTCGCCTCCAGGAACGCCCGGGCCGCGTCGCTCCCCGTCCGGCGTTCGTCAGCGCGGCGCCGAGCTTTCCGTCGTGTAATTTATATTTGCGCATCATTTCTCTATTACGGTCTATGCGAAGCCACGCAGGATTCTTATCAATATATTCTCTACTAATCGAATGATAATGAGTAGAATGAGAGGACTGAAGTCAAACATACCTGTCTGCGGCATTAAGTTGCGGATCGGTGTGAGTACAGGGCTTACAATTGAATCCAAGGTTTGACGAATAGGGTGAGATGGGTCTACGAAATAACTGACAACGATATCTGCAAGAACGATTAATGTCAGAATGAATGAAAGTATTTCGATTGCATTAATCAAACTCCCCACCAGCATCCTCCTACAGAAAGATTAATTATCTCATAAGAGCCGTCAAGGCGAAAGATTCATCGCCCTTTGTGTGTGACCGATCAGGTTCCAATCCGCGATCATATTTTCACTTCGCGCTCCCCAAATATCGCCCGTCCAACACGAACAATCGTCGCACCTTCCTCAATGGCGAGCTCGAAATCATTCGTCATACCCATTGATAATTCTGCCCATGAACCAGGAAGGTGTCGCGCATAATAATCGCGCAGCTTTGATAACATTTGGAAAACAACACGTATTTTCGCGCGATCATTTGTCCAGGGCGCCATGGTCATCAAACCAATAACGTTAAGGTTGGCATAATCAACTATGGATTCGATCGAAGCCAAACTCGAATCCCATCGCGCCTCCCTCCACAATGGCCAACCTTGTTTTGTAGATTCGCCTGAAACATTGCATTCAAGCAGGATATCAAGCTTGACGTGAGCATCAAGAGCAGCATCGTTTAACCGCCGGGCGATCTTCGGCCTGTCTACGGAGTGAACAAGATCAAAACCGGGGACGAGATGGCGCGCTTTTCTGCTTTGAATGTGCCCGACCATATGCCAGTGAATAGCGTGATATCTCGCCAGCTTTTCTTGTTTCAGCAAGGCCTCACGTACTCTGTTTTCGCCAAAATCCCGTAGACCGGCATCGTAGGCATTTACAATCTTTCCTATTCCCTGACCCTTGGTGATCGCAACGAGGCGCACCGATCCCGAGGTCCGCCGAGCGCGTTGTATCGCCGCGCTTATCTGGTTCATAACTTGATCAATATTGTTGGACAGATCAGGTTCAGTTGTGTACGTTTCGCTCAAGTTAACCTACCAATCCTAACAGTGCAGCAAATCGACCGGTCTTTCCCTTTTCTGCGCGATGAGAGAACCAATCATCCAAATTCGTCGCGGTACATATCGAAGCAGATTCGATGCTGTTGACGCCTGCTCTATGCAACAGCATTTCACAAAGCGACCACAAATCAAGATGAGGATTGCCATTGCGACGAACAATAGTATGGGTCGTATCGCTCCCCAGCGCTTGTTTCAGTTGGTCAACTACTTCTACACCAACCGGATAACATTCCTTGCAAATCGCCGGACCAAGAGCCGCAATAATATTCGCAGGATTTGAACCATAAGTGCTTGTTAATGCCTGCACGGCAACGGCAGGGACATTTTCAACAATCCCTCTCCATCCCGCATGCGCCAAGGCAATTGCCTGAGCTTGCGGGTCGTAAAGCATGATCGGGACACAATCTGCATAACGCATGAAGAGTGTCAGCTCAGGATTATCAGTAACGAGGATGTCGGCCCGATGCTGCTCATAGGGTAACTCGGCGACATGGAACCTGGCAGAGTGAATCTGCCAAACATCATATTTCGAAACAATAGCCCTGCCCAATGCATCAAATATTCGGCGGATGTTCTTCTCGACGATTTTTTCACTATCGCCGAGCCCTCCCCCAACATTGAGCGAATTCCAAGGGCTTGAACTAAATCCGCCGTTTCTTGTCACTATACCGTGCGTAAGGACCTCGCTTGAGAACGACTTAAATTCAAATATTCGCAGGTCTCCCACTTGCCTGAAGGGCATAGGCCTAGTCTACCATTGAGCGTTAAGTGATTCTATACAGTTGAAGACGTGTAAGGGGATTTTAAGCTGTTGCACGAGCCAATTTTGCAGAAACCAGGGCGCGCGTTTCAATCATTGATTGTTCAACATGCGGATAAGCGAGCCAAACATTTATCACACCAAACAGGCCGCCTGTGAGGGTTCTGAGCAAGGGTGTACTTTCACGAGCAGGAAATGACAGCAGCGGGATGGAGGAAAGCAATTGCGTCCCACCATCAAGCGCGATGGGAACAATACCAATTAATAACCATGCCCAAACTGGGAGTGGCTTAAGCCGCGTGCGAACCATTCCAAAGAAAAGTCCGGCCATAAATATCCCGCCATAAATTGCCACGTCGCGTTCGCATATCGCCACCTTATACCCAACCGTTTCATTTCCCAAATAATTACGAGCAGTGAAAAATTCACTTTCGTTCAATCCAGTGGCCTCCTGGAACGAGGTCAACGACGTGCCTGCCAGCTCGCGAGGGTAGGCCGCCTGTTCACCAAATAGAAACCATGAGCGAAAGGCTAATTGATGGCACATTGGAGAATAGATTGTGTAAATCCAAGATGCAGGGCGATTAAGACCAGCTTTCATTAGAACCGGGGCGCCAAATGGCAGGGCAAGGTAGGCAAAAACGAGGAGGTTAAGAACCAGGAGCCAGCGCTTGGAAAAAGTATGCAGCATTTTATTTAATCGGTAGCCTGATCTGGTCTTTTTCTTCCCTACAGAGGCTGCTTTTGAACTCGTTTTTTGCCTGGCAGATTTCAGCGTGACTTCCAGATCCATTTTTGAAATCGGCGCTTTCAGCGTATACGCACCTATTTCAAGTACTGGAACAATGTCCTGATATTTTTTTCGTAATGCGGGGTCCAAGTCAATATCGACAAGACTGATTGTGTGGGGGACTGCCTCTTGAAGATCATTTAGATCTGCAAGCGTTTGCTCACAAAGTTCACAATTTGCGCGTGTGTAAAAAACCACATTTAGCATTTGTGAATGCATCCTACTCTCCGAAAACAATACATGCTCGTCAAAGGTTTCGATTCAGGAAATTATCAGAGGCTGTTTTACAATCCGAAATCAACAAAAAAGCCAAACTGGGCCAGTCGTTCGAGGGTCCCGGTTAATAACATGATGCCTACAACGACCAACACTCCTCCGGTCCCAACTGCAAGGGTGCGAATTGCTTTTGTATAACGGCGCATTAATTGTGCCGCACGCCCAACCCCCAGCGCAGCAAGTAAAAACGGAATCGCAAGACCGGCGGAGTAGGCCGTCAATAGGATCACCCCAAGGCCAAGATTCGCATTGTTTAGTGCCAGGGTGAGCACAGCTCCCAATACCGGGCCAACGCATGGTGCCCAACCCGCAGAAAAAAATACACCCATCATTCCGGATGAGAGATACCCAAAACGATTGGATGGTGTAATTTGAGGCCTGGTATCGTAATCAAGTATGGGAATATTTATCACGCCCATGGTGTGCAAACCGAAAATGATGACGACGATCCCGCCAATTCGGGAAAGCCATATCCGCAGATCAAAAAGCAATGCGCCAATTAGCGATGCTGCGGCTCCCAGAATCACAAATACGATGCTGAAACCAAGTACAAAGGCCACACCGTGCGAAAATGTTACCCAGCGCGTCGTAATCACCTCTCCACTGGAATTAATTGTCCGTCCCCCAAGATAGCCAACATATGCCGGCACCAATGCCAGTACACAAGGCGAAAGAAACGATGCCAAACCAGCCAAAAAGGCCAGACCAACCGTCACATTAGCAATGTCCATAAAGCTTCCCAATCCGATGTTCTAAAATTTTCAATCCATTTCGAAATCTGCGGCGCCATTTACCCTGTCTATTTCCTGCCTCACAGATTTTAATAGCACATGCCAAATCAGGATACTGTTGGTTGATTGCTTCAACCTGTAGGCTTGATTACGATCATAACCAGCAGAGATGAGCAATAGCTTAATAATTCGGAGGGCCCAATTTTGTTCTATTAACGGTAACCATCGTGCGCCTATGCCCTTAATTGAACGACGTTCGCTGTTGTAATAATCGTGGGAAACCGTGATGCCCCGTGGCTTGCTGCAGGGCTCGCTCGTCGGATGGGGCGCCCGCAGAAAAGCCTCCATGGGGACTGCTGCCCCCGCGTTCTTGTGCCATTATTATTAAGCAGAATCGTGTAAACTCGGCATGCTTCTTCCCACGCTTCACCTATAAATAATAATATTTCTGACTTTGCCGCCTGCCTCATCCCGACATTAACAAGCGTAGCTATCGCGAATCCTGTCATGTTGATACTATGGGTTGCCCAGATTCAGGGCGCAGATAGGAAACATATTGCAAGTTGCCGCGCTCAGGCTAGGCTTCTTCGCGGCGTTTTGGAGGATGGTGACCTTTTTCAGCATCAGGATCTCCGTGCAAGAGCTTCACAGCATGCGGAAGGGTGTGGAGAACCACTTCAAAATTTTCCCTCGCCGCGCGCGGACTCCCGGGCAAATTGATAATTAATGTGCTCTTGCGAATTCCCGCTTCCGCGCGCGAGAGCATCGCATGCGGGGTTTTTTTTAAACTTTCATTGCGCATCGCTTGCACGATGCCGGGTGCCAAACGATCGACAACTTTACGGGTAGCTTCCGGTGCTTGATCACGCGGCGAGAAACCAGTCCCGCCTGTAGTCAGGATCACATCCACCGAGTCCCAATCGACCCAGCGGATCAGGGTATCTTCGATGCCTTGTTGATCGTCAGCAATGATGGCAGTTTTAGCGATCCTCCAACCCTGTTGCTTGACCATAGCAACCAAAATTGGACCGCTGGCGTCCTCGCGTTCGCCTCGAGCAGAACGATCGGAGATGGTTAATATGGCAATTTTCATCAAAGCGATTTCCCAAGCACATGCAAATTCGTGACCTTACAGCCGATGCTCTCGTAATAATCGACCGCCTCCCCGTTATCCTTCGTCACCAGGAGATAATACCTCAAGCAGCCTTTGGCTCTCAAACGCAGTTCGAATTCCTGCATCAATCTCTTACCAATGCCCTGTCTTCGATAATCACGGTCAATGGCCAAATGATAAATCATCCCGCGCCGGCCATCGAACCCGCCCCAGAACGCTGCCAATCAGACTACCCTCTACTTCCGCCACCAGAAATAAATCTGCATCGCGCTCCGTTTTCTTCTTAATCTCCAAGGGTGAATCCGATCTACCTATTCGGATTCCCTGGCCTGCGGCAGCCCACAGATCAGACACGGCCTGCATATCCTTCTCGAATAGAAATGTTCGAAAATTCATCGATCAATCATCACGACAATTTATGGTTCGATACTTTATTTGCTGTGCGGAGTCTCGTTCTACGATCCGAGGACAAACAATCAACGACTCGATTAAGCCGCTTGCAGGCCTACAATATGGCGCCACTCGCCGTGAATCCCGTCTTCCGTCACGCCGAAGTAAAGCTTGATTCCCTCACCCGTTTTCTGCGCCAAATCAAATTTTTTCCGATTGCCTACTTTTCGTGCTCGAAGCACACCTAATTCACCTTCCCAAGAAATTGTCGCCGTGCTTAAATCGCTAGGCAAGCTGATAAACTGGGAAATGGCATAGGCCCACAGGCGCCGCGCGGAGGATTTCGTGACATTTTTTACGACATTGCCGTTTCTTAGATCGCGCATCGTGAAATAACGCGTGCCCTCACGCTCTTCGTCGGCGACGACCTCGACGCCAGTGCGCGGCGGATGGATGCTGACACCGTTTTCCTTCCCATCTTCAGATTCCTGCGCCCCAGATTTTTCCGTGAGCACGGTTTGCTGGTAGCCGCGTTTCACCAATTGAACAATTTCATCGCGCACGGCAAGCGCACTTTCCGCCTCATCGCGCACATAGATCTTGTTATCGTCGACCGCATAGGGAGGATCATCACCGCGCGGCACCAACACGCGGATTACCTTCTTGTTTTTTGTCTCCTGGATATCCATTTGAACTGATAACGCAGGACTAATGCGATCGTTAATCTCTTTATTTAACCCGCGCATGGCATTTGCCGGATTTGATATCCCAACCACTACTTTCTTTGGGTCTCCATGCACACCAACAAATAATGTCCCGCCATTCGAATTGGCAAATGAACAAATATTAGCGATGATGGCATACAGCCTGCCCCCTCGCACAGTCATACTCTCGTGAAAATCTTGGACAATATTGGGACCCTCTTCGCGTGCTTGTTGCACAAAGTCAAAGACGTCCTTTGAAGCAGACCATTTTGGCCGCGAACGTGCGAAGTCGTTGCTCTGAAACAATACACGTATCGCATCGAAGGATAATTCGGGAATTAGAATTTCTGTTGCCCGATCTCCAATCCCCAGATTTCTCTTGTTGGATGGATCTGTGCGCAATCTGTGTGCATCCGAACCTTGAATCACATGCATTCGCCGCGGGTATTCGGGTTTGGTTCCGCTAAAAAAGGCTGCGGTCGTCCTTCGCCCCTTTTGATTAAGATCCGTCACTTCCAGTGCAGCAAGATTCGGATCCTGTGTGTAAGCTATTTTTGTTTGTCCGCCAAAACGGAATCCGCGCATTGCAACGCCATTCGTTGAATTGGCATGCGCCGCAATTGCAATCCCCCCTGCCTCGGTAATTAATCTATACGCCGTCAAGACATCCGCCGTCGCCCCCATGGTTGATGATCCTTCATCAAGTTTTTCCGCATGTACATTCAAATCAAGCAAAATGTGTTCAATTTGGCGAATGTTGATTTCTGGTGAAAATATGCCGATGATATGAAATCCAAAAGCTGCAGTAAATTCAAATCCGGGGAGCAGAAGGATATTCCTTCGTAGACGCTCGTATTCTGCCAACGTCTCTTGTTCGCGCTTATCAATTCGATTGAGGGATTTGAGCAATTCGAGCTGTTGAATTTCCTCCTGCAGCTTACGGTAGCCCGCAATTGTATTGTGATCTGTGAATGCGATAACATCCAGACCACTCTCCTCGGCGCGCGTCAGAATATCAAGGAATGATACCTGCGGCTCCCTGTAATCGGCCGAAGCCGGAGTATGGATATGCAAATCTATTCGTTGCCATTTGTTTGAGTTGGTCCTCTTCCTTCTATTCGTCACTACGTAGCTATCTCTCCTAATAATGAGCCGCCGCCATTTCTCACGCTCTCTAGATATTTTTCTGAATAATGTTCATTAATTGTTCCGGGGTGTAGGGTTTAAGCAGAAAATCATCTGCCCCAGCCTTTTTGCATTGCTCTTCCAAGTCCATGCCCGAGGTCATCACCACCTTGGTAGCCTGTACGTCTTCTGTATTCCTGAGCTCAACCATCAGCTCTTTGCCATCAATGTTTGACATGAAAACATCGAGAAGTACAATGTCGGGTTCTTCCGTGCGCACTTTATCAATAAATTCCACAACCTGTGAAATGTTCACCACTTCAAAGCCATCCATCTCCAACAATATTTTCAGGAGAGAAACCATGTTGCGATCGTCATCGACGATCATAACCTTGGCCATAGAAATCTCCCGTGAAATGTTATGAGATTGTTGAAGAGCATCTATCTGTTCGCCTTCTTCGACTTTGAGGGTGACGTTTTCCCGGAGGATTTATTCGATTTCAAGCTTTTCGGCTTTTTTCGTGATTTTCGCTTTCTTTTTGGAAGGGGGCTTAGGGCCTCCTGGAAAACATCTTCGACGGTTTCAGCGTAAATAAATTCTAGCTCTTCGCGAACTTCTTCCGGAACCTCTTCCAAGTCAATTTCATTCCTTTTCGGCAGGATAATTTTTTTCAATCCCGAGCGATGGGCGGCGAGCACTTTTTCCTTAATTCCGCCGACGGGTAAAACCTTGCCACGCAATGTGATCTCACCGGTCATTCCAACTTCACTCTGCACATTCCTGCCGGTTGCCAAAGACGCTAATGTTACCGCCATCGTGACTCCCGCCGAAGGCCCATCTTTCGGCTGTGCACCTGCAGGGATATGCAGATGAATATCGTGCGAAGCCCAGTAATCATCTTCGATTCCCAGTCGCTCAGATTTTGAACGCACATAGGATAATGCTGCTTTTGCTGACTCTTGCATAACTTCGCCGAGAGAGCCTGTGAGTTGGAAATTATTCCCTCCTCGCATCGCAGTGGCTTCGATGATCAAAACCTCCCCTCCGGACGGAGTCCAGGCCAACCCCGCGGCGACACCCGGGATAGCGATCCGTTCGGCGATTTCCTCCATCCCATAAAATCTGGGTTTGCCTAAATATTCCGCTACACGATCAAGATCCACTTCGAGTTGCTCCAGCTTACCCTCCGCGATGGAGGTAGCGACTTTTCGACAAACTCTTCCAATTTCACGCTCAAGATTGCGCACACCTGCTTCACGCGTATAAGCGCGAATGATTTGTCCAAGCGCTTCCTTCGTAAAATTAATTTCGTGCTCCCTGAGGGCGTTTTCACGAATTTGTCGAGGAATGAGATAGCCTTGGGCAATTTTGACCTTTTCACGTTCTGTGTAACCCGATAGCCGAATCAGCTCCATACGGTCCAAGAGGGGCGCCGGGATCGTATCGATCCAATTGGCGGTGGTAATAAACATGACCTGCGAAACGTCAAATGCTATTTCGAGATAATTATCGCGAAATTCCCGATTTTGTTCTGGATCCAATAATTCCAATAATGCGGAAGCGGGATCGCCTCGGAAGTCACGACCTAATTTGTCAATTTCATCCAACATAAATACTGGGTTGTTTGATTCTGCTCGCCGCAACGCCTGCAGTATCCGTCCGGGCATGGCTCCGATATAGGTTCTCCGATGCCCACGGATTTCAGCCTCATCGTGGATCCCACCCAGAGATAGCCTGATAAACTTTCGATCCATTGCACGGGCTATCGATTTCCCTAGAGAAGTTTTCCCAACTCCCGGTGGACCGAGGAAGCAGAGGATCACCCCCTCGCGTTCTTGGCGAATTTGATCGACTGCTTGATCGCTTCTTTCTCCCTTGCGCTCCAGTCTAAGTTTGCGCACCGCAAGATATTCCAGAATCCTTTCCTTTACATCTTTCAAACCGTAATGGTCCTGGTCAAGGACTTCGCGGGCATGGCCGAGATCCAAGTTATCCGTCGTAGATTTTGACCATGGAAGCGATACAAGCCAATCGAGATACGTACGAATAACACTATATTCCGCCGCCGCCGTTGGCAAGCGCGCAAGACGTTCAAGCTCCAATTTTGTCTGTTTTTCAGCCTCTTCCGGCATGTGTGCTTCTTCCATCTGCCTGCGGAATTCCTCAACCTCGGCGGCTTGCTCGTCTACTTCACCCAATTCGCGCTGGATGGCTTTTAATTGCTCGCGAAGGAAGTATTCACGCTGTACCTTTTCGATTTCCGTGCGCGCTTCTTGTTGAATTTTCTGCCCAAGGGATAATACTTCCACCTCTCGACTGAGGAGTGCATTCAGGTTTTTTAGCTTTCCCAACGCAGAATCTTCTTCCAGTATTGCCTGCGCTTCGTCGAGGTTCATGCGATGAAAATTAGCGATTGAATAAGCCACTTGGAGTGGATCTTCCAGATTGAGCACGCTGGTCACAATTTCCGGGGGAAGTGCTGTCGTCAGCTTGGTAATACTTTGAAAATGGTCTCTGGCCGCTCGAACTTGAGCTTCGATTTCAACACTTTGCTCGACGGTTTCAGGGCGGTCATTTATGCGCGCTTTCAGGTAGGGCTCTAATGCGACAAATTCCTCAATTTCAATTCTTCCCAGGCCCTGGACTATCAGGCGAATGGTGCCATCGGGCGTACGAAAGAGGCGTTGGATAGTCCCCAAGGTACCTACCTTATGTAAATCTTCGGGGCCTGGGAGTTCCAATTCAGGATCACGTGAGGCAACCATTCCAAGTAGCCGGTTCCCGGCCATAACATCGTCAACAAGACTTATTGAGCGCTGCTGTCCAATGGTAAGTGGAACGGCCGTATGCGGAAAAACAACGACTCCGCGCAGCGGGAGAATCGGCAATTGCTCGGGAATCTCAAAATCTGCCGAGGGCCGTTCTTCATCCTGTGGCAATTCGCTGCGATCATAAACAAGGATCTTGGAAGCAATTTCTTGTTGCTCATCCTCCTCAAAATTGGGATTCAGCATCAAGAGCTTGGCTTCATCCTCGGACGCAAGAGGCAATGAGCGTTTGGGGTTCTGGCTCACTTTACCATACACTTTCGCGATTGATTATTCTTCAATGGGAATACGCTTAATTTTTGCTTTCGGCAGCGTGATTCTTAGAAAACCATCACTGTAGATTGCTTCTGAGGCTTTGATTTTTATGCTTTTCGGCAGACGAACGACAGTTTCAAATTCACCATGAGCAATTTCCATTTGATGGAATGCCTTAAAATCTGCCTTTTCATACCGATTCCCGCGCACTGTTAATACTTTGTTTTCAAACATGACAGCAATTTCCGTCCCTCGCATTCCTGCCACCTCAACCACCACAACGAATGCATCCTCCGTTTCGAAGACATCGGTTGGCGGCCTCCATTGGGGCGCATTTTGCTGTATTTTCCATCCCATCGGCCGGATAGCCTTATTGGTCCAGAGTTCATCTTCTCCGGCAAAATGGATTCGCGAATTTATATTTATGGTCTTGATATTGCTCATAGGTCAACCGTCAATAAACGATAAAATTCAAAATCAGTCCATTCTACCACGGTCCCTTTTCCTGGCCTTCCGGTCGATTTTCGTCAATCGTAAATCCCTAGTACCAGGAGGAGAAACACATTCTCGCACTAAAATACGAATGTTCATTCAACATTGTAAGAGTTCTAGAAGTTCATTTCCATAAAATCTTCGGCGAGGATGACATCCCCCTGGAAGGTTTCCTTCGCTTGTTTAACCAATTTCTCTGGGTCATTATCCTGATTGGGGTAATGAATTAACACCAATTTACCAACTTCTGCCTCACGCGCTACGGATCCCGCTTGGGAAGCTGAGGAATGACCCAATTCCGCCCCGGCAGCCTCATGGATTAATATATCTGCTCCCTTCGCAAGCCGGACAATGGAAGGGCAAGGTTCGGTATCGCATGAATACACCGCGATTTTTCCGTTTGCGGTATTTTCCATGCGCAAGCCTAGAGTGGGGACGAGATGGCGCATCGGCGATGCAAAGAAGCGTACATTTCCTTTATCTAAAACGTGGATGAATTCGCTATCTGGAAGCCGATGGAAGGCGACAGGAAAAAATCCCGGCCATTTATCCCAGTTGTACAGGGACATCACATCTTCAATGCGCTCCAAACAATGATGCAGGCCGTAAATACGCAATGGTTTTTTTCTGCCTCCCAACCACATATTCGTGAGCAGCAGGGGCACTCCAGACACATGATCAGGATGAAAATGGGTCAGAATTAGATCTGTAATCGAATCCAAATCGATACCCGCCTGTTCCAACCTCACTTTGGGTGATCCGACGCAGTCGATGAGAACAACCCCCTCCGCACTGATTTCGCAGATGCGAACCCAATCGGCGACCGCACCGCAAGTCTTAAACAAATGGAGCTTCGAGGCCTGGAACAGGCCGCACTGGCTTACCCCGATATGCTTGATTACCCGGTTTTGAACCTCGGGACCAAGGCTGCCGTAAACCAGACTCAAATGCGGTTGGTAAGACTCCGTCCGGCTTCTATTGAAGACCCGACAAGCTGTCTGGTAAGCGTCGGTAAGGCCGGATGAGGGACTGACCTTAAGGAAGAGATAACGGTAATAGTCCTGATCCTTGTCACAAGATCCTAAGACGATACTCAGAGGGAGCACATCCTTGGCCAATTCGGAAGCCTTTGCGACCATCTCTACGGCAGGAATATCGATTTCGCCAATCAGGGTAACATGCGGAGGAAATACCGGAGTCGCCCACTCCCGGCTCAGACGTGAAATCAGCTTCGCAAGCCGTCTTCGAGTCTCTCCGCCCG
>JADFRQ010000124.1 GCA_022561215.1 Chloroflexota bacterium | reverse complement strand
GAGGATTGTCATGGGATAGTTTTCATACCACTCCGATGGAAGCAGTGTGAAAGCTGCGCCCTGGATCAGGGGAATGAGTTCGTTTTGCGAAAGATGCCCATGAAAAGTTACATTGGAAAGTGCATGTTCACTCACGAATGCGCGCATGGCGTCTTCCGACGGACCCGTTCCGGCGATGTGCAGTGGAAGGGAATCCAGGATTTTCAACGCCTCGAGCATCGTCATAACGCCCTTCTCCGGCGATAACCTTCCAAAATAAATCGCGTATTTTCCCTCCTTGAAATGTGGCGTAGAAGATTTCATATCGATAAAATTTGGGATATGTACGATCGCATTCCTAATTCCGTACTCCCTTATTTTATCCCCAAGAAATTTGCTTGGGGCGATAAAAACATCCACGTTGCGCTCGTAAATTTGGAGCAGCTTATGGACGTACAATTCGATTCCTGCCAGAAGACTGGCGGAGAACGAATCGCGCTTGCATTGGCGCAGGATTACGTTGTAATAACGCCGCATTTTACAGCGCTCGCATACCTCTCCCTTGGAAAGAAAGTTTGAATTAGGACAAATTAGTTTATAGTCATGCAGGGTCATTACGATTGGCACCCCGGCTTTCTTGATTGCCGGCAATATCGATGGCGAAATATAGTGAGCAATTCCATGCAGATGCGCAATGTCTGGTTTCATTTCTGTGATGAGCACTTCGATCTTTCGTTTTGACTCTTTTGAATAGATAATCCTTTCAGCCACTCGCATCTTGGTTCTTAAACTGGTCTTTTTGCCCAGGAAACTGGGGAAATCCGTATGGCTTACAAAGTTATCGGCATGTTTTGTGGGCAGGTTTAAGCGATGCTGTGTGCTGAAGGGAATGATTTCATGACCATGGGCTTGAAGCAGAGACGAAAGTTCAAGGTACACACGTTCTCCACCTCCTCTGGGATAGTGGAAATTGTTCACCATTAAAACTTTCATCTTCTCGCCACTTCTGGTGTAGATGCAAGATTTTCAGCGATTCCCTTTCGCAAGGCATTATCTAATTTTGCCGTCGCCGCTTTCCAGGTCCAAACATTTGCAGCCTGCAACGCATGTGCACCTCTTCGGGCGAACGTGTCGCGCGCCTTCCATGCTGCTCGCAAAGCATCCAAAATACTTTCGCTATGTGCGTCTTCTGCCCAGAAGGCATAGTCTCCGTCGCCGATGACTTCCGTGTGGCAGGGATTGCTTGTTGCCAGGACGGGCATTCCGGCAGCCATGTATTCGAAGAGCTTTACAGGGCTGGAGGCCGCATACCTGGCATCATCCGGCGCAGGGAGCGAAGTGATCCCCACATGCATTTTGGCAAGCATTTGCGGCATCTCCTGGTGCGGGACTGGATCCAATAGTTGTATTTGCCCTGCGCTCCTTTTGGCGAAATTTTCGAGCGTATGCCGGTCGACCCCATCGCCGATGAGTGACAATCGAAACGCCATCCCTTCCTTGTTTGCCTGCAGAACCGACTTTCCCAATGCCAGCAAATTGCGTTCGAGCAACAGGCGTCCGATGTAGACCAGTTGCACAATTTCATTTCCAGTAGGCCACGTACGCTTTTCGTGCGCCGCAGCAAATTGATCCGCAATGACACCGGAGGGCCAGACCCCCCAAAATTGATCAGCGGGGATATTAACGAGGGCTGCCATCCTGGGCGAGATGGCCGTTTGTCCATCCGCCCCGCGATTGGCCAGAAAATGTGCCAGCCGCAGAAAAACTCTGCGCAGGGCGTCTTTCCAATTTCCACCCATGGGGTGCAAATCACGCGTGTCCATGACATAGAGTGGACGGCGGTCGAAAATCAGGCTTTGAACTAATTTCAAAGGCAATAGCCATGCCGCGGAAATCGAATGGAAGAGAACCACATCCGCCGATCTGCGCATTTTAATTAAATAACGCAGCAGGTGCAGGTGGTAGTCGAATTGGCGCAGGAAGTAAATTTGGCGCGTGGGAAGGCCGAGTACTTCAACCCCGCGAATCACGCTGTGTTGTGCATCATCTGCAGTGATCAAGGTCACATGCCAGCCCATCCTGCGCAGAGTGCGCGTGGTTTCGATCCATGTAACCGAGTCCAGAGCTTCATCCAGCGCGCCGGGATAGACCCACAAGAGATGAGGTATCTGCTTTTCCTCTGTGTTCAAAAAGCTCGGCCCTCCCAATCGAATGAATCCGGAAACGATAATCCAATTATAAGATCAAGAGGTTAAAAGATCGCCTCCCAAACTTCTTAAAAAGAAGGAGTAATCAGGGAACAGGGAATGTTTTAAAAAAATAAAGCCCCTCTCCCAAAGGGAGAGGGGTTGGGGAGAGGGGATTACTCTAACCCCTTCGCCTGCACCATCATATACGCCGCCACCGCGCGTGTGAGCGCATCATCCGGACAGAAAAGCAAGGGCGACTCTTCGCAGGCGGGGATCAATCCCGATGTATAGGCTGCTTCAATCCATTTCGCGCCCCAGGATTCAAGCGGCACATCTGAAAAAATTCCCTTGGGATCTGGTGGTGTGTACACCAATCCGTGCAGCATGCGCAGGTAAAAGACGGTTCCCTCGGTTCTCGTGTTCTCATCCCAGGGGCAGTACCTCAATGGAGCCGCGCTGCAGCCGGCGGTGTAACC
>JADFRQ010000083.1 GCA_022561215.1 Chloroflexota bacterium | reverse complement strand
GCTCGAGCCGATCAGCCAAGGCGATCAATCGCCCACCGGCGCAAAAAGGGAAAACAACAAAGAAACGTCCCATGCCCGGTAAAAAGGCAAAGAGACAAGCCAAAACCCAGAAATCAAAGGCGAAATCAGGAATAGGAAAACAGAAGACCAAATCAAGGCTTAAGCCCAGAACAAAATAAGGCGATTGCTCCGGAGACACCCAGACATGTTAATTGGGTATTTTATTCGTTAGCGGGCGTTCCAGGCGCTTTTCTATTGATCAAACCTGGCCAGCTCGCAGATTCAGGTCCCGCGTTTCCAATACGCAGTAGAGATCGGGCGTACGACCGTCCAATTCCATGAATAGGTATATGTTCTGGTCGTCGCGCAGGGCGATTTATGAATCGGCCTTAACTTGAATAAAATTGGCATCGCTGGGCCCTCACGCTGTATTTTTGGGGGGAATATGGGATCCGAGGACTTTTATCCAACCGCCGGCGAGTAGGCTTCGACATTCTCATTGTACTCATGGAAATTGATAGATGATCTGATTCGCACTTGACGTGCAGATGCAGGCCTCAACCGTGACGGACCCTTTCGACATGGTGCCCAAAAACGGTTCATCGCCATTTGCAACAATCCAACCATCCATTTCAAATGCGAGAATTCCACCAGCGGGAATCCACTCCCCCTTGTATTTACGCGCGTAGTGAAAGTGCGTCCCCGTCGCACGTCCGCCCTCACAGGATGGGTGTCCAATCATTCCACCCAGGGCAACATCAACCCCTTCGACGACACGATCTTCTTCGGCGACATGATAAAAAAAGAGCACCCAGCCCGTGCGCTCGTCGCCATCACCGTCCATATCGAGTAAAACCGCGGAACGGCCGCTTCTTACGATCCTTCCTGAAGTTGGTGCGGCGATCCAAACATCAGATTCTGCGCAGCCTCCCTCCGCCGCCGGCGGCGCGAGGTCGATGGCGCCCAAAGGCAAACTTTTTCCCCATGTAGAATGCGGGCCAGAGGAATAATCCCATACAATCCCGGGTTGGAAAGGAAGGCTTAGCAGTGGTTGTTCAAGATTAGATGGGATTAATTCGATTTCATAATCAAATGGATCGCCCCATAATGCGCGGAAAGTTTCGTAAAAACCTTCAGGATTCAGCGCAGAATTCAACTCACTAAGGCCATACCAATGCGCAAACAAATTGTACAAGGCCACCGTGCCTGCATTTTGCCAGGGGTCCGGACGGATAATTAAACCATCCAATGTCTCCAGATCTTGGATTGCTCCTTCACGCCAAGCGTAATATCCCTGATTCAAGTGTTCAGCCACCCATTGAAGTTGATTGTAAAGGCCTTGAACCAGCGGTTCCTCGATCCCCAGTGGATCGCTGCTTTGTCCGGCACCGGGGTCATTATCCGAAAGTGCGTTGGATCTGTATTCAAGCAGTGTTAACAGCAATCGAGGGTGCAAAGAATATTCAGTTGCTACGATCTGGATAATCTCCCAGGCCGGCCTTTGGCGCGCGTATATATAGTTCGATAACTTGGAGAGATAGCCGGACCTCTTTTGAATTTCCTCCGCAACATTAAAACTGAGCGCAGAAGGTCCGTTAACTAGTTCGCTGTCGGGAATGACATGGAAGTCAGATCCAGTAAGCGGCAGCAAATAAGCCGGGATACGAAGCGGCAACCCCTTCGGTAAGGTAGTTAAGTCGGTCGGAACCTCCGGATTGGCATCGAGGATCTCGGCGATGGATGTATTGAAGTGACCGGCAAGCGCGGAAAGTGTATCACCGCTTTGCGCAATGTAATTAACAAGCTCGCCAGGAAGAACAACAATTTCTGTGGCTTCCTGGGTTGGCACGGAAGGAGGAGTCGCAACAAGAGTGGGAAACTGATCGTTGGCTTGCGATTTACATCCTGCCAAAATTACGATCAACCCGATTGTTATGGCTCGGGCTGCAGTTGGCTTCATCTCGAAATAAGTGTCTCTACGGAGGAGCATGTGCAGGCCAGAACCGTTTGGTCGCCCTTATTCAAGGCACCTTGATAGGGCAAAATTCCCGCTTGGGCCAACCAACCACTAAGATTGAATGCCAGCGGTCCGTCTGCCAATATCCATTCTCCATTGTACTTGCGGACGACATGCAAATGGGTTCCCGTGGCGAAACCCCCCTCACATGATGGATGACCTATTAAATCGCCCTGCTCCAGAAATATACCGGGAGCTACACGATCGGTTGTGCCAATATGAAGATACATGATCACCCACCCGGTTTGCTCGAGACCATCACCATCCAGGTCGACGACCACCAATCCATTGGCGCTGCGAACGACCAACCCGGGTGATGCGGCCACAACCCATTCTTCCGATGGCACACATCCCGGTTCGCTCGAAGGAGGCGCAAAATCAAGCGCCGCCCACGCCGCTTCCTTTTCCCATGCTCCATGCGGCCCTCCGGTGAAAGACCAGGATCGCCCTGGCAAGAATGGCAGCGTCATTGGAGGCTGTTCTAAATCAGGTTCATACAGCGGGTGAAAATATCCATCTGGATCGCCAAATAATGACTTATAAGTCGAAACGAAACCTTCAGGTTCCACCGATTCAATCCAACCCGCAAAGGACTCTCTGAGCGAAAAAAGATACTGCAGGGCAACAGTTCCGGCGTTTAACGAAGGCGCCAATCGTACAGATGTTCCATCAAAAAGCACCAAGTTGAGCAACGTCGCTGCCCGCCAACCATAGTAGCCTTGCCCCAGTTCATTCGCCAACCAAGTGAGTTGTCGATTCAGCCCTTGATAGAGTAGATCGATTGTCCCGATTGGATAATTGAGCGCCTCGCCAAATGGGGTCTCGGGATTGGTTACCCAGCCACTGTAGTACTCAAGAATGGCCAAGAGCAGCCTGGGGTTAATGGAGTGGCTCAGCGCTACCATCTCGACAATTTCCGCACCGCTACGCGGGATTCCATTCACCAGTTCGCCGTAGCTGTTGAGATAGCCGCCTTGTGTGGCAACAAATGAGGCTACGTCGAATTCGGCCGCGTGCGGCGAGTACACCACTTCGCTATCGGGGATAAGCTGCACATCCGGACCCGTATTCTCCAGGCGATCGGGGATTATGAGCACAGTCCCCGGATCAACCAATCCGCCTTCCGGCGAGAGCACGCCAGAGGCTGGCCTAATATCCGATGGCAGAACGCCAAATCGAATGGCCAGCATGCGCACAATATCGCCGGGTTGGCTTTCATAGAGCACATTTTCGAGCGTCGAATTTGCGCTGAGCGTTGGAGTAGGAGGCAAAGTTGGTGAGGCGACAGGTGTCGGTCGCGACGGCGTCGCGGTTGCCGAGCCAATTCCAATATTCGCTTCCGTTGCTGTGGGAGATACGACAGGTAGGCTGGTGGCGGAGGATTGTGCAGGATTTCTAATGACGCTTACCTTGGGAGCAAATACCACATCTGCTCGCGCGCAGGCCAGGGAAGCGACCATTAAAGCCAATAATACCCACACAGATTTCAGTTTATCCAATGATAATTCCATACTTCATCGATGATCACCATGAAATCTGATTGTAGGCCGCCCGGCAAGAACACGCCAGTATGGTATTGCCCGCGTACGTAAGCGAGCCATTGTAGGATGTGCCGGCGCCTTCCGTTATCCATCCTCCAATGTTGAAAGGGATTGGCCCATCCGCCAAGATCCACTGGCCGTTATACTTTCGCATTATATGAACATGGGTGCCGGTCGAAATTCCACCTTCACATGAGGGATGACCGATCCTGTCCCCGGTCTTTAAGTAAGTACCGGCCGGAACACGATCTCTGGTTTCAATATGCAGATAGACCATAGACCAGCCTGTTTGTTCATACGCATCGCCATCCAAATCCTGGACAACCTGACCCCTTCCAGAGCGAACGACCATTCCATCTGCGGATGCGACTACCCATGCATTGGATTGAACACATCCAACCGCGTTGCTGGAGGGCGCGAAATCCAATGCCGCCCATGGGCCAGAATTTCCGAATGAACTGTGGGGTCCGCCGGTAAATGACCATGATCTCCCTTTCTCGAACGGGAGTGCTAGATCCGGCTGGGTGAGTTCTACGGGAAGCATTGGTTCGATTGCCGCGGCAAACGGCTCTCCAAATAAATTGTTATAGAGCGTCCCAAATCCATCAGCCCCCATCAGGATTCGCCAATCCTCTACAGACAGCAATAGGGAAAAGAGATGCTGCACGGCGACGGTGCCAGCATTAACTCCGGAACCGGGAGGCACAACGCGGCCGTCTGCAAATATATAGGGACCCGACCAGCCAGCTAGCCAACGATAATAACCTGCATTCAGCTGATCAGCCGCCCAGGACAACTGCTCATACAGTCCCTCTTTGCCTGTTTCGAACCAGCCCAGCGGATACAACTGGTTGCCAATGTTGGATCCATCAACGTCTTGTGCCCAACCACTCTGTGCTTCGAGGATGGCAATCAATAATTTTGGGTTGATGGAGAAGTTTTCTGCAACTCGCATGACAATTGCGGGTCCGTTGAATAGGCCATCATCCAGAAAATCGACGTAGCTGGCCAATGTACTGGTTCGGGAGAACCCCCGTCGAATCGAAGAGGGGTCAACAGTAGATGGGCCGAACAAAATTTCAGAATCGGGGATCAGCTTCCAACTTGGGCCCGGAGGCTGGGGGATAGGCGGCGGTATCCGCAGCACGATGCCTATACTGAGAATATTGGGGTCGACGATAGCATTTGCTTCTTGAATTTGCTGCACACCAACACTATATTGGAACGCGATTTTGTTCAACGTGTCCCCGTAGCGCACGACGTGGGTCTCTTCATAATCTCGTAATTTTGGAAATTCTCGAACAGGGTCTGGTGTAGGATAAAACCCTGTCGTTGGAGCAACTGCTGTGGGCTGTTGCTGAATCGCCAGTGTCGAAGCAGGAACCGTCAAGATTGGCGATGAGGGCAACGCCGTAGTGGTGATGAGCTCTGTCGAGGAGGGGTTTATGCTTCCGGAATCTCGCCCACAGGCGGCGATGGAAAAAAACATGGTCATGAGAGCCACAACCAAAAAAGTATGTCTTAAAAAGATTTGGTTTTCTTTCATGAGTTTACTTCCCAGCAAGTTGGATTAACTTAAAACGCCTGAGAATGCACGCAAGTTTACCCTTTTTGTTCTCAAAATGGGCCCAGTGAATAGGTCGGGTCAGCATCCCAGCATTATGTGGTTCAAAAACAAATCGAATGCACCGTATCAAGAAACGTGCCAGAAGGGTGATTGGTTCCCTAGGAAGACATGTTCTCGCGATGATCTTCTCAATAATAATTTTCAAAAAAAATCATGCGGCGATGTAGCATGACGGCATGAGAGCGATACGTATGGCAGAGAAATATCATGGGGAACGAAGTCATGGGCCGATAAAGTATCAGCTTCCAGAAATATAGGACATCTTGAATGATGTTGAACATCCAAAGGGATGCGTTCGGATGTTTTTCGCCAAACGTGCGCACCTGGCAATCTATCGATCGAACATAATCCGCCTGGTTCCATGATTGCATTCGATACGATGGCTGGATCACCGCTGAAGTTGTGTGGGACCCGAGATCAACCCATCGGCGAGCCAACCGTGAAATTCGAGGATTGCCGCGACGAACTCAGATGATCCGGCGTGTGATTGGCCCCAGCCAAAGGGGCGCCGTAAATCTCCAGCAATTAGGCACACGAACGGGCATCCTAACGCAAGTAGCCTTTCCCGATCATTACTTTATTGAAGTTCAATATGCGCAGGCAGGTTTCGATAGGGTTATACACGGCCAAGGAAAATTCATTGAAGATTAATTGGCTGCAGAAGGAACACCATTCGCGGCGGGTGCGCTTAATAGCCTGCTCGCCTGAACGAGAGAGGGGATAGAACGGCTGCTTGAAATCTAATCCCGCTTCACCGAAAGCCTCGCACGCTTATATTAAAGCGATGTTAAGCTTGTCCGGCGCATAATTAATCGCTGCAATAGAGGGGAGATCCATCGCAATATGGTTGCTGTTCCCTACATTTAATGGGATTTTTACTACGGCCCGCTAAGTATTTTTTCCATGATGTAGGTTGGTTCGTTAACTACGTGTTCACTATTTTGATCATCAATAAAGGACCATTTCCCCGGATCTTCCGCGAAAATTTTGTAGCCTAATCTTTCATACAATCGGCGAGCGCCTTTGTTTTCCTTTGCCACACCAATGAGCACTCGGCGGAAAGCGAGCTGACGAAGCTTCTCCTCAGCGCGGCGCACCAACGAAGTTCCAATCCCCATGTTTCGATACTTCGGGCGTACGCGGAACGAATAGAGATAGCCCGTCGCAGGAAGTTTTAACGGGTCGGCCGGAATTGTATTGAGCTGGATAAAAATCTGACCAATTAGTTTTTCCGCGGCTTCAGATACTAGCAGCACCCTACGGCCCTTTTTTGCATCTTGCATTGATTTTTGATAGAGATGCCGATAGCGGCTGTATTCCCCTTCCCACTCCAGTCCAACCAAGTCCGCATCCGTTGCTTCTCGAATGTGAAAGCTTAGATCAGAGGGCATGGCGTTCAACCAGCTCATCCAACAGTTTTTGTTCGTCTTCTGCTGTCTTAACTTGGCCATCAATAACGGCCGATCGTAATTGCTGCAATATTTCCCGATAAGCGGGTCCTGGATCCAAACCAAGCTCTCGCAAAGTATCTCCGGTTGCAGCAGGGGCCATAAAGCGCCAGAGCGCCAGATAATTGTCAATCGCCTGGCGACATTCAGGCTGGTCTTGCATGCTTAACCACAATGCGATGATCGACTCCTCGCGATTACCATCCAATAATTGAACAATTTGACTAGGATTTCCGTGCGAACAAAGTTCAGGCAATTGAGCACCTAAAAAATGCGCTTGCAGTATCGCCGCGCTCGTAGCTGCAGGAAAGTGCATACGTTTGCAAAAGGATTTAATTTCACGCTCATTATTTTGGATCATCCAGAGGGCATAATGCACAATTTCATCCTCTGGATCGCCTGCTAGATTCCACTTTTCCGGAGGAGAAAAATCATCCAGCAGTGTGAAGCTTTTTTCCAAGTCGGCATGCCATGCCAACGCCGGATGAATACCAGCCAAAAGATCAAGTTCAAACAATCGCGAAATTATTTTGACTTTCAATTTCTCGTTAAATATGGATCGCAACTCAGCGCGCACGCGTTCACCGCTAACCCGGGCGAGCAACGCCTTCGCCGCACCCAGAAGCTCAAGCGCGCGTGGTGCAATCACAAAACTCAAGCGTTGTTCAAGTCGAACAGCACGCAGGATACGCGTCGGATCATCAATGAAACTCAATGAATGCAAGACGCGGATTTGACGATCGTGCAGATCACGAACGCCTCCCCAATGATCCAATAGTTCTCCATAATGATGTCCGTCCAGGCGAATCGCCAGTGTATTAATGGAAAAGTCTCTCCGATGAAGATCCAATTTTATGCTGCTGCGATGGATCGAGGGCAGGGCTGTCGGATGGGTATAATATTCTGTGCGCGCCGAAACCAGATCTAACGCGTCAGGCAATTCATCAAGCACTCCGCCCAATTTCTCATGCAGAGTGGGGTGTCTGGGATCGATGCTCCACTTCGCGGTGCCAAATCTCCTGTGGCTGCTCATGTGTCCCCCATATTTATGCACTAGACTCTTAGCCAAGTGGATAGCGTCACCCTCAACAACAAGATCAAAATCAACGTTCGGAACACCGAGCAACAAGTCGCGCACAAACCCACCGACGACATACAAAGCGGCCTTCTGATTTTCGGCCTCAGCGGCGATGAGTTTTAGGAGCAGCAGCTTAGTCTGGGGGAGTACTTGCGCAAGTTTATTTCGATATTCAATTTTGCCCGGCAGCATCTTGCTGTCCTCAAGATTTTTTATGAGATCGGTGCGCGTCACAATACCGATGATGGCGCCATCTTCTTTTTCCACTACCGGGACCTGTCCCCAATTACTGGCGATCATAACTTTTTGCAGATGTTTGATGGAATCACCCGAAGATACCACAAGATTACCAGCATTCATCACATCCGAGATTTCCTTGCTTCCCATACCGTGCGACATCGCGCGATCCACCGCTCTACGCGTAAGCAGCCCAATCACTTTACCCTGATCAACAACTGGATAACCTTCATGCCCAAAGCGCCGCATATTCTCTGCAGCTTCGCGGACGGTAATCTTGGGATGGAAAATTTGTGGTGCTCTGGACATAATTTCGGTAACCGTTTTTTCAGGTTGGATGACATCAGGAAGAATATCCAAGAGTTCGCCGATAAGGCCATCCATCGATTTTCCACGAATCAAGGCAGCTGCTGCACGATGATGCCCTCCTCCCCCATAATGCATCGCAATTTTTGAAACATCAATATTGTCTACCGATGACCGTGCGACAAGCTGGATGTGATCATTTAACTCGACGACTACGAACAATCCGGCTGGATCGTAGAGATCGCGAAGTTTGTGTGCAATGGTCGAGATCTCGTCTTTAAATCCTCTCGCTTTAGCATGGGTGATCACGATGCTAAAGCCGTGTATCGAGTGCGTCTTTACCGATTCAATCAAACGATTGTACAGTCCGCGCTGTTCATCCGAGAGGGGTTGGAAAAGAAAATCGGCCGCAATTTTTAGGCTTGCTCCCTTTTCGAGCAACCAGGCGCAGGCACGCAAATCCCGGACCGTTGTCGAGGCAAAAATTAGTGAGCCGGTGTCTTCATAAATGCCAAGCAATAACATGGTGCTGGCCATACCATCCAATCCAAGCCCGCTTTCCTGAATTTCCTCCACCAGGATGGTTGTTGCTGCCCCCGTATTTTCAATGTGATTTGTCCACGATGCATTAATATCATCGGAGAGTGGATGATGATCCACGACATGAATATGTGCTGTCTCCGCCAAGCGATTAAAGGAGGGTAATGTTTGTGAATCGACCAGCGTCACACTGTCGATCGCTCCTTTCTTAAGGTCCGCGTATTCGACAAAAGGCATCCCATCACCGTATAGGGTGAGATAGGCGCGCACATTTCGGTTGAGGCGTCTCGGCAATACTGCAAGGGCCTCGGGCTTAAGCAAGTGAGCAGCAAACAAAGATGCCACAGCATCAAAATCGGCTTGTTCGTGCGTCAGAATCAATTTCATTATTCAATTGTCCCGCAGATCTCCCTTGGGGCGGCGCGTTGGCCGGCAGATTCCCAACAATATGGCTCTATTCGGGACATTTTTACCTCCGGCTGGGATTATACAACGATGAATGCATATGCTGCCTGGCCAGGGAGAGAAAAAGAGGAACGCGGGGTCCTTCACGCCCACGAAACATCGCGCCCATCTCCTTCATCCGCAATCTTGTAGCGATGATTTGAAGTCAGAAAAGGATGCGATTGAGATGGGTCGCCGTGATCCCATGATGGGTGAGGTAATTAAAACGGTGCACGAAGCCTGTTAGGTCTGTGTCTTCCAATCCATTAGAGGTCGGCTTCGCGCCCTGGTCTGAGGATCGGCAGGCTCGTGATTCTGGTCGCCGATATCAAAGTGATCTGGGAATATTGGATGATAAAACTTAATCAAGCGCCGATTCTGGAACGGACATCTCGCCTCAAGTGATGGGGAAAAGATGGAATGTTACCTGGCTTGCTACTGCACTTTTACTGCGTGGTTCTTCCTTCCCGCCGGGCATAAGCCTCGATTGCGCGCTCCAATTTGGGATAGACAAAATTAATCGACCAATACGGCTCATATCCTCGGCGTGCAACATCAAAAATTGCGGGTTCCAATAATTCGATAAAAATCTCAAATTGAGGATACAGGGGAAGTGGGATGTTTTCTCGAAGGGCGACAAGCATTTCTTGAAGCCAGATATCTTCAAATTCCGCTCCTGTTACCACTGGAAATTGTCGTCCCGATCTGGCATCCCCGAGGCTCAATTGAACTTCTTCCGTCAACAAGAAACGGGCAAGAATCCATGCGACGTCAAAATCTTGATCTTGACTGGATGATCCAAAATAGAGGTTGTTTGTCCAGGCATACCCTGAAAGTCTGCGCCCGCTCGGTGTATAGACAGGCCAGGGATCAATCGCGAGATTTTCAACGCCCAGGGCAGCGATCAATGGATCCGCTTTCCAACTGCCATCGACCAGCCATGCCGATTGACCCTTTAGGAATGCGTCATAATCATCTTCTGTATTGAAGGTTGACTTTCCAGCTTTTGTCCAATCATCAAGGATTTGCAGCCAACATTCTCCCGCGCCGCGAGTCAAGGCCAATTCCCCATCGTCTGTTAGCAACTCGCCGTCACAGGCAGACAAATGCGCCCCTGCGGAGAAAAAACCTAGGTCGATCAGAGTACCAATGTATCCCTCTTGCTCAAGTGCGTTGGACGCCTCTATGAGTTCGCTCAATGTCGCCGCTGGCTGTGCGACCAATGCCGTATTGCGGTAGAGAACCACACCTTGCATGGTGAGAGGCAGGCCGAGAATGAATCTTCCCTGGCGAACACTTCCCCAGGCAACGGGATGAATCGTATCCACAAGTTGGGGACGCAGCCGATCTTGAATATCCTGGATCATCCCTTCCGCAAATAATGCTCTCCCCCACTCCGAGGGCCCAATCAGCAGGGCGGGTTCGCGATTTTCACGCCCGGCCTGCCGAAATTCCTCCAACAAATCCTCTGCAGGAAAATATGAAATTGAGATTTGTACATTTGGAAAGGTCTTCTGAAAATTGTCCAGACTAGCATTGAGCACTTTAAGTTCGGCCTGGCTCCAATCCAGCCACAGATCAACGCTGCCCTCTAGAAGAGGTAGCATCGTGGGCGTCGGTTCAATTGGTTCCTGCGTGGGGATTTTGGTATCTGCTTCATCCGTCGCTGGCGATGCTGCTGCGGTGGATAATGGAAGCACAACAGTTGGTTGCGCGGGCTGACAGGCTGCGCTGAACATGAACAATACGATAATGATTATCGCTGGGCGTGTCGCAATGGCCGCCGGCATCAATTACACATCCTTCTTACGCTGGTCCTACATACTTGAGCCGCTATGAACAAACATTAACCGCAGGGACCGCAGTTTACCACAGGCGAAAAAATTCATGGGTGAAGATGCTCTGCGGCAAGCTCGGGGTAGCGCGCATCTGGCTGTGTTTATTCCGTCCAGTCGCTAATGACGGAATTTATTTCCCAAGGTCACTACTTCGTGGGCGATCATTTGCTGAATGCGTCTAGGTATAATCAACGGCATGACCGAAACATGGAGGCTTATTATTTCGCCGCCCGCGCAGGGCGCACATAATATGGCCCTTGATGAGGCAATCATGGAGTCGGCCTCCCAAAAGAGAGTGCCACCGACCCTACGCCTGTATGCCTGGACACCATCTTGCATATCCATTGGCAATGCGCAACCTCTCGTTCAAATTGATCTTGATCGATTACGCGAATCTGGTTGGGAAATTGTTCGCAGACCCACCGGCGGGCGGGCGATATTGCACGATGATGAACTCACTTATTCTGTCACCGCGGCGCTTGACGAAACGGCGTTCCAGGGCGGTGTTATCCCGAGTTATCGTTTTATCAGCGCCGGTTTGATTAATGCCCTCGAGCGTATTGGCTTGCAGGTTGTGGTTCAACCTGAAATCGCGCTCACACCACGCCAACGTAGCCAGCCGATTTGTTTTGAATTACCCAGTTCCTATGAAATCACCGTTCAAGGGAAAAAACTAGTAGGCAGCGCACAACTTCGGCGCGGGGGAGGCATTCTTCAACATGGGAGCCTTCCGCTTAGCGGGGATATCGGTCGCATATCCCAGGTGCTGGTATTTGATAATGAGGAGGATCGAGAACAATCCATGCTGGGATTGCGCAAGAGAGCGACAACTGTTGAATGGTTGCTTGGCCACAAGTTAAGCTGGAGCCAAGCCGCCGAGATTATGCAAAAAGGATTTTCCGAAGCATTGGGCATTCAGTTTGTCCACGAAGATCCGACGGCGCTTGAGTTGGAGCGGGCAGCGGAACTATTGGCTGAGCGTTATGATGAGGGGGCTTGGCTCGAGCGAGTATAATTTTCGCAAATCCGTCACAATGTCACACTTCTCCAAGGCAAGCTGGGGTCTTTTTTTGTGATCGCCTGCACCGTACAATTTCTGCGTGTCCAGCAAAGCAATCGAAACCATTTTGCCTCACACATAAACGAAGCGTATGGGTAACCGGCCGGTTGCATGAACTCCTGAGTTTGTTGGTGGCCCTTTAGAATTTGTCAGAGTATTTGCGCCTTCATAGATGAAGTACTCTCA
>JADFRQ010000082.1 GCA_022561215.1 Chloroflexota bacterium | reverse complement strand
CTAACAGCCCGCCATCCACGTCCACGGGAATGTAACGGTCGGAGAGCATCTCAAGCAGTACACGAACTCTTTCTGACCCTGGAAGACGGACATCGAAAATGGCGCGATAACCCTCGAAAAGGCCGTCGCGAATGAGGAGGTTTTCTCCCTTTGTAAATTGATCGAGCTTTATGCCACCAGCTTGCCAGATTTCTCCCACCCTTTCCTGGAGACGATGAATGATGGGTTCAGGGACCGCGGCTGGTTCGTCCCCTATGCGCACGATTCCCTGCGAGAATGGCATCCAATGGAATGCAGAATCGCCCAATTGCGCCAAATCTGCATGCAAAAACATGTAACCCGGAAAATACGAACGGATTTTTGCGGCGCGCGGGTTTACAGGATTAACAGGGATTGTTGGGTGGAAGAGAGAGTATCCTAAAGAGGAGGCGTATTTGAAAAGTACTTTTTCTTTGTGTGGCTTACTCCGTAGAACATACCATTTAAGGTTGTTCATTTATAGATGCACCTTTAATTGTAACGGCCAAGATTGGCAACCTACCCACTCAAAAATATAGCTGCTAGCTTCTCTTTTAGTTTCTCCGGTACTCGGGGTTCCAATTATCTAATTTATCACGAATATATGATAGTTTTTTTTGTTTATTCTTCAGGAAGCTTTTTCTCTTGTTCAATTTTTTCCCGTTCCTGTTATGGCTTTATCTTTTAGCCCCCCTTAAAGTCCCCCGAATGGGGGCGACTGCCCGCCCCCAGATCCCCGTGTGATCTCTGCTCACGTGTGAACTTCGTTCACTTGCAATACCATGTATCGATTTAAGCTCCCCAAACATTCCACCCACGGGTGGTTTACATTTACTCTGAATGAGCGAAGGGCTTGCAAATAATCTGCTATCCGCAATGATCACTGGTTCCACTGCGTTAAGGGGCATTTTCTGCCGCTTATTGCCTGGCATCGTATTTGATCGACGGGGGGTTATCTTTCATTGCCGCGAATCTTATCCTTCGTCGAGCGCCTCTGGAGTTTGAACGCATCGTAGCTCTTGGACTGTGCCGCGAATTTGAGTTTGCCACCTGTTACTTTCAGGGCGACCTCACCAAAAGGCGATACTTTATCCAGCATTTCATCAATCAATGTCACTTGCGCTGCGCTAAGAAATCGTAAGGCATTCCTCAGCCTAATATTAATCTCCCCTTTCGCATTGTCGGGTGGTGTCATTGATTTGGTCATTGCAACATTCTCCTCTGCATCGGCAAGAAAAGATCAGCCCCGGGGATTTTTCACCCTCTGCTTGGCTGGATAAATTTGCTGTTAAGTTGTTGTTTTACTCTTCTATCAGACTGTTTATTTCCCTACCCAGTAGAGACTGGAATCTATATTCCTGAATTGGAGCTAACTCTCCAGAATGTTCTCAAATTCTATTTTTTGACTCGGGAACTTCGAAGTCCTTCGTCTCTGTGACAAAGCGCAAACGACCCTTGTGGACGATCAATCGAAGCTCGCCTTCCTCCTCCATCTCGGCCAAAAAGTCATCGATCATGCCAATCTCCTTTGCCGAAAGGAAAAGCAGGCGCCGTTCCAGCTCCAAAATTGTAGGCTCTTGCGAAAAAGCACCTTGATTTGCGTTCACCAAGCCTTTGTCAATTGGCATTTAATCCACTATCTGCAGCAAAATCAGTGATCAGGCGCATTGCAAATGCAATGCGTGTGAGGAATGGGCGCATTGCATTTGCAATGCGTGTGAGGAATGGGCGCAATACAGAACATTGCGTTTCGCCAATCTCAGCTTCCTTCCTTTTGAAGTTACGTATTTAACAAAGCAATCTGCATTAGGAGGCCACTGTCAATCTCAGCGGCCTGCAGGTTTATTGCTCTTGTACCCCGCCGATAAATTGATATCTTGCATTTGCAATCACTCACTGTCCCAGATATCATTATTTGTAGTATTCTTGGAACAGGCGCGCCGACAGTGCCTCCATTAAGTAAAGTAGATTGCTTTTTTAACGACAGATCACAACATTAAATGTAGGGGCTTCAACTTAATCGCCCCTTAATGCGTTTTACGAAGGGGGTTATGGACGCGACAACGCTTTTTTTCCTCATCCAGGCCGTTACGATCAGCATTTATTTAACCCTTGCCATCTATATCCTCCTGCTGCGCAGCCCCCGGAATATCCATACCCCCTTTGTGCTATTTGCTCTGCTTGAAGCTTTTATTGCCTACAGTTTATTTTTCAACAACTCCTCCGGGCCTTCTATCAATGGGATCGCGCTGGCGCTGCGCCTGCGGTACGCGGCAATCGCCTTCCTACCCGGGCTTTTTCTGCATATGTTCTACCCTTTGGCGAGAAATGGGCATCGGCGCTATGCGAAACTCGCCGCCCGTCTTGCGTATGGTTTGGGCACACTTATGGCGCTCCTGGTGGTTTTTGGTGCAAACGCAATCGGGAGTGTGATCCCGCGCGGCACCGCGGGAGCAAACCTCGTCGACCCTGTTTTTGACCTGCGAATCCTCCTGCTTGCTGCCGCATGGGTTATCCCGGCCATCATCGCCGCCACGCTTATTCTCGTTCTGGCAGCACAGATTCCGGGCAAGCTTCGCACCCGCGCCGATGCCAAACGTTTGCTTTTCCCCTGGGGGCTGCTTCTCGTCGCCGCACTTTTCGGCATGATTTCGATTTTCCTGCCTGCCGGATCAGCCGCCGCGGGCTTGCGCATCAAGATGCTCGAACAAATGCTTCTGATTGTGGCTGGTGTGATGCTCGCCCGAGGGATCCTGCGTTTTGGATCGCCTGAGGGACAGCCTATTAATCGGCGGCTTCTCCTCATTATTCTGCCGCTGGCGGCGTTGGTAATCGTTGATTTTTTCGTCATTTACAACAGCCAAATATTGACTTCTCCACTCTATCTCGCACGCATGTTCTTAATCAGCCTCGTCGCCGGCACGATTCTGGCGAGACCAGAACTGCCTCAGAAACTAACTCGCTGGCTGGGACCCACACCACGCGATAACACTCTCTTCGCGGTGCGCTTAAGCCTGGCGTGGGAAAGTCTCGCCGAAGGTTCCTTTGATATCACACACGTCTCCGAGAGTTTATTGGCGATCGGTGAAGAAATTGGCGCGGCCTATACCGGTGTATTGGAATTGGTCGAGGCAAATGACCATCAGGTGTTAACCTTCGGCCGCTGGGAAGACGGACCGCGGCTGACGATCAGCGCCGAACATCTTGATTGGCCGCTCACGGAAGAATCATTGCGCGAGGTCGAGTTTCAAACTTCCGGTGTCCCCAGCCCTCCAAATGTGATCCTGCCCATCCACGACGACCAGAGCCTGGCCGGCGTCCTGGTCATCGGGGAACCGCTGCGAGGGAGCACCTATTCACGCGGCGATTTGCAGTTGGCGGAGCTGCTAACCAGCTTGCTTTCCTTTGCCCTCTCACACGGGCTAAGACTGGAAGAAGCACCGAGTTTGCCAAGGACCATCGATACGGAGTCATTGGCGCTGCCGGACGTAGCGGTCGTAATCCGCACCTTTGGTCGCCTGGAAATCTTCACACAGAGAGCAGGCACGCGTGTGCCGCGCCCATCGTTGCGGGCGCGGCAAATTCTGGCCATTTTATTATCCGCTTATCCGGATTCCGTACCGGCCGATACCCTGATGGAGCAGCTCTGGCCAGAACAGCCCCCCGATGCCACGGCCAACAGTCTCTACGTGGCGATCTATGCTTTGCGGCGCTCGCTCGAGCCTGGGCTAAGGCGCGGCGCTATTTCGCGCTATGTCGTGCGTGAGGTTGATTCCTACCAACTCGTGATCGATAACGATTTATGGGTCGATTATCTCGAATTTCTCAAGCTGTATTGGCAAGGGAAGGACAGCATCGTGCGCGGCAATGCGCGCGCAGCCCTGCGCTTCTACGAACGCGCGCTGCTCATCTGCCGCCATCCCTTCCTGATGGATTCGACCCTCGATCTTCCCGCTGAAGTTGAGGTCACGCGTCACCAATTGCAGCGTTTCATGCACGAGATGGCCTGGTTCCTCACGCAAAAGAGTCTTGCGCGAAAGGACTGGAACCGTGCGGAAAGAGCTATGCTGCAACTCTTGTCTGTCGATCATCATGATCAAGCGGCGAAGGATGAGCTGGCAAATATTTATCGGCAGCAGGGGAAGGAGGGGCTGGCGGTGGAGTTGGAGGCGTTGGGGCAAGGGGATTGATCCCCTCACCACTAACCGGCTAAGCGGCATTGGCCGCATAGCTTAAAGGAATGGCGGCGACTAAAGTCGCTTAGCCATTCTTGTCTCCCAATGGGAGAGGGGACTTTGGGGCAACTCCTCAAGAGGCTTATTACGGCCCTGGTTTCGGATCATTCCTTCCCGTTTCAAAGCCCGGTGAATCGATCGCTGAGAATGACGCGGCAACGGGCTCGATAATGTTGTGCGTGGGGTAAACACCATTTTAATCGCTTCGGGAGAATGAATTGCTTAGTCCTGGCACCCAGGCGAGATTAACTCTCGTAGTGATACCGTGATTCGCACCACATCCTCCGAGAGTCCTTTCTACAATTCTGATTTTCGACTCTGGCTGTATTCATGTACGAGGGCAGAGTTCATCAAAAGCTGATCGATCTTCAGATAAATTTATGCGGTTTCAAAATCTGCAGAGGGCCAAAAACCGATTTCGAGGGTTCGGGCGGAGAAGCATTTGCAATGGTGGAGTAGTGCAGTGAAGAGTTTATTGATCTATTGTTGGCTCTCAGAAATCAACTTTACCGTAATTTCAACAAACTGCTTTGCAACATGTATAGAGTGATTGGCTGCAGCCTCAGTAAATGAGCCTCTGCAATTCGCTTCTTCGCGAAGCGCCCGTGCATCTTCTATTTCCATCAGCATTTGCTCATCAAGTTTGCCAGCTCGAACGTATAGTTCGCGAAGTGCAATCGCTAGGCATTGATGGCTTTTTTCGCGATACCCCTTTTGATGGACCAATGCTTTTGCAGCATGAAACATCGCATAGTATGCTTGCACAGTAGCCCATTTATTACTTCCACGCTCAATACTCGCCTCCCCTTCTGATAAATCACTGTGAGCAAGATCCACTTCTCTTGCTACTGTCCGAAGGTCAATTTCTACTTTGACAAGTCGGCCATTATTAAGGCATTTTTTGAAGTCAGGACTCTGTTTCACCAATGGTACTTTCAAATAGGATTAATCCTCGCTGTATCTGAGAATAGAATGCCGGATCCTCACTCTTTATTACGGCAAGATCTTGCTCCGAAACAATTACCGCCTGAATTCGTTGATCCTCATTAAAATCCCCAGTAATTGCACGTACAGAATTTCGATCTTGACCAATAATAAATAGGTCAATGTCACTTCGCGCTGTATCTTGCCCCTCGGCAGCGCTGCCAAAAAGGACAACCTTGCGCACCAGTGGACGTAATTTTTCCAACACATATTGAAGCCTGAGGGTCGTCTCCCAGATTTTGAATTGACGCGCGATGGGATCCGTTGGATCCGTTGAGTAGAAGCTCGTACGTCCTCTGATCTCACGATTGATAAGCCCATGTTGCGCCAGATCACGAACGGCCAAATTCACTGCGCTGCGGCGTACCCCTACTGCGGAGACAATTTCTGATTCCATGAACGACTTGTCTATATTCCTAGTCAAGAACCTGTAGACTCTAGCATGGCTTGTACCTAGTAGCTTGTTTATTAACATTGCTTAATCCATTTGAATGGATGATATTCCATTTGAATGGATTATAATCCATTTCATTGGAATAAACAATCACTGTAGTGGAGTATATTGAGGGGCACGCTAGAATAACCAGCGCACTTAATGATATTAGCCTCATCTAATGAGTGAAGACAGAGAAGCGTACTATGCAAACCAGGATCAACACGCTGTTTCAAAGATTAAACTTCACAAAGTTATCGTGGACAATAATTGTTTTTGGCGTCGTCCTGCGGGTTGTGCAATATGCAGCCAACAGATCCCTATCGCTGGATGAAGCCATGTTGGCATTGAATATTGTGAACAGGTCATTTGCAGAACTTTTGCAGCCTCTGAGCTACGACCAGGGAGCACCGATCGGCTTCCTGCTGATTGAGAAATTTGCAATTCAAACATTGGGCAATTCTGAATATGTACTTCGCCTATTCCCGCTGTTTTCAGGAATAGGTGCATTGCTCCTTTTCTATGGGGTAGCAAAGCGCAGCATCGCCTCAAAGTTTGTACCTCTGGCTCTGGTACTATTCGCGATTTCGGAACCTTTGATTTACTACGCATCCGAGGTCAAACAATACTCCAGTGACGTAGCTATAGCTCTCCTTCTTTTATGGGCAATAGCAGATGTCCGATCAGATAGATTGAAGGTTTCAAAAACCATTCTCCTCGGAGTACTTGGTGCAATAGCAATCTGGTTTTCACATCCTGCAGTTTTCATTCTGACTGGCATCGGGAGCACCTTGGCCTTATTCAGTCTCGTCAGAAAGGACTGGCGCGCGATTGCCCGGCTTTCAATCGCTTACGTGCCCTGGGCTTTGAGCTTCCTCGCTCTTTACCACGTTTCTCTCGGCGATTTGGCAGAGAATGAGGGACTTTTAGGCTTTTGGAGTCCTGACTTTGCCCCATTTCCCCCCACATCTTTCTCAGATCTCAAATGGTTTGTCGACACTTTCTTCGAGGTCTTTAAGTTTCCAATAGGGATAACGCTATCTGGTCTTGCGGCATTGACCTTTCTGATTGGTAGCATTTACACATTCTTGAAAGACAAAGAAAGATTTTCTCTCCTATCTTCTCCCATTTTCTTTACTCTGATTGCATCAGCAATGGGATTGTATCCGTTCAGGGGACGGCTCTTATTGTTCCTTGTCCCCTTTGCCCTGCTCTTCATCGTGACAGGTATATGGCAGATTACGAAAAAAATCGAACCCGGTTCTATCATGGTGGGCGCCATCCTCGTTGGTTTGCTGATCTTTCAACCGCTCCTTACGGCAACCTACCATCTTATCGTACCGCGCACGCATGTGGGTGGGTTTGAAATTGTCGAAGACATAAAACCAGTCTTAAGCTATGTACAAGACCATAAGCAGAATGATGATATTCTGTACATTTATCGCTCGGCGGAGGCGGCATTTGCGTACTATCAACAACGCTATGTTTTTGGAGATGATGAGGTTGTTGTGGGTGTAGATTCAAAAGGTAATTGGAGCGGCTACGCGAAAGATCTGGACACATTGAGTGTAAAACACCGGGCGTGGATTGTTTTTTCGCACTTTCAGAGCAAAGGTTCTCAAGCCGAGGTAGATTTCTACCTCTACTATCTCGATACGCTGGGGACACAGCTTGATTCCTTTGAAAGCATTGGCGCCGCGGTTTATCTTTACATTTTTAATGAATAAGAATCGGGGATTGGGGATTGGGGATCAGGCGCATTGCAAATGCAATGCGTGTGAGGATTGCGCGCAATAAAGAACATTGCGTTTCACCAATCTCAGCTATCTAGCTATCAGCTCTCAGCTTTCTGCAATCAGCGGTCAGCTTTCACACAGGCACTTCGACCTCAAATGGATATCACCCATGAATTGTCGGATATTACGACGAATGGGCGCTTTGCTTTCAGCAAAGCATTGCAGATTACAAAAAATTAATCTGCATTAAGAGGCCACTGTCAATCTCAGATTGTCAAAAGCGGAAATTAATCAGCTGTACGTTGGGACCAATTGCGTAAAGTTAAAGGATAAAGGGGTTAATGACTCGAACACGCTTATACATTTGGTTATGATTTAGATCTTCGGTGAATACAGAAGTACACCCTAGCTTATGTGCGCTCCACAGGATCATGCTGTCCCCGAATGAAATCCCAACCTGATCGTGGAGAGCAATTGCGCTTAATACATCATCTGATTCAGGAGAGAAAACACGCCAGTGCGATAGATCTCGTATTATCGTCACTGCAAGTTTGGAATCTAAAGGCTTGGGAATCTTGAGCGTAGTGATCACATAGAACTCCTGGAGAACCTGGACACTCAAACACCCCCCCTCACTTTCCCAAAGTCCTTTGACTATCTGGCTGGCGCGTTCGTGTTTTTCACCCGCAGAAAGGTCATGAGCATAGACGAGCACATTTGTATCGACAAATTGGAGCTCACTTTCCTCGCTCATGCAGCTCCTCCCGCGTCCAGCTTGCACGACCTGCGGTGCCTAAATCTATCCCACGCTCGAGAATTAGCTTGTGGCTGCGATAAGCCGTATGATAATCTTCCTTATGTCGAACCACATCCTCTAGGACGCTGGTCAGCAAGCCGGAAACAGAGGTTCCCCGTTCAATTGCAATAATCTTGACCTTGCGCAGGATGTCCTTGGGTAATGATAGGGTAATGTTCTGTTTTTCCATCGTATCCTCCACGTAAAACAGTGTAGCACGTAATTAAGTGTATTCCAAAAATTTCGAAGGGTTCTATCAGCGATCAGACCTCGTAGGTCGGGTTTCCATACCTGACCGATTCGCTCAAGACATCGCAAGTCGCGGGGTGAACCACGTTCACCTTGAAACCCGACCCACGGCTTTTGCAACGGTAAACGAGATCCTTCGCTAGCCTGGCTCGCTCAAGATGACATTAATTTGCAGGTTCACGCGGGCAACGCGTACATAATTGGGCGGTTCTCGAACCGCCGCTACAAAATTCGATAATTGCCCTCACCCCAACCCCTCACCCACAAGGAGAGGGGCTCGATATCATCCGAATCACGTGATGCCGTGAGGCCGTCCGCAAAATCGCCCTAACATCGCTTCAAACGCTCACCAATTAAAACGGTCGGTTGCCCAGTTGGATAATTGAGAACAAGTATCAGGGATCAGGCTTTGGGGAAATGCTATCAAGCGCCAAGCGGCTACAGAATACGCGCCTCAAGATGAACGATATCCGACTCCCGAGATCTGTTTCCGAATCCCACAGTATTTGACAAGATCCGTTTTGTTTCTTACAATGTGAAAGGGAAAGTAAGACAAGCAAGAAAGGCGGCATAAGTGGTTATTAAGGTTTCATCTAAAGGACAATTGGTCATCCCAAAGCCGATCCGCGAAGCGTTAGGAATTCAGGCTGGAACAGAAATACACATCGAAGTCGTTGGGCACAAGATCATCCTAGAACCTATCCAGGCACGGCCTCCCATCGAATTTCTGTATGGAAAGTATCCGAAGACCGACTTCCTCACCGAATTCGAAGCTGAGCACCGGGAAGAGTTAACAACAGATGAAGCGCTTCGTACTTGATGCCTGGGCGGTGCTGGCTCTGCTACAGAAAGAGGAGCCGGCTGCCTCACGCGTAAAGTCTCTCTTAGAGAAAGCACAGAGGCGGCAGCTAAGATTATTCATCTCTGTCATCAATTTGGGCGAAGTCTACTACTCTACGGGTAAGGCCTTGGGCGTAGCTGAAGCCCAAAAGGCTCTGAATGTGTTCCGCCGGCTCGAAGTCGAAGTCGTGCCTGCCATCGATGAACGGGTCTTCGCTGCCGCGAACTTTAAGATTCATCATAGGATCTCTTATACCGATGCTTTCGCCGTTTCCACTGCGAATGAGTTCTCCGCCGTTTTGGTTACCGGAGATCCGGAACTTATCGCCCTCCAGGAGGAAATCACGCTGGAAGAACTTACGCGACAGAAGAAATAACGATCGGCCTTAAGCGATCAGCTTTCAGCGATCAGACCTCGTAGGTCAGGTTTCCATACCTGACCGATTCGCTTATGACTTCGTAAGCCGGGGGGTGAAACACGTTCACCTTGAAACCCACAGCTTTTGCAACGGTAAACGAGGTCCTTCGCGACAGATAGCATTCAGCAGGCAACAGTCCGCGATCAGCTTTAAGAACACACAGGTATTGGCTTTCTCCCTGACCCTCGCTCAAAGTGGAGGCGCGCTTGTTGGAGGGCAATTGGCTAGCCTCCGGAAAGTTTGAATTGCCCCTACGAGGTGCTGTGATTACTTTCACGCGATCTTCTCACAATCTGAGAGAAGGATATGATCGGGCGGTTGGCTAACCTCCGGGTAGATTGAACCGCCTCTTCTCAAGGTTTTTATGTCCCTCCCAACGAATAATCCCAGTGCCCTTGCCCATAGGCGCCGCACTAGTGCTAAGTCATCGTGGATGTGATGGGTTGTCATTCTGAGCCAAAGCGCAGAGGATGCAAATGCCTTTCAACGAACGAAAGGATCTCGTTGCCCATGGACAAGGATTTTTTTCATTGGAAAACGAGATTCTTCGTCGCTTCGGATTGTGAAGCGCCTTCGCTCCTCAGAATGACATCGTTCCACCACTATCATCTTGACTCAGTACTAGTACTTAAGGGCCACATCCATTCGGAGGCCGTGTTCCTATACTATTTAAGACGTTTGCAAGGTTTTATTGAATGCAAACGATAGCAAGCCGGATCAAATCATATCAATAGGGTTCACCAAACGAAAAGGCAAAACCATCGAAAGATGGTGACGCAAAGCCATGGGTCTAAGGTCGTGTTGACTATGATCGCCAGGTCGCCGAAACTGGATTTGCGTTTGCCTTCCGACTGAAAGGTTCAGAAGGCAATATTTTATGATGACAGACATCAATAAACCACGGATGAAAGTCCTCGTCTCCCTGCTTTTGATCGGCCTCTTATTTGGGTTCAGCGATCAAGCGCTTACGGTCTCTGCCGCGCAATGCACTTTCCTTGTTTCCCCCTCCGGCAGCGATAGCAACAATGGGACATCCACCGTCAGCGCTTTCAAAACCATCCAGAAGGGCATCAACAGCCTTACGCCGGGCGGCGTGCTCTGTGTGCGATCGGGCACTTACTATGAAGCAATCAGGTTGTCAAAGTCGGGATCGGCGAGCAGCCCGCTCACCATCACCGCCTACCCGGGCGAAAAACCTATCATCGATGGCCGCGCCGGCGTCGATGGGCTCAACACCGGGCTACCATCCTGCCCCAATGGATGCAGCAATTCTCAATTAGCCAGGGTTGACCCAATTTCCGGCAAGGGCTATGTCTGGGAATCTCTGGTGAGCATCACCGGTTCTTATATCACTTTTGAAGGCTTTGAGATCAAACGTTCCATGGGTCGCGGGGTGAGCATCGTCGGTGCGACCCAGGTCGGGTTCAGGAACAACAGCATCCAGCACTCGCGCCACGGCGGGATTCTGGTCTACTCCGATGCCAGTTATGTCACCGTTGAGGGCAACAAAATCTGGTGGAACGCAGATTTCGCCCCCTACAGCAGGGGCAATTCTCTCAACTGGCCGATGATTGTGATGGTGCGCGGCCAACATGTCACCATCCGCAATAACCAGGTCTTCAACAATTGGGGAGAAGGGATCGGCGCCGGAAGGGGCGCGCGATATATCACCATCGAGGGCAATACGGTTTTCGATAATTATGCATTGCAAATTTACGTCGATCACGCGCAAGAAGTGCTCATCAACGGCAATCTGGCTTATTTCAGCGGCGATCCAACCTTCTATCGCGGCGGAAAACCTTCGGAATGCATCGCCATCAATAATGAAACGTCTTCCACAGAGCATCTAAACAAAAATATCACGGTGACCAACAATCTCGTGCGTGGATGCCTGTACAATTTCGGACTTTGGGTCCAAGGAAGCAAGTGGGGAACCGAGAATCTGCTGGTAGCGCATAACACTTTTGTCGATGGCTACGAAGGTGGGATACGCATTGCGAGAGCAGATGCGATCGCGCATAAGAATGTGCGCTTTAAAAATAATATCGTGATCCAACGTTCGGGGAAACCGATTGCGTTGAGTACGACAGCAGGCATTAGCTTCTCGCATAACCTCTGGTGGCCGCAGCAGCCTACCAGCGCCGCGGTCGGATCAGGCGATGTCACCAATGATCCTGTGTTAGCCTTTTCCGGATCGGGCGCGAGCTATTTCAGCATAAACAGCGCAGGTTCACCGGCGATCGGCGCCGCACTCCTCGACGGGGATGCGGTGGCCGCAGATTACTATGGTAATACCCGCGGGCCAGCAGCAGATATGGGCGCGATTGAGTTTGCTGATTCTGGGTCGCAGTCGCTTCCGACGGCTCAACCAACTGAACAGCCGACGGCGCAACCAACCGCTCAGCCGACGACCCAACCAACGGCTCAACCCACCTCAGCTACAAAACCGATCTTTGATGATGTCCATGCAAATCATCCTTTCTTTGCGGAAATTGAAATCCTGTATAAGGCAGGCTATACCGCCGGATGCAGCACGGATCCGATGATGTATTGTCCTGAATCTGGGATGAACCGTGCAGAAAGCGCCGTATTCGTGGAGCGTGGGTTGCGGGGCGCCGGCTATCTTCCTCCTGCCCCGACCATGCCACTATTTGATGATCTGCCCCCGGACAGTTGGGCGGCAAAATGGGCCTACCGCCTGTATTTCGACGGTTACA
>JADFRQ010000005.1 GCA_022561215.1 Chloroflexota bacterium | reverse complement strand
CCTGCCTCATTTCGGGCGGTTATTTCGACGAGAAACATCGCCTGGTAACCTCATCAAAGTACACTCGCGATCCCGAAAATATAAAGCAGGTGATGAAGTTGACGATGGATTATCTACACTTGGCCGGGGACAACGTGGTCCAAGCAGGGCCAGTTTGAGCGCATCCATAGCCGGCGTACCTACGAGGGATAGCCAATTCTTGGCTGGCGCATTAAAACGGTCGCCAAATACGATGGGCAGGCACAAACAGCGCGTGAAAGTAGGATGTTTGAACCTGTCCCCCAGCAGTTGATGCAAGCGATTATTTCCCTTTCCATCCCAATGATCCCCACAGAGAGTTAAAAAGAATGGCGGAACCGCGTAAGAATCAGTATGGCCCGAGATTCCCAACAAGATCGCCGGCATGATCTCGGCGGTATTTCCCTAGTTCAATTCTGCTGCTTTTATTGCAGATACCTTGGACGGATACGAGGCTCTTGGCCTTACGCAACGTGGATGGCAGATTACACGCACACTTCACACTTATTTACCCGACGACTACCCAGCGGCAATTGAGATTCTGATTGCTTCCCTCGGTCCGAAACTAAACAAAACCGAAGGCAACGGGATGGAAACCTTCACCTCCCTCCCGCACGTCTTTTTTGTCGCGCAGTACGGTCTCGCCCATTGGGAGATTTCGATGTGGGCACAGTACGAATTGACGCAGCGATTTACTGCAGAGTTCAGCATCCGTTCCTTCCTGGAGCGTTATCCGGAAACAACGCTGGCTCGGCTCGAAAAATGGGCCGGGGACTCAAATGTACATGTGCGCCGTCTTGTTTCCGAGGGCACCCGTCCTCGCTTGCCGTGGGCGCCGCGCCTGCGCCAGTTTCAGAAGGACCCCGGGCCCGTCCTGGCACTGCTTGAATTGCTCAAGGATGATCACGAGCTTTATGTGCGCCGTTCTGTCGCCAACAATTTGAACGATATCGGCAAAGACCATCCTGCCTTATTGGCGGACACGACACGGAGATGGATAAAGGATGCATTGCCCGAGAGACGTTGGTTGGTGCGTCACGCGTTGCGCTCAGCTGTGAAACGCGGTGAACCGGGCGCTCTGGCGGTGCTCGGTTTCGACCACGATGCGAATGTATCGGTCGGCAAGGTCAGCATCCAGCCTCAGCGGGTCGTAATAGGCGCTTCTGTAGTGATTGCCTTTACGATAACAAGCATGGATTCGCAGGAACAGAAAGTGCTGGCGGATTTGCGGATCCACTTTATCAAAGCCAACGGCAAAAGCAGGCCAAAAATATTCAAATTAAAGGCTACTGCGCTCTCCGCGCGGCAAACTATACACATTCGGAAGACGATTTCATTGGCAAATATGACCACACACAAACATTATCCGGGACTGCACAAACTGGAGGTTGTAATCAACGGTTCTTCAAAGCCTTTGGGGGAGTTCGAGCTGCTCCGGGATAAAGCTTGCATTGCGGGAATTCGCAGCGGCGGACCGCGCCTTAAACGCGGGTGTTGTTTGGTCATGTGAACTCGGAAAATTCGAGTACCTGCGCTCCTGTTGATTGAGCTCCAGAGTTTTGACATTCCTTCCTAAAACTATCCCAAATCCATGCTGTGAACTTGGCACACATCGTATAATTTGCGGGCATAATCCGGCCGATCGGCGGAGAAACATAGGAGGAGGACACGAATGCATTCCATTCAAGAACCTCAGCGACCGGATCACGCCGAGGTGGCGTTCCCCCCACCGCTGCTTCTCATCCTTGCCTTGGTCCTGGGATTCTCGGCACGTTCGTTTGCTCCACTAAACTTTCTGTCGCCTTCCCTCTCCAGCTCCATCGGGCCCCTTCTCACCGCCGCTTCGATTGGCGGTTTCTTGTGGGCGGTTCGAACGATGCGCAAAGGACATGCCTCGCTCCCGACGAATGAGCCGACCGACGCCATCATTACCCAGGGTCCGTACAGGTTCTCGCGCAATCCGATTTACCTGGCAACGCTGCTTCTCCAGGTGGGCATCGGCATTTGGGTAAATAGCCTTTGGTTTTTAGGATTAGGCATCGTCTCGGCGCTGTTGCTCTGGCGGGGAGTGGTCTCGCGTGAAGAGCGTTATCTGGAGCGTAAATTTGGGGAAGAGTATTTGTCTTACAAGGGTCGTGTTCGGCGCTGGCTGTAGAAGGAGTATCGATTTGAAGTACGCAACCAGCGCTCGCCGGCTGGGTTGATGTTTCGGAGTTAATGGAGAGGCAAATGACGATCATGTGAAATCGAATGAAACATATTCTGAACCTCTCGGGACCGTAAGGCGCCCTATAGAGGAGGCTTCTTGAATAATCCGAGTGAAGAAGAAATTATTAAATCTGAGGAACGGCTCATACTCGCGATGCTCCGGTCTGATGTTAACGATCTCGATGAATTGCTCGCACCCGAATTAATATTTACGGATCATCTAGGCCAGGTATTGACCAATCAAGATAATCTCGAAGCCCATCGATCAGGAACCCTTAAGCTGGAAGTACTGACACCCTCGGGGCAACACATTCGGATGTTTGGAGATATCGCCTAGTCTCCGTGCGTGTGCATATAGTCGGCACATACGCCGGCATCTCAGCGGAGGACGATTATCGGTTTACTCGAATATGGGCTTTTTCCCCTCATGGCACCTGGCGGGTGGTTGCTGCCCATTCGAGTGTAGTGGCGAATTTGCCCTAAGGATCATTTGCGACAGTTAAGGATCGGGAATCGGACTCTCGACAAGAAGAAAAAAAATTCCTAACCATTACAGGTAGTGACCGATTAAAAAGCGCACCTATTCTGACGGCACATTATGGTCACCGGTACCACGCGCTGCTTCGTGCCTCCGCTGCCTGGTGATAGAGGAAAGCAAAGGGAATAAATGCCATATTCTGAAGAACTTGCACAAAGGGTACGTCACCAGCTTTCGCTGCGCACAAAATTCAGCGAACGCAAGATGTTTGGCGGGCTAACGTTTATGGTTAGCGCACACATGTGTGGTGGAATTGTAGGCGATGAAATTATGGTCCGTGTCGGTCCTGAAGCCTATGAGGATTCATTGGGCGAGCCGCATGTGCGCGAGATGGACTTTACCGGAAAGGCGCTCAAGGGGATGGTGTATGTCGGCGTAGAGGGGCTAGAGCAGGATGACGACCTGGGCAACTGGATAACCCGCGGCCTCGATTTTATCCAAACACTTCCCCCAAAGAAGAAATACGGCACCAGCCTGCGTGGAGTAATTGTGGGTGGCTTTTACCAATAGCAGCAATCCCGGATAACGTTTGATCTTCAATTCCCCGCTCTCGCCATGCCCAATGCGCGGTGAGCAAGATTACGTTCGCTAATGTGAGCGGCGGCGCGACCTGTTGCCCCCTCCGTTGCTGCGATTATGATTGCGTTTGCGGGGGGATCGTGTTTTTCGCGGCGCTTTCGCATGGCCATTCTGAAACGGGTTTTCAGGTGAGAAATCGCCATAATTGAAATCGGGTAACCGCCGCATCTCGATGCGTTTCCCCAGGATTTTTTCAATGTCGCGTATGATCTGCTCGTCTTCTTCTCCTGCAAACGTGAATGCTTCACCTGTGCGCTGGGCGCGACCGGTACGACCAATGCGATGAGTGTAGGCATCGACCGTATCAGGAATATCGTAATTGATCACGTGCGAAATTTCGGATACATCTATGCCTCGCGAAGCGACGTCGGTGGCGGCGAGAATGTCATATTTTCCGTTGCGAAAGCCATTGATTGCTCTTTGGCGTTGGTTTTGTGACATGTTACCTTGCAGCGCGGCCGCGCGATAACCACGCTTTTCCAGATCACGCGCCAGGTTACGGGCACGATACTTGGTGCGCGTAAAGATCAACACACGGCCGGTGGCCGTCTGTTGCAACATTGCCATCAAGAGACTTTTCTTGAGCTTGGCGGGGACCGGATAGAGAGCGTGGGAAACGGTCTTCGCTGGGGCAATTTTGCCGATTTGAACGGTGACAGGATTATTAAGGATACTATCCGCCAGTTTGCGTGTATCCCTTGGCATTGTAGCGGCGAAGAAAAGTGTCTGGCGTTGGGCCGGCAGCAGCTTGATGATGCGCCGAATGTCGGGCAGAAAACCCATATCACACATGCGATCTGCTTCGTCCAGCACCAGGACCTCCACTTTTGAAAGATCGATATTGCCATCGTTGACGAGGTCTAGCAGACGACCGGGGCATGCAATGACGATTTCTAAACCTTTCCGCAACCGTGAAACCTGAGAAAATTTACTCACACCTCCGTAGATGGATACACTGCGTACTTTAGTGTTTTTGCTAAGGTCGCGACTCATCTGGTAAATCTGTTCTGCAAGCTCGCGTGTGGGCGCAATGATGAGGGCGCGTACCCGGCGCAACGGGCCTTTGGTAAGTCGCTGTAGAATAGGTAAGAGAAAGGCCGCCGTTTTGCCGGTGCCGGTCTGTGCCAAACCCATCACATCGCGCCCTTCGAGCACGCGGGGGATTGCTTGTTGCTGAATAGGTGTGGGGGTTGTGTAACCGATTGCTTTAATTCGCGCGACGATACGCTGGTCTAATAAAAAATGTTCAAAATTCACTGATAGTACTCCTTGACTCTGGTGAGCCAAGTGCACCCTCAGCCCGAAATTGTTATCAACTTGCTTTGAAGCTAATTTGCCGAAATGCTTATGTGCGAAATAAAAATTCGCCCTTGGTGCGGTCATTGCATAACAATGAACTTATCCTTGCAGCTACGCAGTGCACTTATCTTGCCATCATGATGTCGTAGCTTTCTTCCGCTCTCTCGAGCGCCTAACAGCCTGGCGGATTATACCTTAGCGATAAAACAAGTCAATGGTGTCTGTGTATCCACGATCGATCTATGGGTCGTATAGGTAGGGTGATCGCGAGTGATCCCTGAACTCATCCGTCAGTGGTCATTAAAAACCCATCCCGAAAAAACGATCATCGAGCCTCGACCTGAAGGGCAGCTAACCTGGAAGATTTCCTCCCGCGGATGTTAAATGCGGCAGGGATTTTTCTTCCCAAAGTGGGTCTGGTCTGATAAGATTTATCCCCGCAATGAACCGACCTCGGCGTGGATTGGCCGGGGTCTTTGTTTGCGGCAAGCAATTGGATTGAGGGTATGAAGGGTTATGAAGGTAGAACGAATAGAGCTACGTAATATTGCAATAATTGCCCACGTCGATCATGGGAAAACTACGCTGGTCGACGGTATGCTGAGGCAGGCCAAGGTATTTCGTGAGAATCAGCAGGTGGTGGAGAGAGTGCTGGATTCGAACGAACTCGAACGCGAACGCGGCATCACCATCTTGGCCAAAAATACGGCCATCTCCATCTTTGACGCGACGATTGGCGACACGGTTAAAATCAACATCGTGGATACGCCGGGACATGCTGATTTCGGCGGCGAGGTCGAGCGCGTATTGAACATGGTCGATGGGGTACTGCTGCTGATCGATGCCGCCGAAGGACCTATGCCCCAGACGCGCTTCGTCTTACGCAAGGCGTTGGAGATGGATCTGCGCGCAGTAGTGGTGATCAACAAGGTGGACCGCAAGGGCGCAGATGCCGATCGCGCGCTCGACCAGACCTTCGATCTATTCATCCAGCTAGGTGCTACGGATGAGCAAGCCGATTTCCCCGTGATCTACACCAATGCGGTGGCAGGGCAGGCAGGCCTCACGCTCAATCTGGGGACGAATCTGGAGCCACTTTTTGATGCTATTCTGCGCTCTATCCCCGCGCCGCAGGTCGATCTTGAGGCACCATTCCAGATGTTAGTGACCACGTTGGGCTACGATTCCTATCGCGGCGTGACGGCCTCCGGTCGGATTGCCGCCGGCAGGCTAAGTGTTGGTGCGCCGCTGGCACGCATCAGCCAAAGTGGCGAAATTACGCTTGCTGAGGTGCGTTATCTATACCTCCATCAAGGGCTGGAACGCGTCGAAGTGGAGGCGGCTAGCGCCGGAGAAATTGTAGTGGTGGCTGGCCTGGAGGAAGTGGCAATCGGGGAAACATTGGCCGATCCCGAAAACCCAATCGCGCTCCCCACCATCCATATCGAAGAACCTACGGTGCGCATGACGTTTAGTGTTAATACCTCACCCTTCGCCGGGCGCGAAGGAGAATGGAGCACATCTCGAAAGTTGCGTGAGCGACTCTTCAATGAATTGCGCACCAATGTCGCACTAAGGGTTGATGAAGGTGAGTCGGCAGAGGCTTTTAAGGTCTCAGGAAGGGGTGAATTACATCTGGCGATCCTGATAGAAACCATGCGCCGCGAGGGATATGAATTTCAGGTTTCGCGCCCTGAGGTGATCCTTCTCAATGTAGACGGGGTTGTGCTCGAGCCCTATGAAGAGGTTTCCATTGAAACAGCCCCAGAGACTGTGGGGGCTGTAGTGGAGATGCTTGGCAAGCGGCGCGGTAAGATGTTAGATTTGCAAGAAGATCAGGGCGACGTCGTGCGCTTACGTTATCTGGTGCCCACACGCGGCTTGCTGGGGTTCCGCCACCATTTCATGACCGCCACGCGCGGGACGGGATTTCTACACAGTATTTTCCACGAATATCTGCCCCTTTCGGGCGGTAATTTTGGAAGATCCAGAGGTTCGCTCGTAGCATGGGAACAGGGCGTCACGACGACCTATGGACTGAAGAATGCCGGGGAGCGGGGAAAGCTCTTCCTTGGTCCCGGAGTCGAGGTCTATGAAGGTATGGTGGTCGGTGAGAATCAGCGGCCAGGCGATCTGTCAGTCAACGTGTGCAAGAAACGACATGTCACCAATATGCGTCAGTCGTTTCGTGAGATTGATGAACGGTTAACGACGCCGCGTAATATGAGCCTGGACGAATCCATCGAGTACCTTGGTGATGATGAGCTGCTCGAGGTCACCCCAAAGAATTTGCGCATTCGCAAGCGCATTCTCGACTCCCACATCCGCAATAGGGAAGTCAAGCGATCCAAGGAAGCGATGGACGCCTAAATTAATCCTGATTTGCTATCACCGCACGATTTGCTGATTTCTCAGGATAGGGACCCTTTTTGCAACCTAGTGTTCAGTCATAGTGGATGCGATGGGTTGTCATTCTGATCCGAAGCGCAGCGGAGGTGAAGAATCTGGTTGCGCATGGACAAGAACTACTTTATTGGAAAACGAGATTCTTCGTCGCTTCGTCTTATGAAGCGCCCTTGCTCCTCAGAATGACATCCTTCCATCACGATCATCTTGACTCAGTAATAGTTTTGCTTTTGCGTGGGGGAACCCGCGCAGGATATAAGCGTGAGCATCAGATGGACTCTCAAGTTCTGGTGGCTTACGCTAGCTATTAAGGCGTGACGACGGCGAATTGGCGACTCGCCATTATGGTAGGATCACAAATAGTACGCTGATTTCGAAGCTCAACTATTCATAGAGGGAGAAATGGATTGACGAATTCTGGGTTTGAAGAGCAGATGGAAGCGGCGGAGAAGGAATGGATCGAGGGATGGAAGCGCGGGCCTCAGCGCCTTCGCTGGGATAAAATTCCGCTGCAAGTCGGGGATCAGGCTCCAGATTTTGAACTGCCAAACTCCGAGGGCAAGCGGATCAAGCTTTCGAGTTACTGGCAAGCTCGGCCCGCCTTGATCTTGTTCTGGCGTCACTATGGCTGCGGATGTGGTATCGAGCGAGCTGGCTTGCTCAAGCAGGAGTTCGATGTTTACATTGAAGCCGGTGCAAATGTATTTATTATTGGGCAGGGTGAACCGCAACGCGCGGCGGCGTACGCCAAAAAATATGAACTCCCTGATCTTCCCATCCTATGTGATCCGGGATTTAATTCCTATAAAGCGTACGGCCTCGTAGAGGGAAAGCCCTCCCAGATTTTATATGATGCTCCGGATGAGTTTTTGGATAGGAATTTAAAAGCGGGGATGAAACTAGCAGAAGAAAGGCGGAAATTGGAACGACCGCTTGTCGATAACAGCTGGTTGCTTCCTGGGGAATTCGTTGTCGATCGAGAAGGTATTGTCCGATTGGCCTATCGCTATAATTACTGTGAAAATTTCCCCGATCCTCGAGTGCTCACCGCGGCAATTCGCGAGGCCAGAATCGAAGTCGATTAAATCAATCTTCTCGTGAGAATTTGGCGGTAATGCGCGCAGCCCGACAGCTCGGATTTTGTTGACACGACCTGTAGATTTATGTTATCGTAGCGTGCAACATTAATTGGAAAGAATTGTGTTCTTATCCAGAGAGGTGGAGGGACCGGCCCTTTGAAACCTCAGCAACCTTCGGAACATAACCATTCCGAGTGGTGCTAAATCCGGCAGCGAATGGCTGGAAGATGAGAAAGTGCTGAAATCTCATGCAATTGCCTCTCCGGTCACATCAGTAGAGGCAATATTTTTTTCTACAATCATCTTCCTCCGAAAATCAATGGATGGGTGCACAAACAATTCTCAAGGAGAATGTGCATGCCTTCATCCCCTATTCCCGACCTAAAGATTAAGGGGTCATCCACCCAATCGGTACATGCCGGAGGGTCGCGACCCTATGCGAACCATGCCCTGACGCTTCCAATCATTCAAACATCGACCTACACCTTCAAGGATACCCAGGATCTCTCCGAATTCATGGGCGCACGGATGTGGGGTCTTGAAGAGGGACGAACGGAATACGGCCGTTATGGCAATCCGACAATCGCCGCAGTGGAAGCAAAAATCGCCGCGCTCGAGCAGGCAGAGGAGGCAATCCTTTTCTCATCGGGGATGGCAGCGATCACCTGTACGTTGTTGTCGCTGCTCTCAACAGGTCAGCATCTGATTATTACGGACGACGTATATCGGCGCACGCGGCAATTTTGCACGACATTTTTAAAACGTATGGGTGTGGAATGCACCATCGTACCGGCCGGGGATAGTACGGTCCTGGAAGCCGCGATAAAAGCAAACACCAAAGTGCTGCTATCCGAATCTCCCACCAATCCTTATCTACGCGTGCTCGATATGGAGCGCCTGGCCGATATTGGCGCGCGACGGGGGGTGCGCACCGTCATCGACAGCACCTTTACAACACCCATCAACCAGCAGCCATTGGAATTCGGAATCGATCTTGTGATTCATTCGGCCACCAAATACCTGGGGGGTCACAACGATCTTCTCGCCGGCGCGCTGGCGGGATCGGCGCAATTAATCGCACTGGTACGCCAGAATCAATGGGTGCTTGGTCCGGTAAGCGACCCCAATAGCGCCTATTTGCTGCAGCGCGGATTAAAAACCCTTGCTCTCCGGGTGCGCTGTCAAAATGCAACTGCCATGCGAGTGGCTGAATTCCTCGAGGCGCACCCCAAGATTGAAAGGGTTTGGTACCCAGGTTTAGCTTCTCATCCGGATCACCAGGTAGCCACGGCGCAAATGAAAGGGTATGGGGGTGTAGTGAGTTTCGAACTCGTGGGCGGCCTGGAACAGACAAGTCGCTTTATCGATGCCGTCGAGATTCCGATTATTGCTCCCAGCCTGGGTGGTGTGGAGACTCTGATTGAGCAACCGGCGCTTATGTCCTACTTTGAACTCTCAACGGAGGAGCGCCTGGAAATGGGTATCAAGGAAAACCTTGTGCGCCTGTCCATTGGTGTGGAAGACGTGCAAGATCTGTTGGATGATTTAGGCCAGGCGTTAGATGGCCAATAAACGCCATACGTTTGAGCTGGATCGATACGTAATTCCGCGGACCAGGTTGCAATGATCCATCAAATCTTTCGCCTTCCCATCACCCTCCGGAGCATTCTGTTTTTGAAGGGAATTGGGCTATTTTTCGTAGATCATCATCTGGCTTTAGGAAATCCGCGCATGCTGATCCAGGCGCCTGGACAACGCGAAGGAAGGCAAACCGGATGATTAAGGTCCCGAAATAACGCTGATACATAAGGAGGCATCATGGCCACCCTGCATATCCCAACACCTCTACGACCCTATACGGGTGGGAAAATGGAAATTGAAGTCCATGGAAAAAACATCGCTGATCTGCTTTTGCAATTGGTTGATGAGTTCCCGGCTGTACGACCGTACATCTATGATGAGCAAAATCATGTGCGACCCTATGTCAATTTGTTTCTGAATGGTGAGGATGTGCGCAACATGCAGGGGGATGAAACTCCGGTGGGGAAGGACGATAAGGTGCGCATTGTACCCAGTATCGCGGGCGGCGCGGACCGCAATGCTGAAATCCAAAAGGGAAAGATCCTGTGAATGGATCACATCTTGTTGCGAGTGTTAAGCTGTGGCGGATGTGATGAAACGATGTCATTTTGAGGAGCGAAGCCGCTCCATGAGATGAAGTGACGAAGAATCTCGTTTTTTAATACTAGAGTTCCTGTGCATGCGCAACGAGATTTTTTCGTTTTTTGAAAGGCCTTTGCATGCGCTGCATTTAGGATCAGAATGATTTCGTTCCATCACTATGATCGTGCCTCCGTACCCGCCAATTATCTAAGCATTTTTAGGTCAACCGGAGGTGATATTTTAGAATGGAACATGCGTGGCCGCAGATCTAGCTGAAGTCACTCTGAACATGGTGCGGTACTCTATATGAATAGAGTTCGCTTTGGAATTTCAAATGACATTCCCCTAACGTGCCCTTGACAGTCCGATTCTATCCTCTTATACTTCACAAAATTAAAATGAACAAACATCAAAGCAAGCGCGCTTACTTTAGCTACTATTTTTATTGGGGCACCATTCCACTGGTGGCCGAAGGAGTCGTTTAAGCGCTTGTAGTAATGCTTAGTTTTCATCAGACGCGAGGCCATCGGCCTCGCTCTTTTCGTTTTAAGGCTAGGAGGAAGTTGCGATGCCAATCCGAGGAATCCGGGGTGCCGTAAATATTTCTGCCGATGAACCCGATGAGGTATTCCAGGCCACGCAAGAGCTGCTCACGGCAATCCTGGACGCGAATCCGACCCTGAAGCCGGATGACTTAGCCAGCGTGCTCTTTACCGCCACGCCGGATTTGCATTCTGCCTATCCAGCCCAGGCTGCCAGGGCGATGGGCTGGAGCCACGTGCCCTTGCTCTGCTTCCAGGAAATGTCTGTAGTTGGCAGCATGCCTCATGTTGTCCGGGTGCTTTTGCACTGGAACACGGACCAGCCCCAGGATTCAATGACTCATATTTATTTGCGAGGGACCTCTAATCTGAGACCAGATCCCACGCAGGATCGAAACGATAAATAAAGCAAGATAAAGGTCAAATGATAACCAGGATGTTGCCAGTAAAATTTGATAGAAACGGAGCGTTTTCTATCGACAACCGCCAAATTTTGAAAGGGAGAACAATATGATGATTGTGATGAAAGCGAATGCCACCAAGGAGGATATCCAGGCTGTGATCTCGCGCGTGAAGGACTCAGGGCTGCAGGCCCATCTTTCACAAGGGGTGGAGCGAACTGTAATCGGCGTGGTGGGTGATATTCGCAAAATCCAAACGGATCAAATGCTAAGGCAAAACGGTGTGGACCGATTGGTGCCAATATCTCGACCCTATAAACTGGCCTCTCGGGAATTCCGTGTGGAAGACACAATCTTCCCGGTAAATGGAATGTCAATCGGTGATGGTAAGGTGCTCGTCATTGCCGGCCCCTGTTCGGTAGAAGACCGCGGTCAACTCCTGGAAACTGCACATGCAGTGCGTGAAGCCGGGGCCAATATGCTGCGTGGCGGTGCCTACAAGCCGCGCACTTCCCCTTACTCTTTCCAGGGAATGGGCGAGGAAGGACTTGAATTGTTGGCAGAAGCGCGCGAGGTAACCGGCTTGCCCATCGTCACCGAGGTGATGGAGCCAGACAAGGTCGAGCTGGTCTCGCGTTATGCCGATGTGCTTCAGGTGGGGGCGCGCAACATGCAGAACTATGCATTGCTGCATGCGGTTGGGAAAAGCAATCGGCCGGTCTTACTGAAGCGTGGAATCAGTGCCACAATTGATGAACTGCTCATGGCCGCGGAATACATCCTCTCTCATAATAATCAAAAAATCATGTTATGCGAACGGGGGATTAGAACTTTCGAATCTTCGACACGCAACACAACCGATATTAACGCGATACCCGTGCTTAAGAACCAGACCCATCTTCCAGTGATCCTCGATCCGAGTCACAGCACAGGACACTGGGAATATGTCGCTGCCATTGCGCGTGCGGGTGTAGCGGCAGGCGCAGATGGATTAATGATTGAAGTGCATGCGCATCCGAATGAGGCATTGTCGGATGGTGCCCAGTCGCTCAAACCGGAGCGTTTTGCAGAATTGATGGACCAGATTAGGGCCATATGCGACGCAGTGCAGCGGCCTCTTTTGAGATCACCAGAGCCACTTATCAACCCAGCTTCGAGGCCCGGGAGCTGAAAATGAGCGCGGCGAAACAATTGCGTGAATGTACTGTCGCTATTGTCGGATTGGGGTTGATGGGAGGATCCCTGGCCTTGGCACTGCGCGGTCATTGCAAAAGTCTTTTGGGCTGCGATCTTGACCAGGAGGTGTTAAAGGTGGCGCGGGAGAAGGATGTGGTTGATGCTGCCGATGCAAACATCGAAACCATTCTCCCCCAAGCCGATTTAATCGTTTTGGCGACGCCTGCGCGTACGATCTTGCAATTGCTCCCCACGATTTCCGAATTCCTTCGGGAGCCGGCCGTGATTATGGATCTCGGCTCCACCAAGGGCAAGATCCTTCAAGCCATGCGCGAATTGCCCCATTACCTTGATCCCGTTGGCGGGCATCCGATGTGTGGAAAAGAAAAATCTGGCTTGAAAAATGCCAGTAAGGACTTATTTATTGGGGCGCCATTTGCCCTCAGCGCCCTGCCCAGGACAAGCGCGCGCGCCCGTGTGCTTGTGGAAGAGGTGATTCAGGTGATTGGCGCCAGGCCGCTGTGGATAGAATCTGATATCCACGATGAGTGGGTTGCGGCGACGAGCCATCTCCCTTACTTGCTCTCCGTTGCACTGGCAAACGCAACTCCCCTCGAGGCTGCCCCCCTGATCGGTCCAAGCTTTAAGAGTGCAACCCGTATGGCAGCGAGTAACCCTGAAATGATGCGCGACATATTCCTCACCAACCAGGATCATGTGTTTGTGGCTATCAGGAGGTTTATCAGCAAACTTGAAAATCTTGAAAGGTTGATCAAAGTTGGGGACCCCCAGCAATTGGTAAATAAATTTGAGAGTTCACTCAACCGTCAGCGCAGAATCTTTCAAAATAGCGAGGAAAGATGAGTTTGAACCTTCGAACCAGTGCGCCGCTTAGGGGTGAGTGCAGGCTTGCTGGGGATAAATCATTGTCCCATCGGGTGGCTCTGCTTGCCGCCTTGGCGGAGGGCGAAAGTCGCATTGAGAATTTCCTCGATGCAGGCGTCACACGCGCGATGTTGGATGCACTTGCGGCTTTAGGTGTGGAATGGGAATTGGAGAAAGACGTACTGCTGCTTCAGGGCAAAGGCCCAGGAGGATTGCGGCCGCCCGGGGAAGCCCTGCATTGTGGGAACTCAGGCACAACGCTGCGATTGTTAGCCGGTGCTCTTGCTGGAGCGAATGTGCCTTGTGTGCTGGATGGGTCGCCAGGCTTGCGCACTCGCCCCATGGACAGAATTGTGAAACCGTTACAGGCGATGGGCGTTCCGATTGAGGCGGCTCGAGGCGGTACTGCACCACTCAGCCTGTCTCGACGCCCAAATGGTGTGCCCCTGGACGCTATTTCCATCACCCTTCCCGTGGCCAGCGCTCAGGTCAAATCGGCCATACTGTTCGCTGCGCTCGGCGCGGATGGGACTACAACCATTAAGGAACCAGGGCCGTCAAGGGATCATAGCGAACGTTTGTTGAAGGCTATGGGCGTAGGCATAATGCGCGATGCCAACAATCTTCGCGTTACGCTCGACCCGCCTGCAGGGCCAATGAGGCCACTTCGATTGCGGTTGCCCGGCGATTTTTCTTCAGGAGCTTTTCTTATCTGTGCGGCGCTGCTCATCCCCCGATCAGATATTGTAATCCGCGATATCGGGCTCAACCCCACACGAACTGGTCTGATCGACGCACTGATTGCCATGGGGGCGGCTATTGACAGCCAGATTACGGGTGAATCCTACGGGGAGCCGATTGGTGACCTAAGGGTGCAAGCGTCAAAGTTGCATGGGACACGAATAGATGGCCCTTTGGTTGTGCGTATGATCGATGAGTTCCCGATTTTTGCAATTGTTGCCGCGATGGCCGATGGCCTCAGCGTCGTTGCCGACGCAGAAGAACTGCGCTTCAAAGAATCCGATCGCATCGCCGTTTTAAGCAAGGAACTCAAAGGAATTGGGGTGGATATTGAAGAAATGCCGGATGGATTTCGGATTCGTGGGAGACGCAAGTTGAAGGGGGGTGTGAGCGTAAAGAGTCACGGAGATCATCGCTTGGGGATGGCGTTTTGTATTGCAAGTCTGATAGCCGATGAACCCATACTCCTAGAAGACGCAGAAATCATCGACCAATCCTTCCCCGAGTTTTCAAGACATCTTGAAGAATTGGGTGCGCAGGTATTGGTATGAGCGGCAAACGATACGTTCTCGGCCTCATCGGATGGCCATTGGAATACAGTTTATCCCCCGTAATCCATGCTGCCGCGCTGCAATCGAGTGATCTTGAGGGAGAATACTTGCTCCACCCCATTCCCCCCCATCCTGCAGGTGAGCAAAAGGTAAACGCTCTATTGGACGAAGTTCGCGCGGGCAAAATCGATGGACTTAACGTGACCCAACCGCACAAACAGACGGTTGTGGCTCTGCTTGACCACTTAACTCCTGTGGCCGAAGCCATTGGTGCGGTAAATACCATTTATCGTAAGGACGGTGGCTTGATTGGGGATAACACCGATATGGAGGGATTTCTGCGCGATTTATCAGCCGTGCTTTCGCCCTCGATTGGTGGAGCCTTGATTCTCGGGGCCGGCGGCGCAGCACGGGCTGTGGCTTACGCATTGTGCACGACAAAGTGGAGTGTATGGGTAACATCCCGTCGCCTGAACCAGGCGACCGCGTTGGCGAATTCGATCGGCGCACAGTGCCATTCTGCTGTTTCGCCGATACCATTCGAGATCGGTGAAATTGAACCGATCCTGCCTGAAATTAACTTGATCGTGAACGCTACCCCATTGGGGATGGCGCCTGCATTGGATGCTTCCCCATGGCCAGTCGAGCTTGCGCTCCCCGTCAATGCGGCAATTTATGATCTTGTTAATACCCCTCGGGAGACAGCCTTCGTGCGTGCAGCGCGGGCGAATGGTCTGCAGGCCACGACAGGAATCGGAATGTTAATCGAACAGGCAGCCTTAGCTTTTGAGCTGTGGACAGGCCTTCAGCCGCTAAAAGCCGCCATGCGCCATTCAGCATTAAGCACATCCGCCCAAACCAACCGATCAGGAGGAGTTTGATCATGCCACTGCGATATCTGACTGCCGGCGAATCCCATGGACCCCGTTTGACGACCATAATTGAAGGATTGCCTGCGGGCCTGGAGATTCATCAGGGCTTAATCGACGAGCAGTTGCTTCGCCGGCGTCGCGGCTATGGCGCAGGACCGAGAATGAAGATGGAACGGGATAAAGTCAGGATCGTAGGTGGTGTTCTGGCAAATATGACGACAGGTGCGCCTGTGGCCATTCAAATTGAAAACGATGATCATCGAAACTGGGTGGGAAAAGAGCATGCTCCGCTCACTATTCCCAGACCCGGTCATGCGGATTTAACCGCGGCGATTAAATACGGCTATCGGGATCTGCGTTTCTCTCTCGAACGTGCCTCGGCGCGCGAAACCGCGGCCAGAGTGGCAGTGGGGGCATTGTGCCGCCATTTTCTAGCTCAATTTGCGATCGTGATTGGGGGGTATGTGCGTTCGATTGCTGATATTAGCGCACCTGTACAAGGGGTTGATCTGGCCGAGCGCAGCCGAATTGCGGAGACGAATGAGGTGCGATCACCCGATGAAGATGCAGCCCAATTGATGATTGCACGCATCAAAAAGGTTATCCGTGACAGGAACACTTTGGGCGGCACCATCGAAGTTTTTGCCACAGGGTTACCTCCCGGGCTTGGTTCCCACGTACATTGGGATCGTCGTTTGGATTCGCGCCTGGGAGCCGTGGTGCTTGGGGTGCAAGCAATTAAGGGAATTGAGTTCGGATCGGCATTTGAAAATACAAAACTACCAGGGACGGAGATACAGGATGCCATCCGATTAAGCGGCGATGATATCGTGCGGCCCACCAATCGGGCAGGCGGCCTTGAGGGCGGCATCACCAACGGGAACCCGTTGCTGATCCGGGCGGCGATGAAGCCGATCGCCACGACGCTGACGCCGCAACCGACGGTGGACCTGCTGAAACGCGAGCAGGTGCCCACGCAATACGAAAGGTCTGATTTCTGCCCCGTCCCGCGTGCGGTTCCCATAATTGAAGCTGTTGTAGCCATTGAATTGGCGAAGGCATTGTTGGAGAAGCTGGGGGGAGACACGATGGAGGAGATGAAAACAAGATTCGCGAGCCTGCGACAGGCACGACTTTCAGATTTAGTCATGGACGAGTCGCCGCGCCAATATTGGTCGGAGGTTGAGGGGTAAAGTGGGGAAGATGATCTTCCTGTACGGCCCGCCCGGCTCAGGTAAATCGAGCGTCGGTCGGAGGTTGGCGGAATCCCTATCCCTGAATTTCTACGATCTTGATGAGGAGATAACGCGCCAGGCGGGGGCGGAAATATCCGCTATTTTCGCCACAGACGGCGAGCAAGGGTTCCGCAAGCGTGAGACTCAGGTTCTCCAGGAAACGCTCGTTAATGGATCAGGGGTCGTAGCGCTTGGCGGTGGAGCGCTGTTGACTCGGGCAAATCGGTCGAGAGTCGATGATGCCGGTCTGGTGCTTTGTCTGGGCGCTTCGGTTGCAACTTTGATCGAACGTTTGCGGCTGGATGGGGTAGACCGTCCACTATTGAGTGGAGATCTTGAGAGCGAAATTCAGCGGCTCTGCGAAGACAGAAAGGGGCATTATAAAAGCTTCCAACACCAACTGGACACAGATGACCTTTCACCTTCCGATGCTGTCCAGGAGGCGGAGATCTTGCTGGGGTTCTTCCGCGTTCGAGGAATGGGCTCGGGTTATGACGTGCGCGCACGATCTGGACTTTTGAATGCTATTGGAAAACGTATTCAAAGCATGGACGTCCGCGGCCCAATAGTATTGGTGACCGATGAAATAGTAGGAAAAACGTATGCCGCAGGGATTACGGCCAATCTTCAGGAGTATGGCTTCAAGCTAGGAGAATTTCGTTTCCCGCCCGGTGAAAAACAAAAGTCACTGGAGACTGCCTCCAAAATTTGGGAGTACTTTACAGAATCAAGAGTTGAGCGCAAAAGCCTGATTATTGGCCTGGGGGGAGGGGTGGTGGGCGATCTGGCTGGATTCGCCGCCGCTACCTATCTACGGGGTATACCCTGGCTGAACGTTCCTACTTCGCTCCTGGCGATGGTGGATTCAAGCCTTGGCGGTAAGACGGGGATCAATTTGGCTGCTGGCAAAAACCTGGTCGGCTCTTTTCATGCGCCGGAAGCAGTGCTGGCGGATTTGGACACGCTGCGGACACTGCCAGAAATCGAGATGAGAAATGGGTTGGCTGAAGTAATTAAACATGGCGTTATCGCCGATCCGATCCTGTTCGAGATCTGTGAGGCGGGGGAACTGATTAGTGGCCAGAGCTTGGATGAAGTTGTCCGCAGGGCGATGGCGGTGAAAATAAGGATCATCCAGTTGGATCCCTATGAGGCAGGCATCCGCGAGAGCCTTAACTTCGGCCACACGATAGGGCACGCAGTGGAAATGGCATCCGATTTTGCAATTCGTCACGGCGAAGCAATTGCGATTGGCATGGTCGCCGAATCTCGCATAAGTGATGAGTTAGGGCACACAAACGGCGGTATGGAAGAACGATTGCGTAAAATACTAGTACGAATTGGTCTACCGGTTGAAATCCCACCCTCTCTCGATCGAACGAGGTTGCTCAAAACCATGCAGTTCGACAAAAAGCGACAATCCGGAGTCCTGCGATTTTCACTGCCCATTTCGATAGGAGAGGTGAAAAGTGGCATTGAAATAAGCCCTGAGGACGTGCAGAAAATTCTCGAATAAGGAGCGTCAATGATTCCTATTTTGGTTCTACATGGCCCAAATTTGAATTTGCTGGGCGAGCGTGAAACAGCAATCTACGGAGACATGCAGCTGGACGACTTGAACAAAAGCCTTATCGAAAGTGGCGCTTCCTATGGGTTTGAAGTTCGTACGGAACAATCGAATTATGAGGGCGGCTTGATCGAGGCATTGCATGAGGCAAGAAACTGGGCCAAGGGAGTGGTCCTTAATCCGGGTGGTTATGGCCATACTTCCGTGGCTCTGAGAGATGCGGTGGCAGCGATAGAAATTCCGGTTGTGGAAGTACACCTGTCCAACATTTCTGCACGCGAGGAGTTTCGCCATCGTACACTTATTTCCTCGGTGTGTGTGGGTCAGATCACTGGCTTCGGTTGGCATTCGTATCGTCTCGGGCTACGCGCCTTGAAAGGGATATTGGTCGGAGAGGATGTGCCGTGAAGCGAAAACGATCCCGCCGATTGGCGGGGGCGATGCGACGCCGGACAAACGATTGGAGTGAAACGAAGGATGGTGAGAAGTTGAAAGATGCTCCGAATGGGTAAATCAGGGGCCAGGCGCGAGGTGATCAAGATCGCTTTCCAGGGTGAGCGCGGCGCGTACAGTGAAGCAGCAGCCATAGCTCATTATGGTCTCGATATCCAGACGCTGCCTTGTGAAACCTTTGCCGATGTCTTTCAGGCGGTTGTTGAAGGAATATCTGACCGCGGGTTTATACCCATCGAGAATTCACTGGCGGGAAGCATTCACAAGAATTTCGATCTCTTATTACGTCATAACTTATACATAGTTGCAGAACACTATCATCGCATTAACCATTGTCTGATGGCGTTGCCAGGAGTGAATATGGAACAGTTAAGGGAAGTATATTCCCATCCCCAGGCTCTGGCGCAATGTGATAGTTTTATCAGCGCGATGAAGAATGTGCGCAGTATTGCCTCTACAGATACGGCTGGAAGCGCGCGTTGGATTAAAGAGCAGGGGATGCGATCGGCAGCAGCAATTGCTTCACGAAGAGCGGCAGAAGTATATGGCATGGAAATATTAGCTGAAGGTATCGAGGATGATCCCGCCAACTTCACCCGCTTTCTGGCGCTGGCGAGCAAACCTGAAGGTTCTGAAGAAGAGTCAAAAACTTCGATCGTAATTACGCTGCAGCATCGTCCCGGAGCACTGCACCAGGCCTTGGGTATTTTTGCCACGCGTGGAATTGATCTGACCAAAATCGAATCGCGCCCCCTGGTGGGGAGACCCTGGGAGTATCTGTTCTACCTTGATTTCATTGGTGCGCTCAATCACGCGGATATTAAGGCTGCAATTTCCGAGCTGGAGGACTTTTGCAGCTCAATGCGTGTTTTGGGATCCTATGCACGTCATAATTGGATCCTTGAGATCGAAGAGCAAGAGATTGAACCAGGCACCACAAGAGATTAAAATAATTTTAAAGATAGACAAATACAGGGCCATTAATCTCCTTAAGATTCACAATAACTTCACCCCGATCATTTTAAAAATGATCTGTTGTTTTGCTGATTTCGCTCATAGCTTCTTAAAGAAGAAGTCGAGCGCGCTGTCAGGATTGGTTCTCGGCCGAAAGTTCCCCCATGAACTCGCGAACAGTGAGTATGCGAATGCCGCGGTATTTGGCCAAATCCAGAAGGTGCCGGTCGCCACTCACCACCAGATCGGAATCGAGGGCGCATGCCAGGACCGCTTCATCGGAGGGGTCTTCACGGATGGAATCGGAAGCAGTTTCAATATCTCCGGGGACGACCAGCGCGTCTTCCGCCAGAAGGGTGATCAAGTGAGAGACGATCATTGACGAGAGGTTCAAGAGAGATAGTATGGTGGTGAGCTCCCGGCCAGCGCCAGAGTAGAACGGATGACGTTTATCGGAAAAATCCGATTAATTGCCGGCCGGCAGGTAATAATCCAGGCATAAAATCCACTTCGAGTGTAGTCAATCGCGCAATCAAGTAAAGTAATTTGTAGGGGTGAAACAGCGTCGATTTAATTTTTCTCTGAAATTTAGGGCTTGTCCCAAAAGGCCAATACTTTCGATAGTAGGATGGAAAACTGAATTCTTTCAATCAGCCGCTGTCCGATCACAAGTGTAAGGGCGACGCGAACTAAAGTTCGGGCCAGTCGCCACTACGGCTGGTTTTTTATATGGCACATTACAATATCGGTCTTTTGGGGCGCCCCACACGGCGTCATGATCTCAAGATCAAATCGGATTTTATATCGATCAGGAGTGTTCAAGAACGATTCCAGAACTCATGCACGGTCGAACGAGTATTTCTCCACATCAATCGGGGACAGGTATGGAAACCGGCCCTCCACTGGCAGCACATTCAAGTGGTGGCCTCTTCGACGATCCTGATCCTGATCTCCTTCTCCGTCAACCCATACAATTCGTACACCAGTATGTCTATCTGCGCATCCGTGGCGTCGATCTGGCGCTCATAATGAGTCTTATCTGGAGAAATAGATTCAGACACCTCAAACTGACAACCTTTAAAACTTAAGACTGGTGCTTGACAAACCCAAAAACCGTGCTAGCGTATAGCCTAAATACGTTGTGAAAGTAGGACTATTCGTAAAATGATCTTCAGCAGCCGTATAGTAGTCAGCATTAGGTCAATTGGCCTCATCCTTAGTAGGAGCGAGAGCTGAATACGCGTTGCGGAGGTCCAAGGTAAGCATTCCTTAATGAAGACAAAGTCACCTCCCAACCGGGGGGTTTTTTCTTTTTAGAGGAATTGAAAACCGAGAGCATTGGATAGCAGAATGATGATTAGCCTTCTTAGCTTAATAATTATCGTAATCCTGGATTTGCTGCTCATTCTTGAGCTGCAGCCTGCAGCGGTGGAGCGGAGCCCGGTTTTGTCCTGGTGGAAGCGAAAGAGATAGACCAGATAAAACTGAAAGAAGAACCAGCGGAGCCGCTCAAACAAAAAGGCGGCTCCTTTCATTGTAAGGATCAGATTATTCAGATCATGTAGGAGGTTGACGATGAGCCCTCAGAAGCGCGGGGACGAATACCCCGAGAAAGAATTTTCATCTGAAAACGGTGCGTGGGCCGATGACGAAAGGTTTGACGACGACGTTCTCGACCAGGGGACCTCGAAAGTTGACATTTCGGGATATCCGCTCTCGAAGATAGAGGCCCAGCCCGGTAAACAGCGAAACGAGCGACTCCAGGATGTGGATGTTTTGGTCCAGACGGCGTTGATGGAGTGTTACAACGGATGAACGATGCGATCTGATCAAATCAAGCTAGGGTACGAACGCGCGCCCCATCGAGCGTTGCTCAAAGCAGCCGGCGTGACGGATAAGGATATGCCCAAACCTTTTGTGGCCGTGGTCAATTCACACGTCGACATTATCCCCGGGCATCAGCATCTTCAGCGGGTGGGGAATGTAATCAAGGACGTGTTGCGTGCCGCAGGAGCTGTGCCATTTGAGTTCAACACCATTGGCGTTGATGATGGTATTGCGATGGGTCATATTGGGATGAAGTTCTCCCTGCCCAGCAGGGATCTGATCGCCGACGGTGTGGAGACGATGATATCAGCCCACTGGTTCGATGGCATGATTTGTATACCCAATTGCGACAAGATTGTACCGGGCATGATGATGGCTGCCATGCGTCTCGACATCCCAACAATATTTGTTAGTGGCGGGCCGATGGCAGCTGGGAAAACCCCGGATGGCCGAACGATCGATCTGGCAACCGTGTTTGAAGGGGTGGGGGCATTTCAAGCAGGGGAGATTGATAGTCGGGAATTAAAGACGCTCGAGGATTTTAGCTGTCCGGGATGTGGCTCGTGCAGTGGTCTCTTCACGCCGAACAGCATGAATTGTCTCCTCGAAGTATTGGGAATGGCACTCCCCTTTAACGGCACCGCCCTGGCAGAAAGCCCTGAGCGCGAGGTGTTGTTAATCGAAGCCGCAAATCAACTGATGGTCTTGATCGAATCCAACCTCACGCCCAGGCAAATCGTGACAGCCGATGCCATTGACGACGCATTTGCGCTTGATATGGCCATGGGTGAGAGTACGAATACCGTACTGCACACCTTGGCCATAGCCTTCGAAGCTGGAATCGATTACCCCCTGGAAAAAATAAACATAATCGCCGAGCGCGTCCCTCATATCTGCAAGGTAAGCCCTTCATCACAATGGCACATGGAGGACGTGCACATAGGCGGCGGAGTCCCCGCTATCATGAGCGAAATTAACTGGGGAACGGGAACGCTGCACCTCGATCGCCCCACTGTAAATGGCAAGTCATTCGGTGAGATGTTCACCAAAGATGAAATTCTCGACGATAGAGTGATTTATTCGAGCCCAAACCCACATTCCGAAAAAGGCGGTTTAGCCATTCTTTTTGGAAACCTTGCCCCAGATGGCGCAGTGGTAAAAACCGGAGCAATTTCAGCCCATATACGAAATCATGTGGGTCCGGCGAGAATCTACGAGAGTCATGATCAAGCCATGGATGGCATCATGAGCCAGGAAGTGCAGCCGGGCGATGTTGTGGTCATTCGATACGAGGGGCCAGCAGAGGGGCCGGGCATGCAAGAGATGCTTTCACCGACCAGTACCCTTATGGGAATGGGGCTCGGTGAACAGGTTGCCCTGATCACGGATGGTCGGTTTTCGGGTGCAACGCGAGGATTTAGTATCGGCCATATTAGTCCAGAAGTTGCGGCAAAAGGCCCAATCGCTGCGCTGCGAGATGGCGATGTAATTGAAATTGACCTCGAATTAAATTCGATAAAAGTCAATCTTACGGATCAAGAAATCGAGGAACGCCTGGCCCAATTGCCAACCTATGTGCCGCAGATTGAAAGCCGTTGGTTGCGACGTTATGCCAAGATGGTGACAAGTGCTTCTTCAGGGGCTGTGTTGATAGATTAATTGAAAGGGTCTGGGGAGGGCAAACGATGAAACGAAAAGGCGCGCAAATTATATGGGAAGTTTTGGTTCAACAGGGAGTCGAAATAGTTTTTGGATATCCTGGCGGAGCCATTCTCCCCACCTATGATGCCATGCTTGATTATCCGATCAAGCATGTACTCGTACGCCATGAGCAAGGGGCGGCACATGCGGCGGATGGTTATGCGCGCGCCTCCGGTAGAGTGGGGGTGGCGATGGCAACTTCCGGCCCGGGGGCGACGAACCTGGTCACGGGAATTGCCACTGCGATGATGGACTCCTCACCGATCGTTTGTATAACCGGTCAGGTGGGCTCAACGGCCATCGGCAGCGACGCATTTCAAGAAACCGATGTCACCGGGGTTACCTTGCCGGTCACGAAACATAATTATCTCGTCACCAGGGTGGAGGATCTTGCGCCGGCCCTCAAAGAAGCCTTTTACATTGCCAATTCTGGTCGGCCAGGTCCGGTTTTGGTTGATATCGCCAAAGACGCGCAAATTGCAAGTATGGATTTCGAATTGGATGACAGCCCGGTTCGATTGCCGGGATATCGTCCCGACCTGCGCGCGATGGCGGAGGAATATGAACACGCAGTGGATCTCATCCAATCTGCAAAACGACCTCTTATCCTGGCAGGTCATGGCGTGATGATGTCGGGGGCGATGAATGTGTTCCTCCAATTTGTCGAAAAAACGCATATCCCGGTGGCGATGACGCTGCTCGGTTTGGGTGGCTTTCCAGCAAGCCATCCCCTCAATCTTGGAATGATGGGCATGCATGGCGAGGCCTGGGTGAACAGCGCTATCCAGAAAGCGGATTTGTTAATTGCGCTGGGAATGCGCTTCGATGACAGGGTCACGGGAAATTTGGAAACCTACGCCCCAAATGCAAAAAAGATCCATATCGATATTGATCCCAGTGAAATTAACAAAGTCGTCAAGGTCGATATTGGAATTGTCGCCGATTTAAAAGAGGCATTAGGCTTATTAAATTCTGCAGTGCCTGAGATCAAATATGAAAGCTGGATTGAGTACATCGACGAATTGAAAGGCGATTCAGCGGTGCGCGATATTCAAAATCTTCCCGATAACAATCATCTTTACGCGGCGCATGTGATCCATGATCTCTGGCGCATAACCGAGGGGAACGCCTTGTTGGTCACCGATGTAGGCCAACACCAAATGTGGGCGGCGCAATACTACAAACACGAGCAGCCGAGAAAACTTATCACCTCGGGCGGGTTGGGGACGATGGGTTTTGCCTTGCCGGCAGCCATCGGGGCAAAATTTGCCAAACCGGAGGAGGAGGTCTGGGTGATCGTTGGGGATGGCGGCATCCAGATGACCCAGGCTGAGCTGTGTACCTGTGCGCAGGAAGAGATCAAAATAAATATTGCCATTATCAACAATGGATATCTTGGGATGGTTCGCCAATGGCAGGAGTTCTTTTACGAGCGTCGTTATGCTGCCACTCCCTTGAAAAGTCCCGACTTCGTAAAACTTGCGGATGCCAACGGATTGCGAGGCCTGCGTGTTGAACGCAGAGCGGATGTAGAGGCCGCCATTCGCCAAGCGCAAGAATTGCCCGGGACCGTAGTCATCGATTTTCGAGTCGAGCAGGAGGACAGTGTCTATCCAATGGTTCCGGCAGGCGCCACCCTGGATGCGATGATCCGCCGACCAAACCCAATTTCTGAGAGCGCTTTAAGTGATTAGGAACTACTGACGACGCTGCCTGCTATTTCAAACTTCTGCCTGCGAGGATGATCATGACGAATCATAATGGAAACCAAAAAAATGGAGATGAAAAACAAACGTTGGTTCTGTATGTAGAAGATAAACCGGGTGTGCTCAATCGAGTGGCATCGCTCTTCCGGCGTAGGGCCTTCAACATCGAATCACTCACTGTAGGCCATACCGATTTGGAGGGTGTATCACGCATGACCATCGTTCTGGATGCGGATGACGATATCGCCATCCGCGTGGAGGCGAATCTTTACAAGCTGGTTAATGTGTTGCGCGTGGAGAATGTCACCCATACCCCCACCGTTGATCGGGACCTGGCTTTGATCAAGGTTAAGGCCACGATTGAAAATCGGGCAGAAGTCTTGCAGGTGTGTGATGTTTTTCGAGCTCGAGTTGTTGACGTAGCAACCGATGCACTCATCGTAGAAATCACAGGGGCGGAGGACAAGATTGACGGTCTGCTGGATGTGTTAAAACCATTCGGAATTCTTGAGATGGTACGAACGGGCCGGGTGAGTATGACGCGTGGGTCGGAAACTCCCACCATTCATCCCGAATTTGTTCCGGCACGAGTGCCGGAAGAGAATGCATCCTGAACACTGAATTCTACGAACATTCAATGGAGGAGATTGGTTTTCTATGGCGATAATTCATTATGACGATGGTGCAAATGTGGCACTAATTCAGGATAAAAAAGTCGCGATTATAGGTTATGGATCGCAAGGCCATGCCCACGCGCTCAATCTCAGAGATAGTGGCGTGGATGTACGCGTCGCCCTGCGTGCAGATAGTTTGAGCAAACCCAAAGCCGAAGCTGAGAATTTGCAAGTAACCACGGTTGCGGAAGCCTCCGATTGGGCTGACGTGGTAATGATGCTCGCTCCGGATACCTCGCAAGCGCAGATTTATCAGCACGAGGTGGAACCTTACCTGGGGCCAGGAAAGATGCTCATGTTCAGTCATGGATTTAATATCCGTTTCGAAACCATCGCTCCTCCATCTACCGTGGATGTAACCATGGTCGCGCCCAAGGCGCCGGGGCATCGTGTGCGCGAGACCTATGTTGCCGGGCAGGGAACACCGGCGCTGTTGGCAATTCATCAAGATGCGAGTGGAAAGGCACATCCACTAACCCTTTCGTACGCAAAAGCCCTGGGTGCAACACGCGCGGGGGTAATTGAAACCACATTCGCCGAAGAAACAGAAACCGATTTATTTGGGGAACAGGTAGTCCTGTGTGGTGGTCTGAGTGCTCTTATAAAGGCCTCCTTTGAAATATTGGTCAAAGAGGGCTACCAGCCCGAAGTAGCGTATTTTGAATGTGTTCATGAACTCAAATTGATTGTCGACTTGATTTACAAAGGTGGATTGAACTACATGCGTTATTCCATAAGTGATACGGCCGAGCATGGGGACTATTCTGCCGGTTCGCGGCTGATCAACGAGGATACGGTGGGTGAGATGCAGCAAATATTGGCAGAAATTAAAGACGGTTCCTACGCCAAGAAATGGATCGCAGAAAATGAAGCTGGGCGACCATGGTTCAACGAGCAACGCCGCAATGGGCAAGAACACCTGATGGAAAAGGTGGGTTCGGAATTGCGTGAAATGATGCCTTTCCTGGATGCGGTAACGATAAAACCTGGGGAATAAGGGAAAATTTTCTATAGGACCAAATCATGCCAAGTGATCTAAAGAATTACATTCGCATTTTCGATACGACGCTTCGCGATGGAGAACAATCTCCTGGAGCGACACTTACTTCTCCAGAAAAACTCGAAATCGCCCGGGCGCTGGCACGGCTTGGTGTGGATGTTATCGAAGCAGGTTTTCCCGCAGCTTCGCCTGACGATTTGGAGGCTGTGCGACGCATTGCGATTGAAGTCGGTTGCGAACCCGCATCAAATGTTAAGAGCCCCATCATTTGCGGCCTGGCACGCGCCCATAAAAATGATATCGATAAGGCCTGGGAAGCCGTGCGCCCCGCCCAAAAACCGCGCATCCATACCTTTCTGGCGACATCCGAGATTCATATGAAACACAAACTCAAGCTAGACCGCGAAGATGTGGTCGACCGGGTCATCGAAATGGTTGGTTATGCGCGCTCACTTTGTGAAGACATCGAATTCAGCCCAGAAGACGCAGGCCGCAGTGATCCTGCTTTTCTCTATGTTGTGTTGGAGGAAGCCATACGTGCTGGCGCAACAACATTGAATATCCCGGATACGGTAGGCTACACGACTCCGGATGAGTTTGGTGCATTGATCGCCGGGATCATCTCCAATGTGCCAGGAATCGAAAATGTGATCGTCTCCACCCACTGCCATGACGATCTGGGTTTGGCGACAGCCGATACCCTGGCAGGGGTTATGGCCGGGGCGCGTCAGGTGGAAGTGACGATTAACGGCATCGGCGAGCGCGCCGGAAATACATCATTGGAAGAAATTGTTATGGGCTTACGCACACGACGGCCCTTGCTGGGATTCGATACCGGGATTGATACAACCCAGCTAATAAGGATAAGCCGTCTCGTTAGCACTTATACGGGGATATTGGTTCCACCTAACAAAGCGATTGTGGGAGCAAATGCCTTCGCCCATGAAGCCGGGATCCATCAGGACGGAATGCTTAAAAATCAAAACACCTATGAAATTATGCGACCAGAAAGCGTGGGTTTAACCCAAAGCCGGTTGGTTATCGGAAAACACTCCGGTAGGCATGCCTTTAAGGTTCATCTGCGCGAATTAGGCTATGACCTTAATAAGGACGAATTGGATCGGGCATTTAAACGTTTCAAAAACCTGGCCGATAAGAAAAAGACGATCACCGATGCTGATCTGGAGGCCCTTCTCACGGATGAACTATATCAGCCCCGCAAGATTTTCTCCCTGGATGGACTTCAAGTGACCTGCGGGACGATGGGAATGCCGACGGCCACAGTCCGTCTAATTGAAGAGGAAGGTGATGTGCATACAGTAGCTGAAGTGGGCACAGGACCGGTTGATGCGGTGTATAAGGCCATTGACGCCATAGCCAATGCACCGAATATGCTCCTTGAATTTTCGGTGCATGCCGTCACTGAAGGCATCGATGCACAGGGAGAAGTGACGGTGCGTATACAACCCGTGGATGGGGATACTGCGGTTCACGCACAGCGTAATGGTGAACTTCCACGCACTTATGGTGGATACGGCGCAGACACTGACATTATCGTCGCCAGTGCAAAAGCCTATCTGGCTGCGATAAATAAACTGCTCATCGCCGGGGAAGGTTTGGAAGATGTCAAACATCTCACCCCGCTGGATGCGGCTGTGGAAGGATAAACGATGAGCCCAAGAGCGCTCTTTGACAAAGTATGGGATGCTCATGTGATCGCCCAGGAAGAGGGCAGTCCTGCGATTCTTTACATCGATTTGCATTTAATCCACGATGTGACCTCGCCGCAAGCCTTCGCTGGCTTACGAGAGAGCGGGTCGAAAGTCAGACGCCCTGATAAAACTGTCGCCACAATGGATCATTCGACCCCCACGCTCCCCGTCACGTTTGAATTACGTGATGAAATGGCCTGGGCTCAATTGGACCAACTTAAAGCAAATTGCGAAGAATTCGGGGTCAGGCTTTATGCGATGGATTCTGACAAGCGCGGCATCGTGCATGTGATCGGTCCCGAGTTGGGGCTCACACAACCGGGATTGACCGTGGTTTGTGGGGATAGCCATACTTCGACTCACGGCGCATTCGGGGCGTTGGCTTTCGGAATCGGCACGAGTGAAGTCGAACATGTTCTCGCTACGCAATGCCTGCTGCAAAGAAAGCCAAAAAACTTCAGGGTCCATGTAGATGGTTTCATGCAGCCGGGCGTCTCATCCAAGGATTTGATCCTGGCATTGATCGCCAAAATTGGCGTCAACGGAGGCACTGGCTATGCGTTGGAGTATACGGGCGCAGCAATCCGCGCGATGGATATGGAACAACGCATGACAGTCTGCAATATGTCGATTGAAGCAGGTGCAAGGACGGGGATGATCGCGCCGGATGATACAACCTTCGAATACCTATCGGGAAGAGAGTTTGCCCCCAAGGATGATGCTTGGGATGCGGCCGTACAAAAGTGGCGTGAACTCGTCAGCGACCCGGAGGCGGAGTACGATCGATCGATAGATTTTGATGCCGCGAATCTCGAACCCATGATCACCTTCGGTACCAACCCGGGGATGGCGATTCCGATCACGGCGCCCGTGCCGGATCCCAAAGAAAATCATTCACTCATACCGACGGCTGCGCTCGAAAAGGCGCTGGCGTATATGGATGTGGCCCCTGGAAAACCCCTGCTCGGCCATAAGCTCGATGTGGTGTTCCTTGGCTCCTGCGCGAACGGTCGTCTTTCCGATCTGCGCCAGGCGGCGCAATTTTTAAAGGGTCGCAAAATCGCGGACAATCTGCGAATGCTGGTGGTGCCGGGTTCTCAAGCCGTCAAACACCAGGCGGAGGCGGAAGGATTGGATCGAATCTTCATAGAGGCGGGAGCTGAGTGGCGCCAGGCGGGCTGCTCCATGTGTCTCGCAATGAATGGTGACGAGGTCGCCGCGGGCGAATATGTAATCAGCACAAGCAATCGCAATTACGAGGGTCGGCAAGGCGTTGGCGCACGCAGCTTTCTGGCCTCACCGCTCACGGCTGCAGCGTCGGCTGTCGAAGGTGTGATAACCGATGTGCGAGCTTACTTATGAAACAGGCGTCGTCGTTGCGATGATCCTGTTCAGATGAAGGTAGTGGCTAGTGAAATTCGAAAGGATTAAGTCAAGCGCGGTTCTGCTGCCATTGGATGATGTGGACACAGATCAAATTATCCCCGCTCGCTATCTAAAAACGATAAAAAAAGACGGTCTCGGAAAACATTTATTCGCCGATTGGAGATACTCGTCGGAGGGGGATGAACATGGTGATTTTGCACTTAACCAGCCTTCCTCGAAAGGTGCCTCCATCCTGATCATGGGCGTGAACTTCGGCTGTGGTTCATCCAGAGAACATGCGGCATGGGCGCTGGTCGATTATGGATTTCGAGCAGTGATCGCCAAATCATTCGCCGACATCTTTCGAACGAATGCGCTTAAGAATGGCCTTTTGCCAATAGCTATTGATGCAGAAACGCATGCCGAACTGGTTGCCATGGTCGCTGCCAATCCTGAGGCCCAATTAAGTGTCGATTTAGACGATCAACAGCTGGTCCTGCCGAATGGGACAACCTTAACATTCCCACTGGATCCCTTTTCGAAACGTATCCTCATCGAAGGGGCCAACGAATTGGACTACATCCTTTCCTTTGAAGATGCGATAAGCGCATACGAGTCTGAACATGACTGACCAACGCGAAGCGCAGCAGATTGAAATTTACGACACCACCCTGCGCGATGGCACTCAACGCGAGGGACTTTCTCTCGCCTGCGATGACAAACTTCGTATTGCGCAAAGGTTGGACGCCTTGGGGGTGACGTTTATTGAAGGAGGTTGGCCTGGCTCCAATCCCAAAGACGTCGAGTTCTTCGAGAAGTCCCTTAAAATGACCTGGCAGCATGCAAAAATTGCCGCCTTTGGATCAACCCGACGTGTCCACAGCAATACACAGGAAGATTTGAATTTACTGGCATTATTACACGCTCAAACCGAGGTGTGCACCATTGTGGGCAAGTCATGGACACTGCATGTGACCGAAGTATTGCGCACAGAGCTCGATGAGAACCTGCGGATGATTGAGGAAAGTGTCGCATTTTTGCAGGAAAACGGCCGGCATGTCATTTACGATGCCGAACACTTCTTCGATGGTTATAAAAATGACCGCGCCTATGCGATGGCCACCTTGCAAGCCGCGGTAAAGGGTGGTGCGCAGACCGTCGTCTTGTGTGACACAAATGGGGGATCCATGCCCTGGGAGATCGAGGACATTATTCGCCATGTCGCCAGGGAGGTCGATTGTCCCCTGGGAATTCACACCCACAATGATGGTGAGTGTGCTGTCGCCAATGCGCTCGCCGCGGTCCGGGAAGGCGTTGTTCATGTTCAGGGGACGATCAACGGCTATGGGGAGCGCTGCGGAAATGCCAATCTCTGTTCTTTGATCCCCGATCTAGAATTGAAGTTGGGATTAAGGACACTTCCGGGAGATCAATTGTCCGAGCTGTCGGAAATTTCGCGTTTCGTCGCCGAAATTGCTAATCTGGCCCCAGATGAACATGCCGCCTACGTGGGTCGAAGTGCCTTCGCACATAAGGGCGGAATTCATGTCGCTGCGATGCGGCGTAACGTCAACTCCTATCAACATGTAGATCCACGAATCGTGGGCAACGAGATGCGCGTCGTTGTCAGCGAACTTTCAGGTCGCGGGAATTTAATGAGCAAGGTAGAGCAATATGGGCTGGATGCACTGGATGGTGAGCATGTCGCCGGAGTCTTGAATGAAATCAAGGATTTGGAGGCGCGTGGATTTTCATTTGAAGCCGCGGAAGCATCGGTCGCCATCATGCTGCATCGACAGACGCCGGGATATTCTGCTCCCTTCGAATTGGTCGACTATGCCGTCATGGTGGAACATCGACAAGGCAGGGGGACATTTGCCGAAGCGACGGTGAAAGTGAATGTCGGCGGAGAACAAATCCACACTGCCGCGGAGGGCAACGGCCCGGTCAACGCACTGGACGCCGCCTTGCGCAAGGCGCTCACTCCTGTTTATCCTGAATTTGAGGATTTCCAGCTTATGGACTATAAGGTGAGGATCCTGGATGGCCAAAATGGGACCGCGGCGATAACACGCGTGTTGATTGACACGCGTAATGGCAATCAGCGCTGGAGCACAGTTGGAGCATCTGCCAATATCATTGAAGCATCCTGGCTGGCATTGGCGGATAGTGTGGAGTATGGGCTCGTGCTCGCTACGGGTGGGTTATCCGACGGGAGAGACTGATTGTAAACTTTGTTTTGATAGGGCGATCGTATTCTTTCGCCCGTCACCGAGCTTCATTGGAGCGTTTATGCAAGCGAATATTGTTCTCCTCCCCGGCGATGGCATAGGCCCTGAGGTCATAACAGAAGCTCGAAAAGTCCTTGAAATAATATCCTCGATTTACGATCACAAATTCCATTTCGAAGAGCGCTCGTTTGGTGGCATCGCCATCGATGAACACGCTGACCCGCTGCCCCCCGATGTTTTGGAGGCCTGTCGCGGGGCAGATGCCGTATTGCTTGGGGCCGTCGGAGGACCAAAGTGGGACGATCCGCTGGCAGACGTGCGGCCAGAGCAAGGGCTGCTTCGATTGCGCTACGGACTTGAACTTTATGCGAACCTGCGACCGATAAAAATTTATCCAGGCCTGATGGATGCTTCGCCCTTGCGTGCAGAAAAGCTGAGGGATGTTGATTTCTTGATTGTGCGCGAGTTAACTGGAGGGATTTACTTCGGCCAGCCGCGCGAACGTGTGGAGATAGATGGAGATATTCGCGCCGTCGACAGCATGGTCTACACCGCATCCGAAATTCGAAGAGTGCTTCGGCTGGCATTTCAGTTAGCTGCTTCGCGAAGAGGAAGGGTCACCCTGGTGGATAAGGCCAATGTGCTCGAAACCTCGCGCCTATGGCGGGAAGTTGCCAAAAGTGTTTCCCAGGAATACGCGCACATCGAACTGGATTACCAGCTTGTCGATTCAGCCGCCATGCGTATCCTCACCTCAGCAGCAAGCTTCGATGTTTTGGTTACGGCGAATTTGTTCGGAGATATATTAAGCGACGAAGCCTCTGTTCTCACCGGATCATTGGGTATGCTCCCCAGTGCCGCTTTGGGTGAGGGCAGTCTCGGCCTTTATGAGCCTGTGCATGGCTCGGCCCCGGACATATCGGGCCAGGGCGTGGCCAACCCCATTGGGGCGATCCTGAGTGCGGCAATGTTGCTGCGCCATTCCTTTAAGTTGACGGAAGAAGCGCATTGTGTTGAACATGCGGTAGAGGGGGCAATTGAAGATGGCGCACGCACCGGCGATCTGGGGGGCGGCCTATCCACACAGGAAATGAGTACAGAGATTTGTGCGCGCCTGGACTCTCGATCTAAAGAATAAACTACTGGGGTGAAGGAGAAGCTGTATGACCAAATCCGAGGTCATTTGGATGAACGGAAAACTTGTGCCGTACGCCGAGGCAACTGTGCACTTTCTGACGCCGGCAATGCATTACGGCCTTGCTGTATTTGAAGGGATTCGTTGTTATGACACGACGAAAGGGCCGGCCGTGTTTCGGCTGCGGGAGCACCTGCAACGGTTCATAAACTCGATGAAAATCTTGGGTATCGAGGCGGTTCCTTACGATCTGGGAACCCTTCGCCAGGCAGTACATGCGACCATCCGCGCCAATGCCTTTGAGTCATGTTACATTCGCCCTTTGATGTATATGGCAGAAGGTGGGTTGGGACTTAATCTCGATAACCTGGTTCCTGCAGTAGGAATCGCGGTCTGGGATTGGGGAAATTTCCTGGGAGATGAAGGATTGAAGAAGGGCATCCGCGCGATGGTTTCATCCTTCACCCGCCATCATCCTAATATTTCCATGACCAAAGCTAAAATTTCCGGTAATTACGTAAATTCGGTTATGGCGAAAACACTCGCCATAAGGGCCGGCTTCGATGAGGCAATTATGCTCGATCCAGAGGGATTCGTAGCGGAATGCAGTGGCGAAAATATCTTCCTGGTTCGCGATAATACAATCTATACGCCGCCACGTGCCATCGTGCTGGAAGGAATTACCCGCGATGCAATCATAACCATCGCCCGGGATTTGGGCTATCGCGTGATCGAAGAACTTATCAGCAGGGATCAGCTCTATTCTGCCGACGAGGTTTTCGTTACCGGAACCGCGGCAGAATGTGTGGGGATCCGGGAAATAGATTACCGTACAGTGGGCGAGGGCGCGATGGGCCCAGTTACCAGCGCGCTGCAAGCCGAATTCTTTCAGACGGTTATAGGAAAGGGCGAACGTTCAGCCGAGTGGCTCGACTACGTGCAAAGCGGGGAAAGTGTGCAAGTGGCGTAGTGGGCGCGGGAAACTTAACATTCATGGGGGATTCTCATTCCTCGAACGATAGTTTCCCCGATGCATGTTAAATCTTTTATTCTCATTTGAGTCAGACCCAATTTAATCATTGGCTTCGATGAAGGTTGCCGAGGCATTTTGCAGGATCGATGCCAACGAGAAGATTCACTAGCAATGGCTGCTGTGACGAACAGCTGCATAGGATCCGACTGTTGGCGTTGGCCGCAAAATTGTGATTTCTGAACAAAAGGAGTTTTATTGGATGAATTCTGACGTAGCATACGAAACGCTTGATCCAGAGGACTGGGATGCGATGCGTGCGCTAGCCCACCGCATGGTTGATGATGCCATCACCTATCTCGAAACGGTCGGCGAACGCCCAGTGTGGCAGTCCGTACCAGAGGAGATAGCCGCACGTTTCGATGAGCCGGCCCCTCACGAACCTGCCGGCGCAGAGGCCGTGTATCAGGAGTTTCTGGAGACCGTATTTCCCTATCCGATGGGCAATATTCATCCGCGCTTCTGGGCATGGTATATGGGCAGCGGAACGGTGTTTGGCGCCCTCGCTGAATTCATGGCGGCGATCATGAACCCTAATCTTGGTGGGGGCAATCATGTCGCTAACTTGGTTGAAGGGCAAGTGGTCAACTGGATTAAGGAAATTCTTGATTTTCCGGCGGATTCCAGTGGTCTCCTGGTCAGCGGTGGTTCAATGGCCAACTTTGTAGGTATCGCAGTCGCTAGAAATACAAAAGCCGGATTTGACGTTCGAAAGCTGGGTATGCAGGCGGCTCCCCGACAGTTGAGGGTGTACGCCTCCAGCGAAGTGCACAGCAGTAATCAGAAAGTGGTTGAGCTGCTGGGGTTGGGCAGCAATAGTCTGCGAAAAGTGTCAATCAATGATGATTACACGATTAATCTCCATGCGTTGGAAGAGGCCATTCTGGCCGACCGCGAAGCAGGTGTGCAGCCAATCTGCATTATTGGAAGTGCAGGTACGATTAACACCGGGGCGATAGATGATTTGAATGCGTTGGCCGACTTGTGCCAACGCGAACAGCTGTGGTTTCATGTGGACGGCGCCATCGGGGCGGTCGCCGTGCTCGCAGAAAATGTGAAAGAGCAACTTTACGGTATTGAAAGAGCCGATTCGGTTGCCCTCGATCTTCACAAATGGATGCATGTTCCTTTTGAGGCGGGTTGCGTACTGGTACGCCATGATGCGGCCCATCGAAAAACGTTTTCGCTTACCCCCGAATATCTTGAGCATGGCACGCGCGGATTGGCAGCGGGTCAATTCTGGTTCAGTGACTATGGTCTGCAACTGTCGCGCCGGTTCCGTGCGTTAAAAGTATGGATGTCGCTCAAAGAACATGGTCTGGATCGCTTCGGCCGCATGATCGCACGCAACGTCGAACAAGCGCATTACCTTGGTCAGCTGATTGAAAACGAGCCGGACATGGAACTCATGGCTCCGATCGGTTTGGACATCGTTTGTTTTCGTTTCAATCCGGGGGCACTGGATGATGAAACACTCAGTGCACTGAACAAAGAGATTCTTATTCAATTACAAGAACAAGGGATCAGCGCCCCATCGTATACGACTTTAAACGAGCAATACTGTCTGCGAGTGGCCATAGCGAATCATCGCAGTGTACAGAATGATTTTGACGTACTGGCGGAGGAAGTTGTGCGCATTGGAAAACAATTGGTTGCAGAACGCACGTGATCAATGCGAAGCAGATCCGCAGGCTCACAGCATACGCGGGGATGCAGTTCCACAACCTCTGCCATTGAACTCACAGTCAATAAGTGGGCACATTGCAGCCAGAGTGATTCACAATTATGGTTTATGCTCGTGGCAACCGGGAAAGTGACCGATTTATATAAAGAGAATTGAATGCAAATTGTTACGGATAGCGGAACTGATCTATAGCTGCCTCCTGAACAAATGGCGGATCTGAACATTCATATCATGCCCCTCATTGTCACGCTTGATGGTAAATCCTATCGTGAAGGTGTGGATATTAAACCGGAGGAATTCTATCGCTTGTTGGCGGAGACGGACAGCTTACCCATCACGTCGCAGCCATCGGCGGGAGACTTTGCTGAGACGTATCAGCGCCTGGCAGCCACCGATGCAGACATATTGTCCATCCATATGACATCCGGCCTGAGCGGGATGTTCAACTCGGCGCAAGCAGGGGCAGAGATGGTCCCGGAGGCAAAGCTCACTCTCGTAGACACCAAAAAACCTTATCAGCCGCGGCAGGATGGCAAGTAGAGGCGGCGGCCAGAGCAGGAAAAGCAGGCTGGTCGAAAGAGCGGATTCAGGAAATGATGAAGCGCATTGGCGCTGCTACAGAGAGCGCGTATACGCTGAATGAGCTAAAGTACTTGATCCAGGGGGGACGCATCAGTCATATGGAGGGATTGATAGCATCGGTGATAAATCTCGAGCCGCTCATTGGGGTGGAGAAAGAAAACGGGACCTATACGCAGCTCGGCCAGGTACGAACATTCAAGGGAGCTGTCAAAAGGTTGGCGGATCTGATAGCTCGCCATCATGCGCCAGGCAGTGCCTTGCGAGTACAGGTTCTCCATTCCCATAACCCCGAGGGGGCAAGCCATGCTGCATGAGCAAATAGATCAACGCTATGATTGCACCTGGTTACCTGAGGGACCTATGTCACTGGTGCTGGGCGGCCATACAGGGCCAAGCATGGTGGGCATCGCGTACGCGTCGCTAGATGTATTTTCTGATATTCCGTGACAAACTACCTGCGCGGTCCGAAAAGCCCGTAAATTTAGCGCAGGCAGCCGATCCCCTGAACGGGCAGGAGCACTTTTGCTTTACACTTCTTCGCTTAATGTGATACGCGTGCTTTCACTGCGCAACCCGGCGGCGGAGACTGGCCGGTCGAATACGCCGCAGGTTTATTTTAAGACCGAAGATACGACTCGCACCCGCAGTTTACGAGGAGAGCCTAATGAGTGACAAGCCCCCAGATCAACCGCCGCAGTATGTTGTGAAAGAAGTTTCACCGGAGACAGAAGGCGCGGCGACAACTGCGCTTGTGCTCGAGATAGTATTCGGATTTTTTTCCATCTTAGGCATCGGTCATGTTTACGGCGGCCGAACTGTGCTGGGAATTGGCCTGATGATCGGCTGGTGGGTCTTTATCGGTTTCGCGTGGTTTCTCGCCTGGATCACTCTTGGAATCGGAGCTTGCCTGTTAGTTCCGCTGTACATAGCAGTCCCCATAATCTCGGGAATTCAGGCACGGACCTATCTAAAAACGCAGAGCGGGTCTGGAAGTTGGCAATCCGTTGCACTGGTGGCAGGTGGGGGCTGTTTTTTGGTTATCATTTCCATTGTGCTGTTCTTCGTTTTTGTGATTAGTTTAGGTTTGCTGGCAAGTATTTGATGAGCTGATCTGCGCAGCAGAGGTTGCATTCGTATCACCTAGTAGTACTGAAGGCGTCAGGCGCTCTCCAAGAATTGCAAAGTCAGATCTGAGGTAATAGATGCCGAAGCATGTTCCCCAAGGATCTAAGGGATTCAACCCTTTTGCTGATTTGATTGGCTTGAGCTTCACCAAACAAGAATCCGGATGGAGCAAGTGCCAGCTTAACGTTGAAGAAAGTCTGCTCAACCCATACGGTATGCTGCATGGAGGCGTGATTTACTCTTTGGCAGACGCAGCGATGGGCGCAGCCTTTTATTCAACCATGGACGAGAGTGAGAGATGCGCAACGGTCGAGATGAAGATCGCTTCTTTCAAACCTATCACCTCCGGCATTCTCAATTGCACAGTGACAGTCGTCCATAGAAGCAAGAGGCTTGGCTATTTGGAGGCCGAAGTTAAAAGCCAAGAGGGGATTGTGGACAGGGCGTCGAGTACATTCTCAATCTATGAAACCCGTGGAAATTCTCAGTGAATGACTGCCGAACCAAAGCCCTCAAGAGCGTGACTTGCTAGATAGGACAATAAAAAACCATCGAGTTGAGCCTTCCAGCTAAGCGCATAGTGAACAACCGCCAAATACTCAGCAGGAACAGCCAAGAATGATGCCCCGAGCACGCTTGGATGATGCGCTATCTCGTTGTCACTCATTATCAGGGTAATGCTGCGAGTACAAGGTAGGGGAAAGAGTCGGTCTTACTCTCCCCTCCCGGGGTTACATGACTTGTCGGGTTCAATTCTCCACAGCCTCGCAGCTCTTAGGCAACAATTTAATTTATACTCAAGGGAGTTCAGATTGGCATGCGTGGAGGAAGTATCCCCATGAAACGGATTTCCATCGTTTCCCCAGAAGATCAGAAGGTGACATTCGTTGAACTATTCTTCGACCTCGTGTTCGTGTTCTCTGTAACACAGGTCGTCAGCCTGTTGCACAATGACCTTGTTTGGATCACGGTAGGTCAAGCGATCCTTGTGTTCTGGCTCGTTTGGTGGGGGTGGACTCAGCTCACGTGGGCTCTGAATGCTGCAAATACGAACCACCATCTAGTCCAGTTCGGTGTGCTGGTGGCAGCAGCAATTGCCCTTTTCATGGGCATCAGTCTTCCGCAGGCATTTCAGGATCGTGCGTTATGGTTCGCCATCACCTACATTTCGGTGAGAGTGATTGGACTGATACTGTTCTCCCTTGTAGCCTTAGAAGCTTCTGCACTGGTTGCAGCTCTTAGAACCTGGATCGTCTTATCGATTAGTGGGCTGATCGCGGTACTAGTAGGGGGGTATATGGGAGGCGCAGCGCAGTATTGGCTCTGGGGCTTCGCAATACTCCTGGACATCTTTGCCGCGGCCGTCGGCGGCCAGGCAGAGGGGTGGAACATCCACCCCGATCACTTTAGTGAACGCCATGGACTGTTTGTCATCATCGCGCTGGGTGAGACTTTGATTGTCGCGGCGAGTGAAGTTACGGACGCGATCTTGAGCATCGACCTTGTCGCTGTGGGAGTTCTAGTAGTCGCAATCACTTGCGCCCTCTGGTGGAGCTACTTCGTGCGCGCCAAGCCCGCACTTGACCATGCACTAGAATCTTCTCGGGGTGCTGAGCAATCGACGATGGCGAGAAGCGTCTACAGCCTGCTGCATTTCCCCATGCTCTTTGGGGTAATCGCTTATGCTGCATTAGTGGAAACCGCCGTGGCACATCCGGTTGGACCTCTTCCCTTAGTGGGAAGGATAGCTCTTGCACTCGGTCTGGTCCTTTTTGTTGCTGGGATGGCGGCTGCCGTATGGCGAGCGACCGGCATCCTGATGAGGGCGCGTGTGCTTTTGAGCATGGCGACAGCAATTGGGATCGTGGCTTTCTCTGGCGTTAGCGCAGTAGTCACCCTCATGATTGCTCTTACAGGCATCCTCGCGATCTTGGTGCTGGAGCAACGAACGGGAAGCCTGATTGTAGCTGAGCGTACGTAGTGTCGGATCGCCGAAGATGGAGCCCGACGAAAATTGAAAGTAAGGGTACCGCCCAATTGTCCAGACGCCTATCTGTGAAAAGGATGCACTCCGGGATTTTCATAGCTGCCATCATTTCCGGAATTGGCATCAGTGCATGTATTCCCGATAAGGAGCTCTACGTGAAATACCCTCAACTCCCCAAACGACAAAGCCCGCGCCCAGCCACGACGGGATCAGTGCCCCACCAGCAAATCGATGTGGATGCAGTGCCAGAGGTCAACGCAGAACTTTTTCGGCGTGCCTTCTCGCTGCCGGGCGTAGAAAACCGACCCTCTGCCTTTTCGCTTCCGGGAGCGCGTGGCATTTGGATAGGCGAGGAAGTGCAGATTACTCGACCCGATCAAATCGTCTCTGGGCGCGAGTTTGCTCATATCCACCCTGATGGAAGCCTGCATGCCTCCCTTCCACTCGATCGAGCACTCGAAGCGAATGAAGCCGGATGGGTCGAATCGCAGCCTATCGCTGTGCAGCTAGGAATTCCAGGGCTTGTGATGATCTATACACCTCAGACCCTTGAAGAGCTGGAAACAGTGCTGCAATTGGTAGTTGACTCGTACAATTTTGTCACAGGGCAAAACCTGACCGTTTCTGATTTGGGGTCGAGCCAAAATGTGCCATGAGTACACGGGGGTAGTTGTCGCACTATGATGCACAACGTCCCCACAAAGCGCGCGTCACAGAAAACTTGGTCAATCGGGCTTTCTGAACTCCAAGAGCACTGCGGATGCAGAACCTGGCGTAACTGCACCTCATCGTCGGCGTATCATTATGTTTGCCTGCAGCTATAAGTCGGCCGCCCTCCAACGATTCTTTTCAAAGCGCAAAGGACCCTGCTATATGACCGGCATGTTGGGTCAGGCTGGGAATATTAAAATATGCTTATCGAAATAAGCTGTTATCCGGGAATTAGACCAATATCCCAAGCAGATGCGAGCCAGATCGCGCGGGCAATAGCCTCCAATAACCTATCCCAACCCTAGGCAAAGGCCATCCTGGATGATCTTTCTTGTGCCGTGTAAACTGCGGTATACTTACTTAGCCAGCTAAACAAAAATTAGGTCATCTACGATGAAACAAGAAGCAATTACTGAAAGCACGGGATACTTGTTGGCGCATGTGTGCAAGACACATCGCAACAAAGCTGGCGAACTGCTTGCGGCCATCGACCTGTATGTTGGCCAGGAGATGTTTTTGCTACAGCTGTGGCAGAGAGACGGGCTTAGCCTGTCGGAGATGGCAGAGCTAGTTCATGTGCAACCAGCTACGGCCAGCCGGATGGTTGGTCGATTGGAGGCGGAGGAATTGGTCAAGCGCCGCCAAGATAGCGAAGATGGACGTGTATCACGAATATTCCTCACGCTGAAAGGCCGTGAATTGCGCGAGCCAGTTCTCGATGTGTGGGAAGAGCTCGAGACTATCAGCATGGCCAACCTGACCGCGGACGAGCGGATCTTGCTCCGCCGCCTTCTTCTACAGGTGTATCAAAATCTTAAATCTGGAGATTAAATCTTTTTTTTTGAATCATTTACTTAGCCGGCTTAGTTATATAGCTATATAGTTTGTTGGGAGATTCGATATGCCAAACGGGAATAAGATCCAATATCGGAATGCAACACTCTTGCTGGGCAGTGCCATGACGGTGCTGGCCGGCGCGACCATCGCCCCGGCACTGCCGGCGATGAGCCGAGCCTTCCAGGACATTCCGAACGCCGACTTTCTGGTCAGGATGCTGTTGACGGTTCCCGCCCTGTTCTCGGCCATTGGCGCGCCCTTCTCGGGTTTTCTGCTCGATCGATGGGGACGAAAACCCGTGCTGGTCGTGGCCGTGATCCTGTACGGCTTAGCTGGAGCGTCAGGCTACGTGATTGGCTCGCTGTACGGCATTTTGGCCAGCCGGGCGCTTTTGGGTCTTGCAGTCGCCGGCACGACGAGCGGCTTTACTACGCTTATCGCAGACTATTTCTCCGGCCGCAAACTCAGTAAGTTCTTGGGATATCAGGCCGCCTTCATGGCATTTGGCGGCGCGGTATTTCTGCTTGTCGGTGGAATACTAGCAGATATTGATTGGAGGCTTCCGTTCCTGCTTTATCTTTACGCGTTTGGCATATTGCTCGGCGTCCTCTTTGCCATTGACGAACCTCAGGCTCAGAAAACAGCAGGCGAGCAGCAATCTCAGGATGACACAGCCGCAGTGCCCTATCGGAGCGTTGCGCCTATTTATGTGTTGGCTTTTGCCCTCACGATGTTGTTCTTTATAGGGCCTGTGTTATTGCCTTTCCTGCTTACCGACCTGGGCGAAATCAGCAACAGCCAGATAGGACTGGCTCTGGCGGTATCGGTGCTTGTCGGCGGTGTCTTTTCGCTGCAATATCAGCGCCTCAAGCAGCGCCTATCGTTCCAGGGCATCAACGTAGTGGTCTTTCTAGCGATCGGCCTGGGCTCATTGATCATTGGACTATCGTCCGAGTTTGCCGGTATCATTCTGGGATTGGTGGTGTCGGGTATCGGTGTCGGCCTCTCGTTACCGAACTTTAACCTGTGGCTGCTCACCGTCATTCCCGCAGCCGCGCGCGGTCGAGCTGTGGGCGGCTTAATAACGGCGGTATTCCTTGGGCAGTTCCTCTCACCTATCGCGATCCAACCCATTGCTTCAGAGGCAGGCTTCTCCGCTGCTTTTGCCGTGGCCGGCGGGATTTCATTGCTGCTTGGCGTGGTGTTCCTTGCGTGGATGATCCTCCGACCGGCCGGGCCGACAGCTCAGGTCAAAGAGGGAGATCTGCAGGAAGAAACATCGTGAACATCGAGTGGACCGTCACTAACAACATCGCCCTTCAACAGTTTGAAGTGCGCATCGGCGATCAGGTTGCCGTGCTCAACTATGTGAAAGAAGGCAAGCACGTGACATTTATTCACACGGGCGTCCCGCAAACCATGGAGGGGAACGGCATCGGCAGCGCCATTGCGCATGCTGCGCTCGCATACGCCAAAACTGAGCGCCTGGAAGTTGTTCCACTGTGCCCGTTTGTGCGCGGTTACATCGAAAAGCATCCGGAGTATCGAACGTTGGTATCTAGAGATTACCAAGATCTATGACCAGCAAAATTCACCGCTACATGAGCGAAGCCATTGACGTGACCTTCGACGCGAAGCGATGTATCCACGCCGCCGAGTGCGTGCGCGGACTCCCGGCAGTGTTCGATCGCAATAAGAGGCCGTGGGCACAGCCGGGAAACGCGCCTGCCGATGATGTGGCTATGGTTGTCGGGCGCTGCCCCACTGGGGCGCTGCATTTCGAACGCAATGATGGGGGTGAGGCCGAGCCGATTGCAGGAGAAAACACCATCAAACTTGTGGAAGACGGTCCTCTGTACGTGCGTGGAAATGTCGAGATCCGGACTGTAAGCGGCGAGACCGTATCTAAGGAAACGCGCCTGGCACTGTGCCGCTGCGGTGCATCCGCAAACAAGCCGTATTGTGATAACTCTCACCTCCGGATTGAATTCCAAGATGCGGGAAAGTTAAGCGCAAACCGGAAAGCCGTTGCTGAACAGGGGTTGTTGACTGTAGCGCCCCTCCCCAACGGTCCACTACTGTTACGAGGTAGCTTTGAACTCTACAGCACTGATCGGCAAACAAGCTACCATGGCACAAAAGCAGAACTATGTCGATGCGGAGGGTCCCGCAACAAACCTTTCTGCGATATGACACATAGACGAATTGGGTTCACCGATGCGGATGAGGGTATCGCTGCGAACATTCAACCTCTGGAATTTCCCAATTGATTACCTTATATTCAAAAATCGATGAGAGGATTCGGAATTGTCTGCATTTAGGGCGGTAATCCAAGGACAACTGTCAATGAATGGATCCGCGGGCCGCGCGGTGTCAATGCGGTGCTCGTAAATACCGCGTGGATGAACTACCAAATCCTCGCGATTACCTTGGTGCCTAATCTGGGCGATACCATCCCGCACAGTGGCCCTCGTTGGTGACTTCGTGATCGGCGTCACGGCTCCCGCCATGGCGATTATTTTTTTGAAAGGAGAGACTTAAAATGAAAGTTTTCATAACAGGAGCAACGGGATATATTGGCGCGGCGATCGCCAAAAATCTGACGGGTGCAGGACACACCGTGTTGGGAATGGCACGTTCCAATGAATCGGCGGCAAAACTCACGGAACAGGGATACGAGGTTCACCGCGGAGAGCTGGCCGACCCGGAGAGCATGGTCGAGGGCGTCAAGCGGGCGGATGCGGTAATTCACACAGCCTTTCCTCAAATGGGCCCAGACGTAAATTTTGACGAACTCTTGAAAATGATGACGGCCGCCGTAGCGGCGATGGTCGATTCTCTCAAGGGTACCGATAAGACGTTCATTCTCACGAGTGGTGCCGGCGGCTACGGCGACACCGGTACTACTCCTGTAGATGAGAGCATGCCGATCGTTGCGCCTACTCACGCACCCAATGAGCAGAAGGTATTGGGAGCTACTGCGGACGGTGTCCGATCGATCGTCATACGCCCGACGATAGCTTACGGCTATGGCGCCAGCAACCCCATCATGGCCTGGTTCAATCTGTCCCGGCAGATGGGCGGCGGAGTTTACATCGGAGAGGGTGATGCTCTGATAAGCTCGGTCTATATCGATGACTTGGCCGATCTGTATCGTTTGGCATTGGAGAAGTCCGATCCGGGCGAGGCCTATAACGCCGCGGACGGTTCGATATTGGAGGCAAAAGTTGTAGCGGAGGCGATAAGCCATGCCGCTGGCCTTGGAGGCAAGACCGTTTCGATTCCGCACGATGAGCTGGAAAAGGCGGGCTTCCTCGGGCGAATCATTGGGACCAAGATGGTTGTGTCGATCGAAAAGGCTAAGCGCGTTTTATCTTGGATTCCCTCAGGTCCTTCTCTTTTGGACGAACTGAGAACCGGCTCATACGCGAGTTGATCATCCGTTTCTTGCGCCCAACCGCCTCCTATAGCGTGCGAACTTCGATCATGTGTACCAGGCTGTTCCCTGGTACACAGCAGCAGCGCTACCTCCCTATATTCATACCGCGTGCTATCTTCGATTGCTTTGCAGAAGTGCAAGCAACTTGCTGAAACTAAGTTGCCATCATTACTGCCGCAACTGGAGCGTAATCCCACGCCATAAGTAAGGACGCCGCGTAAGGTAGGGTACAGCGCCCGCGCGTATGCAAGACGAAGTCAAGCGACCTCAGCGTTTGCGCCGAACAGATCGAGATAATTCGCGAGGAGCCGAGAGGCGAGATTGTCATCGGACGAATCGTTGGCGTGTCCGTGTTATCCTCTGGTTAGGAGGATGCCATGTCCAAATCAGATTCAAGCTCGAATGACAAATTATCAAAACCACCTTCTGAGTGGCGTTCTCTAATCACGCCTGACCGCTACGCGGTGCTGTTCGAGAATTCCACCGAGCGCGCATTTTCCAATGACTTTAATGACGAGAAGCGAACGGGGATGTTTATCTGTGCCGCGTGCCATCTGCCGCTCTTCACCTCCAAAGCGAAGTTTGAAAGCGGCACGGGCTGGCCGAGCTTCACCGAACCCATTCAAGGGAACATCAAGAAGAAGCGCGATTTTAAACTTGTATTACCCAGAACCGAATACCATTGCAGACGCTGCGGTGGGCATCAGGGCCATGTGTTCAGCGATGGTCCGCAACCAACGGGGCAGCGCTGGTGCAATAATGGGTTGGCTCTCGAATTCATTCCAGAGGGCGAGCCCCTGCCTAAGCAGCGGGATTAGGTACCTCAGCTAAAACCTGGTTAACAATACCCACGAAAGTGAACTACTGGTCGAGAGCAAGGGTCGCTCTATTCTCACTTGAAGACAGCCCAACCACTTATTGAGGGTGGAAGGCCAGCTGGTTCGACACTTTCGCGAGATTTGGGCTCCAAAATAGAGCTGCTAATTAAGGCTTAGATTAAGGCTCGAATAATCACGGATCAGGGTAGCTCTGGCGCTACCAATTTAAGAGCTGCGATTGCCAAGACACCGATGATTAGGAAAAGGGCCTGGCGCCCCATTTTTTCTTTGGGAGCGTGCTCAGTTTCTGGTAAAAAGTCAGTTGCGGCGATATAAAGGAAAAGTCCTGCGGCAACTGCTAAAAGGATTCCTACCGCAGGCTCAATAAAAGCTGCAAAATAGTAGGTTAATAGCGCGCCTGGAAAAGTTGCTATGGCGGATAGAAAATTTGCCGCAAACGCTTTTTTTGGACTCCAACCGTTGGCAAGTAAAATTCCGAAATCGGCGATTTCGTGCGGCGTTTCGTGCAAGAAAGTTGAGAGAGCCACAATAGCCCCCAGGGAAGGACTTACCAAAAATCCTGCGGCAATGGCGACGCCGTCCAGAAAATTATGAATCGTATCGCCAAAAATTATTAGGGGAACAGTTTCCTTTCGGTGGGCTTCGTGGCCGTCCTCCACGTCGTGGTGGTGCAGGAAAAAGAGAAAACGCTCGACCAAGTACAACGTTACAAATACACCGAGTACAATCGTGAAAGCGAGATCACCAACTTTATCCACCGCCTGTGGAAGTAAATCCAATAGAGAAACTGCTAATAAAACGCCGGCTGCCAGAGGGATCGCGTCGGCAGCTAAGCTCTTTGCCCATTTCTTTCTAAAGAGCAGAATTACGCCGCCGATTAGGCCGGCAACGCTGCCGATGAAGGCAAGGATTAGTAGCGTGATTAGCGGACTCATGGGCATTAGTTTAACATCAGCAGGTTGGGTTTGGTTGGCTGCATAATAAAGTGCCTTCAGAAAGGGGATGGTGCATTCGATCCAGACATCAAGATCGGTCATAATCATCGAGTTAGCCTGGGATGGACCACGCCCTGATTCCGATCCCGTGCTCGCAGTTTCAACCAATCTCGTAACGCTTCTTGGACGCTTCTAAGGGTAAAATGGATCGGCCAAAGGGTTTTCGATTCGGGAGCAAAACAATCTAGCATGATAGCGTAATCACAAGGATTTTGGCTCCGGCTTTTCGTCGGAGCAAACCGTCGCCTGGGCATCGTCTGGCTCTTTTGCATAGTCGGCACCGCTTTAACCGCGCTCATCTACTATTTAAATCAGCCAATACTACGGGGCCTGGAAGTAGGCCCGGTAGTTGGCCTCGTATTTAACTTGAGCTATGCCACGGTTGGCGCGTTTATCGTCCGCAGCAAACCCCAGCATTCGATTGGCTGGCTGTTGCTCGGACTGGCTTTGATAAGCACTGTCATGGGTTTCGCAATTCAATATTCTGTCTACGGGCTGGTAACCATAGCCCCGAGGGAACTTACAGGCGCGCGTTTCATGGGGTGGTTGCAATCGTGGGGCGAACCAATTTATTTTCCCGCCTTGATCGCACTGCCCTATTTGCTATTTCCGAACGGCCAACTTCCATCGCCACGCTGGCGTCCGGCAATCGGCATAATCGCGCTAGCAATTGTTCTAGGTACGCTGAATCAGATGCTTGATTATGGACCGATCTATGTGTACGCGCGCTCACCCGCAGTACAGCTTCCAATGTGGAATCCAACGGGTATGCTCCTCCCACCTTGGATCAAGGATTTTTTAGGCATGGGCTATTTTGTTGGACTGGCGGTCGTTCTAATATCGATCTTCGCTCCGATCGCTCGCTATCGAAAAGCCTGCGATACGCAGCGACACCAGCTCAAGTGGTCTATCTATTTCACGATAATCTCGCTGTTGTTGATGGGCACAGTGGGGGAGATGATTGGGCAGCTGGGCCTAGGCCTAATTTTGTTAATTCTTCTCGCAGCAGCCGCAATCGCGATTGTGCTTTACCGCCCTTATGACATCAATCTGATCATCAATCGCACGCTGGTTTACGGCTTGATCACGCTGATCTTTGCTCTGACGTACCTTACGTGCATCACAATTCTTCATAGCACCTTTAGCAGATTGGCGGGCGGACAATCTTCGGCAGCGATTGCGGCATCTACGCTTTTCATCGCCGCCTTATTTCGACCGCTGCGACGGCGCGTTCAATTGCTCTTCGACCGCCGTTTCTACCGTAGCAAGTACGACATGCAGCAAATCTTGGCCGCCTTTGGCGCGAGTTTGCGTGACGGAGTCGATCAGGAGGCTATTTCCGAAAGCTTGCTCAACGTAATTCGTGAAACGATCCAGCCGCAGCATCTCTCACTGTGGTTGCGCGATAGCCACCATTCCCCCTGGTGTGTTTGGAAGCGATAGAGATCGTGTGTGATAACGTGTAGAATTCCGCTTGGTAAGCGAGGCTTTCCCAACCGGCAAGCAAATTTTGTTAAAAGGAGAAATAGAATGGCGAAGATATTGGTGCATATCACCCATGGACCAGAACACCCGACCCGCGCGGCCCTGGGCTTTCATATTGCCAAGGCAGCAATTGAAGAGGGTCATTCTGTCACCCTGTTTCTCGCGGGGGATGGTGTGCAGCTCATGCGAGAGGGGGCAATCGATCACCTGCGCGGACTGGGAACGGGGGTCCTTCGAGAGCCTTATGATGCAGTGGCTTCCAGCGGAGTGAAGATCTATCTTTCTGGTATGTCCTCGAAGAGCAGAGGTTTGAGTGAGAAGGACCTGGAAGGGAAGTCGTACGAATTTGCGAGTCCTAAAGATCTTGTGCGTCTTGCCGTCGAACACGACCGCATGTTTACCTACTAAGCGAAATTTCCGCACCTAAATCGCCGAGCTTATTTGGCGCATCAAGATCAGCAAAGAAAAATAGTTTTCAACTGAGGGTATTTTGGAAACTGATTAAATTTTAATCTCGCACCCTGTGAGTGGGGCATGTTATTGTTACCGCACTGGAGGAGGCATGCTCCTGGAGAAAGCCGTCGATTAAGGGACCTTAGACTGGGGCAAGCCAATCCTGTTTCGTTAGAAATGGCTTGTGCGCAAGCACTATTCCACGCGCAGCAACAATGAAATCACGCAAGATGGAGCCGTATATGTCCCAGCCCACTTCAGCCAAATCACCGGGAGCATTAGGTTTCCTGGAGCGCAATTTGCTCGGCATGCGTATTGCTGAGGCGCCAAGCCTGCTTCCAGGTTTGATCGCCGTTGTTTCCCTGGCCTGGCTGAGCAAAGGATTGAGTATATTCCTCGGCGTCAATCTTCTCGGCTACGCTAAATCGCCCATATCAGCGGTCATGTTGGCACTTTTGATGGGGCTTATCCTTAGTGCAATCCTGACGATCCCCAAGGTTTTCACCCCGGGAATTCGTTTTGCCGTGAGGAAAGTCCTAAGACTGGGGATCATCCTGCTGGGGATCCGGCTGACAATTTTTGACGTGTTCAAACTTGGGGCCATCGGTGTGCCCATCGTTATGTTATGTATCGCTGGGGCTTTGTTGATCACGACGACTGTCAGCAGGCGACTGAATTTGCCTGATCGGCTGGGCATCCTCATCGCTGTGGGAACTGCGATCTGCGGTGTTTCCGCGATCCTGGCGACGGGGCCAGCGATTGATGCCGACGAGAAGGAGTCGGCTTATGCCGTCGCCGTGATCACCGTTTTTGGACTGGTAGCGACGATTTTTTATCCCTACTTGGCCAACGCAATTTTCGCGGGTGACGCAGTACGCGCGGGGCTCTTTCTGGGCACCTCCGTGCATGACACCTCACAGGTTGTCGGATCAGCAAGTGTGTATGCCGATGTTTTTGGGCAATCGCTGGCGCTGGATGTTGCCACGGTCACAAAACTGGTGCGCAATGTTTTTATGGCGCTGGTCATTCCCTTGATGGCCTTCTCCTACACGCGCAGAACAAATACTTCAATAAGCGGCGAGAGAAGGCAGTCCAATATTTTAAAGTTTTTACCCCTCTTCATCCTTGGTTTTATCACCCTGGCGATCCTCCGATCGATTGGGGATGCGGGGATTAATCTGGGCGCTTCCGCCTTTGGAATTTGGGATGACGTTGCTTGGGGCTCGCTGATTTCAATCATAAAATCCTGGGCAGCCGACTTCCTGGTGGTTGCATTGGCGGGTGTGGGGTTGAGTACGAACTTTCGATCCTTCAAGGAGTTGGGCATTAAGCCTTTTATTGTCGGTTTGAGTTCGTCCCTAGCGGTTGGCGGTGTCAGCTTCATTGCCATATCCCTGCTCGGGAATTACGTCACGTTTTAGCCCTGAAAACGACATCCGATGTACGTACTAAGTGGAAATTTCTTCCGATTGGCAACATCATGCAACCAGCACCTGCAAAGCCGACGGTTTTGATCAGGGACTTGGAGAAGCTCACGTCCAGAATACCGACGGATTACCTCTGGGTTGTGTTTGCAAAACCCGTATTGATTCATCTTGAAACGTATGGGATCTTTGCTTTTGGCAAAGGCAACTATATCTATACATTCCCGGTTCCCATGCAGTTTCGAGAAGCAGCATTTGCTGAGCACGCTAGCCAGGAGGTTCGCTACGCGTATGGCAGCGGTTTAGACCTTGCCCAAAAGGACGTCGATTCGATCTTCGGTGGAACCCTCAATAATGAAGGTGAAAAATGTCTGAAAGCGTTCCAGGAAGCGTGAATAAGCGATTTGCTGTCAGGTTCGTGGGGATTTTACTGAGTTCAGTCCGGAGTAAAAATGGCGGATCTCATCGAAGAAATTAACAAACTTCAGCCAGGCATGGTTGCTGTCCTGGGCATTCCGTATGATGGTGGCGCAACTTTTCTGGCAGGTCAGGCGCAAGCACCCGTGCGCATCCGCGAAAGTCTATACAGCGATTCCACTAACTTGAGTGCCGAGAACGGAATGGACCTAAGCGCACATACCGGCTGGAAGGATATTGGCGACCTGGCAATTTCCTCTGACAAAGCCGCGTTTGGGGAGATCGAAAAAGCACTTGGCCAATTGATGGAGCGCGATTGTCGCGCCGCCGTGCTTGGTGGTGACCATTCCATCACCTATCCGATCTTGCGAGCGTGCGCTGGGAAATATCCCCAATTGAGCCTCTTACAGCTTGATGCCCACGCCGATCTGTACGACGAATTCGCGGGGAAACGGTTTTCCCACGCCTCACCCTTTGCACGCATTATGGAGCAAGGGCTTGTAAAACAACTCGTGCAGGTGGGGATCAGGACACAGACGCCGCATCTGCGTGCACAAGCAGAGAATTTTGGGGTGCAGGTAATTGAGATGCGTGAGTGGGATCCGGCAGTTGAGATTGAGCTTGGAGAATACGTTTATCTGTCCCTGGACATGGATGTGCTTGATCCGGCGTATGCACCGGGCGTCTCACATCATGAGCCGGGGGGAATGACGACCCGCGAAATTATCAAACTTATTCAAGGATTGAAGGGGACATTAATAGGGGCTGATATTGTGGAATACAATCCCGATAAAGATGTCGTCGGAATCACGGCGATGGCTGCGGCAAAACTGTTGAAAGAGATTATTGCACGGATGATGGCAACTTGACTGTGTCAAGTTGCTTAACAGAAATCCTCCAGATTTCTGTGGGCAAGTAGGGAAATGGGTAATTTAGACCTGCAGATGAGTGTGAAAGTGATTATTGCGCGGAGTTACGGCCGACGTTGTCAAGCTGCTTAACAGAAATCCTTCAGATTTCTGTTGGCGTGGAGGCGGAGTGCGCAGGCGATATACGGGCATCCAAGAGGCAATTGCAGCTAAGTGGCCAGCTACCCGTTGAATCCCAGCGCATCGATTTTGACCGCTTGGGCGAGCGCAGCTCGCGCTAATAAAGCCTATTCGCGGTATACCTGAAGTATGCTATGAATTCTCACGATAAGACTATTGTGCTGCTCGACGCGCCTTCGAAACTCGGGTTCAAGCCAACAGCCCGAATCCGTGAATCCGGCGTTCGTCGTTTGCCTGAGGCATTGTGAGCCAGAGGGCTGCAAGAAAAACTGGCCGCGCAGGATGGCGGGCGTGGTTTGCCCCGGGATTATTATCCCGAAATCGATCCCGATACATGAATCGGGAATGCCTCCGCGCTTAGCTTTTTTTCGCATGTCGCGTTCCGCTTCTATCTGCCTGCCTACTTGCTCGTCGTTCTCGATGGCCAATTGCTACACACGGATGCAACCTTCAATCTCACGCATGGATTGACGGAACCATCAGGAGCAGTGCTCGTTAATGGACGACGCTACGCCATGCTGATCTGGTTTGATTATGCTAGGGAGCGATTTGTGGCCCTCACCGCGTCGGAAACCCAGGCGATCGTCGCTCACCTGGAGGACAAGCAAGATCAAACTGAATTGGATAGGAATCGCGCAGCAATTGATGAAGCTCTTGGCAACTATTGGCATGGACGCGTGGATTCTTCGGTTGCCTGAAGACTATCGGGCGGAGTTTTCGTATTATTTAATTCGGTTGAGCGAAGCCCCAATATTTTTGTATTCATTGGGCTTCGTTATGATGAGCGTTACGCGTGAATCCCGAATAAAGTCGAGCAGAGCCCCGGAGTGTGTGAGAAGGGAAAACGAGTATAAAACGCTTCTATGAACCAATCTACCGCATGATTCAGCTCTTCAACATTCCCATTCATTGGGTCTTCGGATCAAAACCCGAAATTGAAGAACTCGTCGAAAGCGGCCGCATCACTCCCGGGCGTGCGATTGACCTTGGCTGCGGCGCGGGAATCGAATCCATCTACCTTTCAAAACACGGCTTTGATGTGACCGGCATCGACCTTTCACCTACTGCCATCAAACTCGCCCGTAAGCGCGCGCAGACGGAGGGAGCGAAGGTGGAATTTATCCGCGACGACCTCACCGATCTGCGCAATGTGCGCGGAACCTTTGATTTTCTCCTGGACTTTGGTGCATTGAATGATCTAAATCGAAAGGATCGCGATTTGTATGTGTCGAACGTGCTGCCCTTGAGCCATCCGGGCAGCCAATACCTGCTGATGTGCTTTGATAATAGGCTGCCCTATGATGAAGTTGAGCTTCGCTTCAGCGAAAAATTTGACATTGATATGCTCACGAACAAAACGGAAACTTACTTCGGCCACACGATAGTGCTTTATTTATTGATTCGAACCTGAAGTAGTCTGCTATTGGAGTTCATGCGATGGAAAAATTTGAAATCACGACGTACGGTGAACGAATCGCCGAGGTATACGATGAGTTTTATAAAGAGGTTGACCAGAACTCCATCGACCTACTGTATAAGTTTGCAGAGGGAGGGCGGGCCCTGGAACTTGGCATAGGTACCGGCAGAGTGGCGCTGCCTCTGCAGAAAAAAGGCGTCGAGCTTTATGGTATTGATGGTTCGGAAGCGATGGTATCGAAATTGAAAACCAAGCCGCGGGGCAGGGATATTGAGATCACAATGGGTAGCTTTGCTCAAATTGAAATGGATGAGCAATTTGACTTAATTTATGTGGTCTTTAATACGTTCTATGCTCTGCTCACCCAGGAAGAACAGGTGCGCTGTTTTCAAAGCGCAGCCGACCATATTTAAGCTCAGGAGGTGTCTTCCTTATTGAAGCCTTCGTGCCTGATTTATCGCGTTAAGATCAGAATCAAAATGTGCGCGCTGTGCAGCTGGGAGAAGAGCAGGTGCGTATCGACGTAACCCTGCACGATTCGCTTCTGCAGCAGATAACAAGCCAACATGTTCTGTTTACGAACAACAAGGTTAACTTGTATCCTGTGAAATTGCGCTACGCATGGCCCTCGGAATTCGATCTTATGGCGAATCTGGCAGGCTTAAGGCTCAAGGATCGTTGGGGATCCTGGGCGAAGGACGCCTTCACCCAAGAGAGCCAAAAACATATTTCTGTGTATGGAAAATAAAACTCGGATTGATGGTAGGTTTATTATTGTACTTTGATGGCGCCGGCCATCGCTCACTCCGGCCCTGCGCATGACGCACTATTTGCCATGAGCAGTAAACATCATCACCTTGTTCCCAGGAGTGTTGCTGGATGAGAAAGTCATTTTCGGATGCGGTGCACCAGCGGTTGGTCCAGTTGTTATCTATGCCGGAGCGCACGTTGCGCTCCTTGGCGGCGATTGCTGTGGGTGCGAGCACCCTTTTCACAGAAACTGTATTTCCAGAATCGCTGCGCGAAACGACGACCTTCAAGGTCACCATTGGCATGATGCAGCAATACATCCTTGAGAAAGTTGCCCAAATGGAGGGTCATCATCCTGTAGGGGAGGTAGACCTCAGCGCCGACTTTGCGCAGCGCAAACTGGCGGGTACGGTGTTGGAAGCTGCGGGGTTATTTACGATGGGTTTCTCTCCGCTTTGGGTATTTGCCATCGCAGGTGATGCAGCCGGTGGAAGCAAAGTGTATCTGAAACGCCTCATCAAACGTTTGAAGGAGAACGGCGTTTTGGCCGAGGATGATGAAGCGACAGAATTGGTAGATGTTCTCGAAGCGCTGCAAAGCGCTGCGAACCGAAGTGCGCTAGCGATCGACATACCACCACTCTCGCGTGAAAGTTTGGAAGAGCTGGCAGAAGAGATGCAGGCTGGTTACGCCAAGGCATTTGCAAGCACGCTTGATCTACTGCCGAAGATGGATGAGATCTGGGCGCGCATGCAGCAATTGAACAAGCAAGAAAACATATCGCTGGATAGACTGGGGGGCGTCATGGCATACGAAGCCATTTCGTTGAGCAAAAAGGGTGCCGGCCTGGTGATGGCGGCTGGCCAAACAGGTGTGGAATTGCTGGACGAAAAGATCCTCGATAGCTATCGAAACACGTTAGCGAAGACGTCAGAATTGGGATTGGACGGCTATATTCGCGAACATATGCGCCCGTTCTTGCAGACGGCCAAGGCGCATTTTGATAGCAGTCAAAAGACTTGGACCGAATCGCTGTTTCGTAAAAATCCGAACTCTGAATGAAGCAAATCTGCTGATCTTCGTTCGCTGTCCATAATTTTCGGGAAAGCTAAGGTCTTTTCTAATGCAATTGGCGAAGATGTCGATGAGAATATTACTAAACAGGGAACGCGCAATGTAAAGAGGAAAGACTACGAATGATCCTGCGAATGATACCCGGCATAATTTTAGTATATGCCCTGGCGGCTTGTACAAGTGGACCCACGCAATCCCTCGGTGTGGTTGTAGCAACCCGCGAACCAAGCCCAGTCCCACCTTCTGTTGAAAATGAGGCGATACCAACTTCAGAAGATCCACCAAGCGATCCACCAACCATTGAAACCACTCTCCAGGAGTATCCAGTCCCCGCTGGATCTCACCCTCACGATGTAGCACCTGCCCCGGATGGCTCAGTCTGGTACACAGCGCAGCGACTCGGCGCACTGGGCCGCCTCGATCCGGAGACTGGCGAAACGCATCATATCGCCCTTGGTGTTGGCTCAGCTCCGCATGGCGTGATTGTCGGACCCGATGGCGCAGCATGGGTGACCGATAGTGGACTTAATGCCATCGTACGTGTAGATCCCGACACGGAAAAAGTGGATGTCTTTCACCTGCCTGCAGGAGGAGGGAATGCCAATCTCAACACCGCTGTCTTCGACGATATGGGCATTCTATGGTTTACCGGCCAGAATGGTGTTTATGGTCGTTTTGACCCCGCAAGCGCCACGTTAGAAGTCTTCTCCGCACCGCGCGGTCGAGGCCCCTATGGCATCGCCAGTGCACCTGATGGGACTGTTTATTATGCCTCGCTGGCAAACAGTTATGTGGGACGCATCGATTCTGATACGCGGGAGGCGACGATCTTAGAGCCTCCAACGCCAAACCAGGGCGCGCGCAGGGTATGGGCTGATTCTTTAGGGCGTATTTGGGTCAGCGAGTGGAATGCCGGCAAAGTCGCCGTATACAATCCGAAGGATGATACCTGGCGCGAGTGGAAGCTGCCTGGAAATCAGCCTCAAGCGTATGCCATCTATGTTGATGAGAACGATATCATTTGGCTGAGTGATTTTGGCGCCAACGCAATTGTGCGTTTCGATCCCCAGGAAGAGACGTTTACTGTATTCGGGCTGCCAAGTCCCTCCGCGAAAGTTCGCCAAATTCTAGGCCGACCGGGCGAAATTTGGGGAGCTGAGTCGGGAACTGATAAGCTCGTTGTAATCCGCATAGGCGCTCAATAACTGTACAGGATCAGCAATTTGGTGTTCAGAAAAAAAAGAGCGTAAACCATCACTTTGATGACTAGCAGTCGCTTCGATTCCTAAAATGCTTAAGAAAAAAACAAAGAAAATTCATTTATGCTGAGCGAATAGGAATAAGATAAAGGTATATAAATAATCATTTGGAAGACGCAATCATGAGCAAGCGTTCTGTTGAAATCCCCAAGGATAAATTGAAATTGTACGACAAGCTAATCGAGAGCAATCCTGCTATCGAACGCAAAGGAGTAACCACCCCATACACTTCCTTAAATGGGAACATGTTTACTTACCTCGACAAATCTGGGACCATGGGGATCCGCCTCCCAAAGGAAGAGCGGGAGAATTTTCTGGGGAAGTACGATACAACCCTCTTTGAGCAATATGGAGCCATCATGAAGGAATATGTTACCGTTCCCTCCAGTTTGTTGGAGGATACAAATAAAATGAAGAAATACCTTGATATCAGCTTTGCATATGTCAAAAGTTTGAAGCCCAAAGCTACAAAGAGGAAATCTTAAACTGATCCGCCGAATACTCACAAGCGGATCATATGAGCCCTCTTTTCGCCAGTGCCGCACGTGTCATCGGGCGTAAATCAGCGCCGAACTTGCACGTCCGTCGATATATTTTCTGGCTGAATTCGTTGCGTTCAGCATGATAGGTTTGCATCGCATTCTCCCATTCACTTTCACCCGATAGAAATTCTCCTAGATAACGTGCGAGTATGCTCGCGTGGGTCGAGGCTTGATCGATGCCTTGCCCCGACCATGGGTCCATCACCATCGCCGCATCTCCTACCAGGGCCCAACCGTTTCCGTAGGGAATTCGCAAATAACCGGGAATGTTTCCAGAACCGAAAACAGGTCCTTCGCGCTGTGCGTCAGTCAAGCGCGCGCGAATCTCGGGCATGGCTTCTAGCTCCCGCAGCAATTCCCCCTCGGGATCGCGTTTGAATTCAGCAAAGCGTTCGACGGGGACTGACGCGGCCAACAGGGTGAGATTATTATCGCAGGGGATGCAGTAGGCGAGGCTGTTCCCCTCATAATGAAACTCGGCCGCAGGACCTTCATTCGCGGGAACACCCCGAAAGTAAGCGTAGTACATGATGCGATGCACCGCCTCTATATGCTCTGTTTCGGGCTCAACTTGCTTGGCAACGAATGAGTACAGCCCATCGGCGCCAACAACTACGCGTGCCATGGCCTCTTCCTCGTCATCGCTGCCGCGCCAACGCACACCGACAATGCGACCCTCTTCTTGTAGCAGATCAGTTGCTATTGCGCCTTCACGCAAATCTGCGAATAGTCTGGCGCGGCGCACAAGAATAGCATCTAGCGTCACACGACGCACGCACATGTAATAGGGGTAGTCCTCTGGCCGATCGACGGGTTCCGGGAAGACAATTCCATCGATAACGTTGAAATTAACCGTGAGACGCGGGGCAGTTGCCAGGATCTCATCCAATGCGCCAATCTGATCAAAGGCGCGTAATGCGGGGGCTCGGAAGAAATGGGTGGAGAGCGTGTCGCTGGGGAAGGTGGATCGATCGAGCACAAGCACTCGATAGCCTGCTTCCCCAAGAAGACTCGCCAAAATGGAGCCGGCGACGCGTGATCCGATAATAATCACATCGTATTCTCTCGCGTCTACGTTCATAATAGGGAAGGAAAAATTCTATTAATGGCCTCAGGCAAATTCTTAGGCCTGATCGGCATGCTGCTCGATGGTTTTCTCGGCGTCTTCCATGGAGAATTTACGCAGCGTTATGATTTTGGCATTAATGCGGAAGGAGGGTGGCAGGATGCTTAATGCTTCCTCTTTGCTGTCCAGGTCGGCGATAAACCAGGCTTTGTGTTCGTCATCATCGCATCCCCAGTCGGCATTGGTCATAAAGTGTGATCCAGTTTCCACGAAAGCCCGAACCGCCCGGTCACAGGCTTGCTTCGAATTATCATGCGGAACTTCGATTAAATAGCGCGTCATTTGAGAGCTCCTTCCTTGGTCTGAAAATTATTCGATGTTAATTTTATGTTGACACAAAGCCATTTCGGTACCATGAGCATGGATACCATTATCCCACAAGCTCTGGATCAATGGCCCGTTGCAATCAGGTGGAAACGGGCATTCACTTCCGGGATCCACGTGGGGGGTGAGCAAGCTGTGAAAAGCAGCGCTCAGGGGAAGTGCCTTTGGGCTGAAACCCATCCCGGCGAGGATAGGATTAGATTGTGCTGGCAATATTGAGGACCATGCGCATGGACGGACGGAGAGCGGCGGCCGAAGTTTTGCTGCAATCGGCGAGCGGCATAAACATGACCAAGCCGAATAATTTACCCTCGATTATGGCGCACGCATTCCAAGCAACCTTCTATACCCACCAAAAAAATGCACCGGGCTTGCCATCTCAAGATTTTGAAGATGCGTGGTGAAGGGGCAAAAATGGTGCCCGCGATCGCATTGCTCCAGGTTTACCGAATGAATGGAATGGCCATTCGGCAGATGCCATGGACGACGGGATTCTGCCTTGAGTACAATAGCAATAGGCTGGTCACGGAAGAGGAGCAACGGAAGAATATTGAAAGGAAACGTTTGATAATGCCCGCCACAAGAAGATCACAAGCGCTCGTCTATTTTTGGCGGGTCCATCGATGGATTTATCGCCTCAGTGATGGGCGAATCGGATCAACCGTTTTTGGGAATAAGATGCTCAAGTTAACCACGAAAGGCCGCCGATCGGGAAAGCCGCGCGCGATCCTGCTCTATTATTTCACACCTCAAGAAAACCCGGTAGTGATTGCTTCCAATGCAGGGAGCGATCGCCATCCGGCATGGTACCTTAATCTCCAGTCTGATCCCGACGTAGATGTGCAAATCGGCAGCAGGAAATTTCGTGCTGCCGCGCGTATCGCCTTGGCTGATGAGCGTGAAAAACTATGGTCTGAGACCGGCGCGCAGGAGGGTAGCTATAACGAATATCAGAAGCGAACCAAGCGCCAGATACCGGTTGTAATTCTCGAACCGGTCGGTGAGGGATAGGATTTACCATTTAACCTTATTGTCCTTTATCGGATGAGGCCATGGTTGTTCTCTCGTACCTACGCTCTGCGCGGGTACGTCGAAGGCATCACCAATATTTCCCCACATCCATCAATCCAGGGATTCCCTCATCATTAGCAGCACTGGAATATGTCTAATGAACCGGCTCGTGCACTAATCCGCGCTTAATTGGTCTATTTCTCTTGTTCCCACGCGGGAGCGTGGGAACAAGAGAAGCGTGGGAACAGAGAATACCGCCCGCAAGCAGTGCCCCTACAGACGGGTCGAGAAGAGACCTTGCAGGAGGCGTTATGCGGTTACCCTTTGAGGTTGCCAACCTTCAGCAGATTAAACCTTGGCGAGGGTAAAATGTAAAAGCATGCACAACGATGATCTGAATGGTCAGATTCGGGGGATGTGTCCGGGCGAAGTATTTTTCCTGGATTTCTCGATAATGTCGTCTGGACCACGTATGATTCGCCTTTGATGTTGTGTATCTTATAGGATCGAGATCATCATTATTATTCCAACCGTGATATTTGTCAGAGTTGCATTTGCTCGGCATTTATTTTACATTCCATTATTGAATGGGCGGGCAAAGGACAAACATGGATAAGCTAAGTGATAAAGCTACTCCAATATAGGAGCATAATGTCCAGAGCGGGATGCCTCGTGTGCCACCCGAGGGTTCAGGAATTTAGCGAGGCATGATTCAATTGTCGTCGAAACACTCGCCAACGAGCAATTCTAAACTTACCCGGGTTTTAACTTAATAAAGTGAAGTGAGGGATTGGCAATGAATATTCCACTTAAGTTGGTGGGTTTTGAAGGCCAAAATTTGACGCTCCAGACCGCTGGTTTCTTCAAGCCTGCAAAAATTATCGTTGGCGGCAAAGTTGCTTCCAAGGGATCGAAGCGCGATCAATACGTGATCTTCGACAACAATGGATTTAAAGTTGTTGTTCAGCTGAAGCAAAGTTTTGTTGATCCTATCCCAAAACTTGTTGTTGATGGGCAATTAATTCGACTGGCAAAACCTTTGAATGCATTGCAATGGATCTGGAGCGCAATACCTATGGTATTGATTTTTATTGGCGGGGGGATTGGCGGCGCAATAGGTGCTGTGGCATTTTGGATAAACATGCGCGTTTTTCGATCTGAAATGGGCGCGTTTGAGAAATTTGTTTTGACAGGGATGATATCCGCCATCGCCATTATATTGTCCTTGGTTGTATCAACGATCTTCGGATTAGCAGTTGATAGCCGGATTGGATGATCTGCGTACCGACACGTCAAATCCAATAGCCAGCAATCGTTTACCAAATATTGAGCAGCATTTAAACTCCCCAGGAGGGCGAATATGGTTGAAACCAACAAGTATGAGGGTATGTTAGCGGAAATCATCACGATGTCGACAAAAAATGGGGAGCTCATCAACGCCTACTTCGCGCGCCCCCTCGGGCCAGGCCCCTTCCCGGGGATTGTTATTGTCCACCACATGCCGGGATGGGATGAATGGTATCGAGAAACAACGCGCAAGTTTGCCCATCATGGCTATGCGGCCCTATCTCCAAATCTTTATTTTCGAACGGGCCATGGAACCCCAGAAAATGTGGCGGCCAAAGTGAGAGCCGAAGGGGGAATTGCAGACGATCAAGCGCTGGGCGACCTGGAAGGAGCCATGCAGTACTTGCGTTCTCTCCCGAATAACAATGGCAAAGTTGGTATATTTGGCACATGTTCTGGGGGCCGTCATACGGTTCTGGCAGCATGTCGAATTGATGGTTTTGATGCCGCCGTTGATTGCTGGGGCGGAGGCGTGGTGATGAAGGAGGAAGATCTCTCGCCAAAACGCCCCGTTGCGCCTATCGATTACACAAAAGATCTTTCCTGTCCGCTGTTGGGGATATTTGGCGAAGACGATACAAGTCCCACTCTGGAACAAGTGGCGCAACATGAACAGGAACTGAAAAAACACGGCAAGTCCTTCGAATTCCAGACATATCCTGATGCGGGCCACGGATTCTTCTATTATCACCGCCCAAACTATCGGCAGCAGCAAGCAGTAGACGGATGGCAAAAAATATTCACCTTTCTGGAAAATCATCTTAAGCTTGCTTCGTAGCGATTTTTCTCTAACGCCGATTTTAGAAAAGGAGTACTGTGATGTGTACGTTGATTACAAAACAGGTAAAAATCGATGGGAGTGGCAAGGGATCAGATGGTTGGTTTACCTTGCGTGAGGCCAACGTCTCCTACGACCATCCATTCAATGCCCCGATGGAACATGCGCTCAACCTCGATTTCGTGAATGAAGCGCAAGGGCTGGATGCACGTGTTGCCGTTGAACTCAGTGAGCAGGCTGCGCGCGCACTGGTGGATACCATCCTGGCGGTGTTGGATGAAGCTCGGGATGGTGGTCATTTAGAGTGATCGTGTGTGGTGGAATTTTCCGATGACGGATACTATGCAAACGCAATCGAACCGAAGGGATTTTCAAATATCTAGTTGACCATGACGAACATTGAAATACTGTTGGCGAACAATGTCGGGACTGTGATCATCCTGTGGGCAATCACTTATGCGTTGGATTACTATCTGACGATTCTTGGTGCGCGTATTTATGCTGCTGAGGGGAAGCAGCATTTTGTTTTTGAAGGGAGTTATGAAATAACGCCTGAATTTCACGAAGATGTGAAGGCGCTGCGCATGTTCAGTCCGCTATTGCTGCGCTACCTCTTAAGTTCCATAGGAATCATCCTCATTGTCTGGCTTGTAGCTGTGCGCTTGCTGCGCTACGAGGAGGTGTTCTCAGCTTTGATTGGTGGATTGTTCTTGAGAGAAGCTGCAATTTACTTAATGCATATCCGCAGTATTGCTCTTTTTATCATTGCACATGGAGAAAAAGGAGCGCGCGGCCGGGTCCATTATCCACGCTGGGTGACGCTGAGGGTCTCGGGGATTGAATTTGCCGGATTTTCTCTTCTGTACTTGCTACTATTTTTCCTGGACAAAAGCTGGTTCTTTTTTGGCGGCGCAGCGGCTTGTAGCATAACTGCTATCCAGCACTTGAGTTTATCCAATCAGGTAATGAACGTGAAGCCCACATTTGATCCAAGCGCTGCTATTGAGAACGATAGCTTCACACCCGACCAGGAATGATTTATGAATCATCCAGTAGATTGCGATGAAATTGTGATCGTCGAACGACGCTTCCGCGGTCCGCCTGATTCAGGGAATGGCGGTTATGTCTCCGGCCTTCTGGCCGCGCATATGGAGGGACCGGCCGAAGTAACTCTTCGGCAGCCGCCTCCCCTGGAGAAAGAGCTATGCATCAAGCAGCTAGCGGAGGGGCAATTTCATTTGCTGGACAACGAAACACTGATCGCCGAAGGACGCCCTGGTCAGGTCCAGGTGGAGGCGCCGCGCTGCTTATCCTTTGAAGCCGCTCAGCTAGCGTCGCGCGCTTATGAAGAACATGAGAACCATAATTTTACGACATGTTTTGTGTGTGGTCCGGGACGATCGGATGGACTGCGAATTTTCGCCGGCCCAGTGCCGGGGAGGCAACTTGTCGCAGCAGCATGGATTCCGCCCACCTGGATTGCTGATGAGCACGGCTTTATCCAGGAGAAATATTTGTGGGCGGCTTTAGATTGTCCGGGATATTATGCCACTCTCGAGGTTGATGACAGCCTCAAGGTGCTGGGGAGAATGACGGCGGATGTAATGGCGAGTGTCCGTCCGGGAATGAAACTGGTTGCAATGGGATGGCATCGGAGCAACGAAGGCCGCAAATATTTTGTAGGGACAGCGTTGTGTGGCGAAGGCGGAGAAGTTGTTGCTCGCGCGGAAGCAGTTTGGATCAAGCTAGAGGAATAAGGGTATTGGCCGACCTCGTAGCGAATATCGGGTAGTATAATTCCCGACCTACTCTTGGTGTGATCTTGTTTCAAATGGTCTGATGGTCATGATGAATAAGCGATTAAGCCCACAAATGGAGACGGAATTCTCGGCATTTCTCGAGATCTATCCCGCCTATGTCGAAACCACGATCCTCGATGAGCTGCGCGCAAACGAATACGAAAGGCTTGATCGCCTGGGACATGTCTATCTCGATTTCACTGGCGGTGGCATGTACAGTTCCCGCCAGCTGCAGCAGCACTTTGATAGATTGAAAGAAAGCGTTTTCGGTAATCCGCATTCGAACAATCCTACTTCGTTGGCCATGACAGAATTGGTGGAGAGTGCGCGGGCGTATGTTCTCGAATATTTCAACGCCTCAGCGGATGAGTATGATGCAATATTCACACTAAATGCCAGTGGTGCGCTCAAACTTGTTGGTGAATCCTATCCCTTTGGCCCTGGAGGCCGCTATTTACTGACATTTGATAATCACAACTCGGTTAACGGCATCCGCGAGTTCGCACGCACGAAGGGGGCAAAAATTATTTATGTCCCCGCGATACCACCCACAATGCACGTTGATCGCAGTCAATTAATAATGCAGCTGGAACACTCTCGGCCAGACCAGAACAACCTCTTTGCATTTCCGGCACAATCCAATTTCACCGGTGTTCAGTATCCCTTAGAGATGATTGCGGAGGCGCGAGCGCTCGGCTGGGATGTATTGCTTGATGCCGCAGCGTATGTCTCCACCAACCCGTTCGACCTGAGTCAGTGGAAGCCGGATTTTGTTGCCATCTCATTTTACAAGATGTTTGGTTATCCATCGGGTGTTGGTTGTCTGCTCATGCGTCGACAGATGTTATCCAAGATCAAGCGGCCGTGGTTTGCTGGGGGAACGATCCAGATCGCATCTGTGCAAGGCGATGGTCATTATCTGGTCGAGGGCCCGGCGGCGTTTGAAGATGGAACGGTCGACTACCTGAACCTTCCCGCCGTGGAAGATGGCCTGCGCCACATTGCAAATGTGGGCATCGATGTGATCCATGAACGTGTGCATTGCCTGACGGGCTGGCTGCTCGATAATCTTAACCAACTGCATCACAGCAACGGGAAAGCGCTGGTTGAGATCCACGGACCACTAGATATGATTGGGCGCGGGGGCACGATTGCTTTTAATTTTGTAGATGTGAAAGGTGCCGGCTTTGATATTCGCCAGATCGAGCACCTGGCGAACGAGGAAATGATCTCGCTGCGAGCGGGATGTTTCTGCAATCCAGGCGCGGCGGAGATGGCCTATCATCTGAGCAAATCCGAAATCGGCGCATTTTTTAAGGACACGCGCGGCATGAGTTTCGATGAACTTCGCTCTCGAATCCGCACAACCTATGATAAGGAGTACGGCGCCACACGCATATCCGTCGGCCTTTCATCCAATTTTGCCGATGCATTTGCTTTTCTTCAATTTGCGCAGGGCTTCCTGAACAAATCCATCCAGGATGTTGGCGTATTCAAAGCACCGCCCGAGAGCCGCGCGTGGATGCATGATAGCGCGTAACCACTCTGGAAAGAGAATTTATTTCGAGTGAGGCTTGGCAGCCCGCGCCCCTATAGATATTCTATATTAACCCACGGGGGTCGGGGGCTAGCCTTTGGTTTGCATGAACACCCCGGGGGAATTGTTTCGTGCTTCGGTGGGGCATCCAACCTGAAGGAAGGTCCGCTGTTGGACCTACTGCGAATCCAACCCCGAATCCAAACAATCTTCTTATCACATCTTCATAATTTCCCAACAACATTTTGCTAAACTTCGGGTAACATTTCCCAGAAGTAATGTATTTTGGTAGAAGCTTAAATACAATCGTTAAATGGAGATCGATAATGGAAAATGAAGGCGCAAGAACGCCAAATCTACTATCACGTGCAGTGGTTGTTATTCTGATTATTGGGCTGGTTGTCACCGGGACCCTGGTGGTTTCGGCGCGCGCCAGAGCGGAGGATCAACAGCTCAGTCTTCATGATGATGATGATCCAAAAGTCCCCTTCTTACACAAACAAGAAGGATCAGAGGGTTTTCATGGATTCGGACGTTTCCGGCAAGGACGGTCCGGTGAGTATGATGTCTTGTTAGCCGAAGCCCTGGGGATCACCGTCGATGAACTTCGAGATGCGTACGCGGCGGCGTCTTCAGCTGCGCTCGATCGGGCAGTTGCGGAAGGGCTGCTCTCTGAAGATCAGGCTGAACTGATGAAGGCACGCAGTGCCCTTAAGCAAGCCATCGACAGGGATGAACTGCTTGCTGAGGCACTGGGGATCTCAGCCGATGAATTACAGGCAGCGCGTGATGAGGGCCAGAAATTGTGGACTCTGCTGGATGATTTGGGTTTAGATGGTGAGGAATTTAGGCAAGCGCTGCAGGCTGCCTATGAAAGTGCAGTTGGCCAAGCCGTGCTTGATGGTGTCATCACGCAGGATCAAGCCGATCAATTTCTGAGTGGAGACAGGATCTTCGGTGGTCGTCCAGGATTCAGATTTCACCGAGATGGGCGCTTCAGATTTAAAGATCATCCCTGGCATCGCGCGCCAGAAACAGACTCCAACCAAAATTCGAATACGAACATATAATCCGAGCCTGAAAGCTGAATTCCAGGGCACAGCCAATGCTGTGCCCTGGTTTTTTTTATGGCGGCGGATTAATGCATTCGAGGTTATGCAGTCAGAATCCTGAAGATTTTTAGCAGCGCCCTAAGATGATGTGGCAAAAATGGAAAACTTCATCCGTCTCGAGGTTCAAGCCATACACCTGAAGGCGATTAAGTTATTGGCCGAAAGTCGATGACAGTATCTTAGATTTGCGCGAAAACAAGCTGCGCGTATCTTTATCCTTAACTTTGGTGATAATGTGAAGTCCACCAAATTGGACAATCTTTTCTCATCCGCTATTGCCGAATGAGGGCAGGATGCCTTTATTTAAACGTCGAATTCGTGTCTACTGGGTGAGCCAAGAAGGAGTACCAACGATGAATCTTCAAGCAGAGGCAACATTTAAAGTCGATTCCTGGGAAGAGGCGATTTATGAAGAATTTGATGATGGGCGCAAATTCGCGCGCGCCACCATCAAAAAATCTTTCGAAGGCGATCTACACGGTGAAGGCTCGCTCGAATACTTGATGGCATACACGGCCGATGGAAACGCATCATTTGTAGGTATGGAGTTCTTTATTGGCGGTTTTGGAAAACTGATCGGGAGTTTTATGATGCAGCATGTGGGAACGTTTGTCGATGGCATCTCGACAGTAAGCCTCACTATTGTCCCCGGATCGGCGACGGAAGAACTCGTCGGCTTGCGCGGAGAAGGCGGTTTTGATTTTGGACACGGCGACGAGTATCCTTTCACCCTCGATTATTATTTTGATTAGTGCTTGATGTTCGACACGAGAAGGAAGGATTGAAATCATGTCCACCACCTTAGCGCTCGTGGCGCTATTGGTCTCCTTTGCCATCACCGCGTATACCGTCAGACATAAGAGAGTTGAGTCGGCAGAAGAGGGTACGGATTGGGGCAGGGTTGTCTTGTTCTTTGGTTTGATGCTGTTGGGAATGCTGGCAAGGGAGGGATTTAACGCACTAGTCAATCAAAAGACTTTTAATTGGACAAGCCTTGGAATTGCCGCCATTATTTCCCCCATTGTTTTTGGAGGAATTTATGGCAGCCTCGGGAGCCTTAAGGTGGATGTTCCCACCACAATTCTGGCGTTCCAAAATGGTTTTTTCTGGAACGCGATCTTCGAGAGCATTCAGATTCAGTAGCCTATTTTTTCACTCTTCGCATACAAATCATTTAGGTAAAAGCGCAGGTTTCTAGATTAATAAGCTCTGAATGGAAAAGTGGGGAACGGGTCATGAGGATTCTCCTCGATATTGATGACACATTAGCTGATTTCTTTGGTGCAATGGAGGAACGATTGGGCCCGGCAGTTGATGATTCAATCGAAAATCTGGGGCTGATGTTCCCGGGAAATGAACTCGTGCATTATCTCGAAAGCGATGATTTTCACCGGGAGATGCTACCGCTGGATGGCGCAGTGCAGGGAGTCAACTGGTTGTTCGATGCGGGGCATCATTTGCAGTATTTAACTGCCCGTGCTCCAGAACTTCAGCAGTTAACCCAAGAGTGGCTCGATGAATGGGGTTTTCCAAAAGCCGTGCTGCATAGTGTAGGTCGGGATGCAAAGAAAAAACTCTTGCGCACAGAGCGTTACGAGCTAATGATCGATGATCAAAAGCGTTATCTTCGTGTAGCGCATAAGCATGGAAAACGGACCATTGCAATGGATAGACCATGGAACGCAAACTGGGGAGGTACGAAGTTGAAAAACTGGATGTACATTGAAAGCGCTCTGCAAGGTCAATTGTGAACTTCCCCGAATAGGTAATAAAAAGCCAATGGCTTCATTAATGATTAACAAGAAACAAGCACGCCAATTTATCTTGGCTCAGCAAAATCTTTATCTAGGAAATAACCTGGCAGGGAAATCCGGGGTGCTGGCGCACATTCGGCGCGTGGGTTGCATTCAGTATGATCCGCTGAACATCGTTGGCAACAACCCGGAATTGGTACTCCAGGCACGCGTGCGTGATTTTCGACCAGAAATGTTGCAAGAACTGCTCTATGAAGAGCGGATGCTGGTTGACGGCTGGGACAAGAATATGTCCATTTACCCAATGCATGATTGGCCTTATTTTCGACGCCGCAAGCGAGCGGCCAAGAACAACCCTGGACGGAGCGCGGATCACGTAAAATCCGTCCTGCCAATAATTCGTAGAGCAATTAAGCGGCGCGGACCACTCTCTTCGATTGATCTGGATCTTGACAAAACCGTAGATTGGTCATGGGCGCCAACGCGCCTCGCGCGTGCTGGGTTGGATAGTATGTACAACTGGGGCGAACTGGTCATTCACCATCGCATTCACACCCGCAAGGTGTATGACTTCGCCAGCCGCCATATAGCTAAAGAGATCCTTTCGGCTCCTGACCCGAATCGAACCAAACGGCAATTCCATGATTGGTATCTTCTTCGACGTATTGGCGGTGTTGGCCTGATTTGGAATAGAGCAAGCGATGCATGGTTGGGCATGTACGGCAAGCGCAGCGACGAACGCAAGGCAACGTTGGGCCGACTGCTCAGGCAGGGCAAGGTTCTCGAACTAACCGTTGAAGATGTGAAGTTGCCGCTTTATATGAGGCGTGAGGACAAGATGATCCTCGATGCTTCTTTGAATTCGAAGCGCAAGGCGCCTCAAGCGATCATCATCGCGCCATTGGATAATCTGCTCTGGGATCGGCGACTGGTGGAGCAGTTGTTTGATTTTTCGTATGTTTGGGAAGTTTACAAGCCGGTCTCCGAGAGACGGTACGGTTATTACGTGCTTCCCATCCTGTATGGCGATCGGTTCATTGCGCGTTTTGAGCCGGGGAGGGATAAGAAAAGCAGAGCAATAATCATCAAGCGCTGGTGGTGGGAAGCAACCGTAAATCAGACAACTGCGCTGCGGAGGGATTTGCTGCGCTGTTTCCAACAATTTATTAAATTCCTGGGTGCCGAAGAACTGCACATTGAAAAAAGAGCGGCACGTGAAGCAAATATCGATTGGCTGGCTGTTAGTGCGGGCAGTTGAATTAAGTACGTGTAATGTTTGATTGCAACCGTCGTCACATTTCAAATGCAGAACACGGTCAAGAGGATGAATTGAAGTTCCTTGCTTGGGAATGAACTGTACGAATACGGGATGAAATTTCAGCTTCGACCGTGCAATCTTAGCAGAGCATTTCCGCGATTTCTTTCCGAGAATTGGTAAGCTTATTGCATGGATGCTAAAACCAGGAGCGGACTAAATTGGAAACGGTTGATCGCCGTACTCGCTGTTCTATTGCTCATTGGTGGGGCTGTGCTTTACCGTCAAATAGCCAGGCAAGTAAACCTGATCGGCTTCTTCGTGGATGGCAGTGAGGCGACGGTCTTTCTGCCCGACGGATTCAAGATCAATGTCTTTGCCGAAGGCCTTAATGGGCCGCGTTTTATCCATTTTGATCCGCAAGGCAGACTCTTTGTAGCCGAACGAGGTGCGGATCAAGTTGTCATTCTGGTCGATGAAGATGGCGACGGGGTAGCGGATACGAAAAAAATCTTTGCCGCAGGCTTAAACAGCCCGCATAGTTTGGTATTCCATTCCGGTGCCTGGTACGTCGGATTGCCAAATGGCATTGTGCGCCTCATAGACCAGGATGGGGATGATGTAGTAGATGAGCGCGTGACAGTGATTGGCAATTATCCTACGAACGGACACAACACACGGACGGTGGAATTTTTGCCGGACGGGCGAATGGTGGTGTCTGTCGGATCGAGTTGTAATGTGTGTGAAGAGGACGACCCACGCCGCGCAAGTGTGCTAATCTACGACAACGATGGCGAGCGTATATTTGCCAGCGGATTACGCAATGCAGTTGGATTGGCCATTCATCCTCAGACAGGACAGCTATGGGCCACGAACAATGGCCGAGATCTAATGGGCGATAATCTGCCTCCGGATAATATCTATCTCATTCGGGAAGGAGCTAATTACGGTTGGCCCAGTTGTCACAGTGGTGTGATTGAAGATCCGAAATTTGGAACTCCGGGTGCTTGTGAGGGCGTCGAACTTGCGGTAGTTGATCTGCAAGCGCATTCGGCACCCCTTGGGCTTGTCTTTTATACCGGGGACACATTTCCAGAAGAATACTGGGGAGATCTTTTTATCGCCTATCATGGCTCGTGGAACCGCAGCATTCCCACTGGCTATAAAGTGGTTCGACTGCCCTTCGACGGCACGCAGGCCGGTGCCGAGGTCGTTGATTTTGCAAGTGGGTGGCTGGAAGAAGGGTATGAAAAGGTAACCGGCAGGCCGGTTGGTCTTGCCGTTGGCCGAGATGGGGCATTGTATATCAGTGACGATGAAGGTGGTTTTATTTATCGCATTCAGTACACGCGCAGTGAGCAATAAATCCGTAACGTGGTCATCTACGACGTTTCGTAAATCGCTTCTTGGCCAATAAGTTGGCAGGCGAATCGCTGGTAGCCGCTTGACGCATAGCCCGAATGCCGCACCCTTTTTCAGTCAATGTAGGATAAAGGTGACCGCGATGCTAAATAAATTCTTCCTTCCACTGGGATTTACCTTGCTGGCTCTCAACGCCTGTGCATCTTCTCAAATTAAGCTGGAATTGCAATCCTCTCCGTCCATAAATCAAGGGTTGAAATATCTCGAACAGGAGCAATTTGGCCTGGCTGTGGATGTTTTCACAGAAATTATTGCCGATGATGCCGAAGACGCTGAGGCCTGGCTTAACCGAGGGCTGGCTTACTATGGCTTGCGTTTGCATGAGCAGGCCAACGCTGATTTTGAGAAGGCTTTTGAGTCAGGCTTTGAGCCAACTTCGGCGGATATGTTTGTTAAACGTGGGCGCGCCTACTCGATAGGCGGAAATTTTGAGCGTGCACTCGAGGATTTTAATGAAGCTATCTCGATTGCGCCCAATCACAGTGAAGCTTACCTTCGACGTGGGCATGTCTATACATCGCTTGGCGAAATCCTACTCGCGATCTCGGATTTAGACCAAGCGATCGCCTTGGATCGAAGCTCGGCGCTAGCCTATCAGAAACGAGGATTTGCAAAAGCGCAGTTGGAAGATTACGATGGGGCAATCGCCGATTTTGACACGGCCGTAGCACTTGATCCTCAGTTTACACAAGCGTATTTTGATCGCGCGACCGCTTATACAGAATTGGGGGATTTTGGCAAGGCAATCGCCGATCACGATCGCGTGCTCGAACTTGATCCCCAAAACGTACTGGCCTACTATAACCGCGCAAAAGCCTATGATGATCAGGATGATCTCGAACAAGCGATCAGGGATTACACGCGCGCGATCCAGATCTTCCCAGATTTTTCAACCGCGCTCTACAATCGAGGAAATGCCTATTTGCGATCAGAGCAATACCAACTTGCGATTGCGGACTATGAGCGTGCCATCGCACTGGATCCAGAATTCGGAGGAACGTATGTGAACCGTGGGAACGCGTATGACAAAGTCGGCGAATATGGACTTGCCATTGCCGATTTTAACCGCGCCCTCGAACTTAATCCTCAACGTTTCTTGGCTTATTACAATCGCGGCATCACCTATCGAAATTTGGGAGATTTAGAGAAGGCAATTGATGATTGGACCCAGGTGATTTTCCTGCGGCCGGAGGAGGCATCTGCCTATTTCTATCGCGGGCTCACCTACAATGAATTGGATGAGAGCGAAAGGGCATTTGCCGACCTGAAGATGGCGATGAATCTTGGCCTCGACCCGGAATTTATCCAGGCTGCCGAAGATATTCTTGAGCAGCTGGATTCCTGACTATGCTGTCAAAATATAGGCTGCGGCGGACACGATGTAACTTTCGATTGCAGAAAATAATCAGTCACTTCCAAATTCCGATTTAGTATCGTCTTTCTCTCTCGATGACGGCCGTTGGAGCAAATTTCATTTGTGCGATTTGTATTCAGCACGGCATGGCAATTATGCATGCTTAACTTTTCATTACCCGGAATGAAGTCGATCGAGAAGCGTGTTCCAAATCCTGCCTATGGTCTTATTCTGGTATCTGGAATGGGAATGGTGCTTGCCGCGGGCATTGGCTTTATAATGCCCTGGACTTTACTTTCTATGCTCCTTTGGCGCAGCGGGCCTTTCTGGGCATTCAGCGCTGCTGCGCAAACGGATTACGCGAGCAGAAAATTTAGACTTCGAATTCTACGAACAGGAACGATATTCTGATCTATAGACGGATCGGTGAGGTAGTGCATTGGGTTCCGGAAGCAAGGAGTATTTTGATGACGTCGCTGCCCAGTGGGATGAAATGCAGAAAAGCTTCTTTTCCGATTCTGTCAAAGGCAAGGCATTCGCGGCTGCAGGCGTTGCACCCGGAAAACTAGCTGCGGACATTGGCGCCGGTGCCGGTTTCATCACCAGGGGGTTGATTGATCGGGGCCTGAAGGTAATCGCCGTGGATCAGTCTGCGGGGATGCTTGATCAGATGAGGGCTGCATTCGGAAACAATCCCGGAATTGATTACCGCGTCGGACAGGCTGAGAAACTGCCGATTGCCGATAGTGAAATGGATTATGTTTTCGCCAATATGTTTCTCCATCACGTCGGCAACCCAGAAATGGCAGTGCAGGAGATGGTGAGAATCCTTAAGCCCAATGGCAGACTCGTAGTCACGGATATGAATTCGCATACTTTTGAATTCTTGCGCAGCGAACAGCATGACCGCTGGTTGGGGTTTATGCATGATGAACTTCGCACCTGGTTCGCCAGCGCAGGGCTGGAGAGCATTAAGGTCGAAAATGCTGAAGAGAAGTGCAGCAGCTCTTCAGTAGGTTCCCAAGAGCTCGCAGAAATCGAGATCTTCTTGGCCCTGGGAACAAAACCCTGATCCCTAGATCACGCTGGGATAAAGGGATCAAGATGAAGGATTATTGATTACCTAATGTTCAAGGGAAGGTCATCTTTGGAACATGGTTATTCACATGCTTTCACCGACCCCTCAATCATCACAACGCAGCGTGGAATTTGGGCGGTCAAATGGTCATTCATCGGCCTGATGATCACCGCCTTATTCCAGGTGGCCATCCTTGCCGTCTCGGGCAGCGTCGCTTTGCTGGCGGACACGATTCATAATTTTGGAAATGCATCCGCTGTCATCCCGCTTTGGATTGCCTACCGTCTCGCCCCCCTGCGGCCAAATAAAAATTTCCCCTACGGATATGGAAGAGTTGAAGATTTAGCTGGTGTTGCGATTCTCTTCATCATCGTATCGGGTGTTATTGCGGCCGCTTACGAATCGATCCGACGAATTCTTGATCCGCAACCCGTTTCCTACTTGGGAGCAGTTATTACCGCTTCGATTATTGGATTCGTCGGTAATGAACTAGTGGCTAGACTTCGTATTCGCGTGGGCAAAGAAATCCACAGCCCGGCGCTGATCGCGGGTGGTTATCATGCGCGCCTCGATGGAATTACCAGCCTTGCCATCTTGGGCGGCGTAGCCGGGATTAGGTTGGGATATCCGATCGCTGATCCAATCATCGGATTGCTTATTATGCTCTTCATCCTACACATCTTATGGTCATCGGCGAAAACGGTGATCTTGCGTTTGGTGGGTCGTGTGGCCCCAGAGATTGCGGAGCAGATTGAACACGCTGCGCTGCATGTTCAAGGGATCGAAGAGGTATCACATGTGCGCGTGCGCTGAGTTGGCCGTTCGCTACACGGAGAGCTCAACCTTGCGGTTTCTCCTGATTTACTGATCAGCGAAGGTCATGAGATGGCGCAGATGGCCCGGCATGAAATTTTGCATCATTCTTCCTTACCTCGCCAATATTGTCATTCATATCGATCCTGCAAATGCCTCCGGCGATAGCTTTAAGCGCATCGACGGCCACGCGCAGGAGGATCATAATTCACAGTCCCATCCATAATTTGGTCACTTAATTGAAAAATTCAGTCAAATGGGTGTTTGCCGGCCATCGGCGAAATCACGCTCAGGCAGAACGCCGTCGATCGATTTATACGCATCGAACGCAAATTCCTCCGAGCATGTTATCATCCGAAAGCGTAGCAGGAGGTCTCCAATGAAGGCCAAGCTCTTTCAATTCTTTCTCGTGTCTGTTCTGCTGGCTGCATGTGCGGGAGGTTCATGGGAGGAGTTCACTTCAACCGAAGGTGCATTTTCAGTCTTAATGCCGAAAAAGCCATCGCGTGAAACACAAACGGTGGATACATCGCTGGGCCCGATAGAGATCCAATTCTTTTCGGCTGAACTTGCTGACACTGTTTACATGGTCGCGTATTCAGATTATCCCGCGGCATTTGTCGCACAGAGCAATCCCGTAATAATTCTGGATGGAGCGCGCGACGGTGCTGTGGCGAATGTGGAGGGAAAATTGGTCAGCGAACATGTAATTTTCATTGGCGGCAATCCCGGGAGAGAGCTGCGAATTGAGATTCCGGATGCCAAGATGACTGCAGTGAGCCGCATATTCCTTGTAAATAATCGTTTGTACCAGGTGATGGCATTGATGCCAGCAGAACGATTCTCCTCCGATGAGATCACAACCTATCTAGATTCCTTTGCACTTACCGCAACCAATTAATTTAAGCGTTAACGTTCATTAAAACCCCATCCTACTTCCTGGATGAAGCCGTCGGTACAAGGTGCGAAAAATCCTACATCAATTCGTTTCCATTATTTGCCCATATAACAATAGATTGTCGGTAATCTCCTACGCTTATTGCTCCCCTTTGATAAGAATATTTGTAAAATAGATCAGCAATTTGTGATGTAGCGCGTGCCAATTCAACCAGCATTATGAACTAAAAACAAAAGTGTGAACCACAGGTTCGTATGTGCATCGAAATGCCGCTGCCCTTTTTCCAAGGAGCATGAATGACGAAAGTAGCAAATACAGCTCGCCAATTATGGAGCCTGCCCTATCTGCGGACGAGGAAGAAAGAAAGGCATGCAACCTGGCTTGAGCTTTTTATGATCTTGTGTTTGTGGTGGCCGTTGCCCAGCTCGGCCAAGCGCTCGCGCATGATCTGTCCGTCTCTGGGTTGGCCAAGTTTACGGGGCTTTTTATCCCGGTTTGGTATGCCTGGTTTCACCATACGCTTTATGCGGATCGATTCGACGCCGATAATTTTGCCCATCGATTTCTGACGTTCATTCAGATGCTGGGCGTTGCCGGTATTGCGGCGAATGTTCATGGAGCGTTCGGCGAGACCTCGCAGGCCTTTGCAGATTCCTTTGTGATTGTAAAGTTGGTCATGATTGTGCTTTACAGGCGCTGCTATCACATTGAGGTGGCACTGCCCTTAGCGAGACGGCTCTCAAGCGTATTTTTCGTCTCCGGCAGTCTATGGCTTGCTTCGCTATTCGTTTCAACACCGGGAAGATTTTGGCTTTGGGCTTTGGCGGTTGTTTTCGAATTTGTAGTCGTTTTTCATCGATCTACGCGTATGAAATATGCAGTTATGCCGTTAACCGAGTCACATGTTGTCGAACGTTTTGGGCTCTTTACGATCATTGTGCTTGGGGAATCAGTGGCCGGGATCGTCTCCGGTCTTACAGAAGTGCAATTTCAATTGGAAACGACGGCAATTGGCGCGCTGGGTGTGATGCTCGTATTTGGTTATTGGTGGATCTACTTTGAAAACTTGGATGGCAGCGCGCTTAAAGGTTTGGGGGGTTGGACACCCGTATTCTGGCTCTATGTCCATTTGCCATTGGTCATGAGTCTGACTGTGCTGGGGATAAGCATTGAGCACTTGGTTTCGGAAGGCAGTGCGCATCCTGAGCCCTCGATAATCGCTCTCACGGCGGGTGCGTTCTCCGTTTCCTTGTTCGCCATCGGTGTGACCCACGTTGTGGTTTCTGTTAAAAAGCCGGAGACTCTCAATCCTCAAAAAAGCCGATGGCGTATTAGCTCCGCCATTCTCGTAATCCTCATCGGATTGCTGATCTATTCGATCGAGGGGACGGGCCTGCTCCTGATGGCCTTACTGTCTGTCGTTTCCTTTGGGCAGGTTCTCGGAGAATTATTTGTGCTCAATGAAGAAAGCGGGCATGCGGAAGATCAGATGCAAGAATTGTAGAAGCGAGCAAGGGAGAGATCACGCAAGTCAGAGGTGAAAAATGAGAAAGACTGACATCCATGAAGATTTCAATCCTTACACGAAAAAGAAATTTGAGGCCATCCACACCTACGATCCGTACGAGAGTGAGATCAAGGAACTCAACCAGGCATTCCATCACAGTTACAATCATTTGATTCATGACACACATGAGACGCTGGGGAAGCAAGATACGCCCGTGATCATCATGTTTGGCGATCGCGTGATGCTCTTTCACGATGATAAAAAAGAAGAAGCAGAAGTCATTCCTGATCTCTACCATCGTGTGAAAGCCATCAGCCACGTATCATTTGGCGTATATATCACCCTGGCGAATAACGGCTATGGTGAAGTTAAGGATGAAAACCGTGAGGATCTCGGGCACAAAAAAACGCTTATTGAAAAGGCACTAGCCATCCTGGATGATGAGCCGATTCCGGCAAACTACATGGGGGTTCAGCGCAAAACATTACAAAATGCGCTGGCGATCATTGACGATGTGTTATCTTCGGGAAGAGTCGAGGAAGCAAGGGTGCGCGCGTTTGGGAAAGAGAATGTTCCCTTGTACCTTGAGAACGCCGCCCTGGGCAGCATCCTTGAGCTTGATGTTCTGCATGCTAGAGTAATGAAGTGGAAGGATCAAATAGGGCCCAGCAATTGGAAAGAGATATACGTTGTTATCTGTGCCGGGCACCAAGGCCGCTACCGGGAGGCCACGCAGCAATATTTTCAGCGCTTGTTGCATGAGAGAGAAAGCCTGGGGGCAGACAGGGAAGATCGGGTGATCTACGCCGAGCATATTCACGACGTGGACGCCGCCCTGGATTTATTGGCACGCCATATCATCGATCAACGTGCTTCGATTGAGCTGTTCAATGATCCCCATCGTTTGCAGCAAGATCTGATGTCTGATGGGGCTGCGGCATACCTGAATAAGTTGCTTCCAGAATAAGCGCGGGCCACATAATCCATTCGAATCTGCGGTCGCTGCGAGGTCATTTTTCGTAGCAGTTGCGATTTCTGATCAAACGCATAAGCAAACCCCTCTTTTTCTCCGTAGTTACGTCATGAGCGAAATAGCAAGAACAGATTGAAACTCCTCATGTAGCACTTTTGCAGAACAGATGTGTTCTGAGCGAAGAAGTTCTGCGCATGATAAAGTATTAAATTCGTTGCTTGATGTAATTGCCCTCGCAATCAGCCTGACATACGTCAAGCATCGCACGCGCAGCGCGCTAACAACGCTTACCCAGAATAATTCCACTAACTTTCAGCAGCGAGAGGCGCATGTGTGAAATGCCTTTTGGAAGTTACTGAAAGATGATATTGTTTCAGGATAGGTATTCCTGGAAAAATTCTATTGTGCGCTGCCAAGAATCTTCTGCCGCTGCGGCGTTGTAGACCCCGCGGTCCTTGTTGAAAAATGAGTGCTTTGACCCGGGGTACAATTTAATGTCATTGGGGACATTATGGCGATCGAGGGCCTCCCTGAGTTTCTCGGCGCCCCGCGATATATAATCTTTTTCCGGAAACGATCCCACAACCGGACATGCGCGCGCGACAGCATCAATCGGCCGTGGGTTCGTGCTGTAATAAGGGGCAATGACCTTTAGGCGTTCGTCTGTGCATGCCCAGGCAATTGCAAAACTTCCCCCCATGCAAAATCCAATTGCGCCAAGACGATCCGCATTTACCCCTGGAAGACCTGCCAGATAGGTAAGCGACGCTTTTAAATCTCGAATTGCACCGTGATTCAATGAGTTTAACAACATTCCGCTAAAAAAACGTGCCAAACAAATTGCTACGTTGCGGTTGTGGAATAAGTCAACAGCTAAACAAGCATAGCCTTGATTGGCAAACCTGCGCGCCGTCTCGAGAATATTGTCATTTAGGCCCAGGAGCTCATGAATCACAATAATCGCTGCGCGCCGGCCTTTATCTTCGGGACGCGCATAATATCCACTTAGATCCCCGGAAGGCACCTTGAATGTAATGGTGTTTGTAAGCATCTACATGATTTCCCTAACATCCATTGTACTGCGACAAAGTTATAATTATTGGAAACGAACATGCCCCGAATCTAGAGATCATTCACGATGATCAGCTGCGCGCGCTTCGGGCTGTTTGCCGCAAGGATAGGGCATAAATACAGATTTAATAAGGCGATTGAGGGAATATTTTTTATCACCCAGGCACGAATGAATCTGGAGACATTGAACAATACGAGGAGGGTAGATATGTGCCGAAGCATTAAGACATTATTCAACTTTGAACCGCCGGCAACGGAGGAGGAGATCCGCGAGGCCTCCCTGCAATTTGTTCGCAAGCTCAGTGGCTTTAGGACGCCTTCCCGTGCCAATGAAGCCGTCTTTATAAATGCAGTTGATGAATTCGCCGTGGCTGCCGAGAAATTGCTCTCTTCGCTTGTCACCAAGGCACCAGCACGGAATCGAGAGGTGGAGGTCGCAAAGGCGCGCGCAAATGCGGCGAAACGTTATGGGAGCGTGCTCTTCTTGGATAAGGCCCTATCGAAAAAGGGACAGGCTTCGAATTAAATTTCTCATTTGAAGGGTTCGCAAAAAAGGGGTTGTTTCAAGGGAGCAAGAGACTTCAATTTGCCTGCAAGCAAAGGTGCTGTCCGAACGAAGGTAAATAGGCTTTATTTTCCTGGACAATTGCGCCGACGGGCATTCATACTTAATTGCTCCTTCGATCTCGGGGAAAGGATTCTTCATGAAATCAGATCTCGAAGCCTTTAAGAAGTTCGAACATAAGGCGTGGAATACGATAGCCGATCGCTATGAGGATGCTTGGGGCAGATTGACGCGACTTTTCATTCCGCATCTGCTGGATGCGGTAAAAGTCGAAGAAGGCAACCTGCTATTGGATGTAGCGAGTGGTCCTGGTTTTGTAGCTCAGGCGGCGACGAAATTGGGCGCAGTCCCCGTTGGAGTTGATTTCTCCGCCGAGATGGTTCGCATAGCGCGCGATCGAAATCCAGGGATCGAATTTCATGAAGGGGATGCTCAGGCTCTTGAGTTTGAAGATAATCACTTTGATATTGTGGTGATGAACTTCGCCGCGCTGCATTTATCTGATCCTGCAGCAGCCTTTGCGGAGGCCCGGCGGGTGCTGCGTCGCGGAGGCCGCTATGGATTTACAGTTTGGGCTGGTCCGGACCAAAGTCCGGCTGCCAAGATCGTCGAAGACGCGCTCAGCGCGCATGCTGATTTAAGCGTGGCATTGCCGAAGGGTCCTGATTATTTTGGTTATGGTGATCCTGATATGACACGCACCAATCTTGGCGAATTGGGTTTCAAGTCAGAGACCTTTCAATTCCATACCGCGACCGTTGAATGGACGGTTCCCAGTGCCGCGTACCTTTATGAGATCGAACGCGATGCCGGCGTGCGTACTGCAGCAGTATTGGCAAAACAAGAACCGGAAGTTCTGCGGGCCATCCAAAATCAAATCGAAAATGCTGTGCAGGAGTTTAGGACGTCTGCCGGATTTGCACTTCCCTATGCGGCGCATATTATCGCGATCGAAGTTTGAGTTCTGATTGAAATTCAACACGGTGAATTTGGGACAATATCATTTGGAGGAACTATAGATGAAGATACATGGCATTTCATGGGCTGGCGCGCCGACGGAGACATTTGCCTCAACATTGGATTTCTTCGAAAACGTCTTGGGACTGCATCTGGCCCGGCGCATGGAGAAGATCGACTTCGCCATGTTTCGACTGCCGAGCGGGCAGGTTTTCGAAATTTTTGGCCCTAAGAGTAAGGAACATAACTTTATGAAAACGCCTGCCATCGCTTTTGATGTTGAGGATATTGAAGAGGCGCGTGAAGAACTGGAAGGGAAGGGAATCCATTTTGTGACCGAAATAGAAACCACGCCTTCGGGAAACAATGCCTGGACCTATTTTGTCGGTCCGGATGGTTTTCTCTATGAACTTTGGCAGAAAGAACAGGTGAAACCTGCTGCGTGACTCACAAAAGTAGAGCGCCATTGAAATTGCAGCAAGCGTGTTGAATATTTTGGAGCCATCTGAATGAAGAAAGTTGTTATTGCCTCACTGAACCCGGTTAAGAAACAGGCGGTCGAGAACGGTTTCCAAAAAATGTTTCCTGAAGAGCATTTCGAGATTGATGGCCTGCAAGTTAATTCAGGGGTAAAGGATCAGCCGTTGACGGATGAGGAAACATTTCAGGGTGCAATAGCCCGTGCACGCACGGCCAGGGAACAGGTAACGAACGCGGATTATTGGGTTGGTATCGAAGGAGGCATTGAAGACGCGAACCAGGGAATGCAAGCCTTTGCCTGGGTTGTAGTACTTTCGGGAAATCGTATGGGAAAAGCGCGCACAGGTTCTTTTTATCTTCCACAGAAAGTGGCTGATCTCATTCGTGGCGGAATGGAATTAGGCGAAGCCGATGACATCGTCTTCAGAAGGAAAAACTCAAAAAAGGAAGAGGGAGCAATCGGGATTCTGTCTGGGAATGTGATCGATCGCGCCCGATTGTATGAACACGGCATGGTGCTTGCCCTTGTCCCTTTTAGAAACAAAGAACTTTATGCAGAAAATGTTTGAATGCTGTTCGAAGGGTGGTGGAGTTTGCAGATGCGAAAAAAGTTGAGTGGATGAATCCAAGCGCGTTTTTAAGGGGAGCAGCGCCCATCGTGCCTTTTTCTCGGAAGCTGCCCGCTGCATGCAGCGGGGTGCGGCTGGGTTCCTCGCTCGGGCGTTGATTTTTTGCAGCCTGGTTCTTAGCGGTTGCTCTGCTGAAGCTCGACCGAATGAGGATCAGGGTGGAGTTGGGGTGACCACAACGCAAAAGGCAATCCTTGAAGATAAAGCTCTAGCTGCGGATATTCGCGTTATTAACGTTTCTGGGGGGGCGACGAATTATGTGTTCGCGGTTGAGATTGAGAGCCCGGATACGGGATGCGATCAGTATGCCGATTGGTGGGAGGTGCTCAACGAAAAAGGAGAGTTATTGTATCGGCGTATTCTGCTGCATAGCCATGTTGATGAGCAGCCCTTTACACGTTCGGGAGGGCCAGTGGTCGTTGGAGCGAGTGATGTTCTCATCGTGAGGGTGCATTTGCATCCTGCCGGCTATGGAGGCGTGGCATTCAAGGGATCCGTTGAACAAGGTTTTCGTGAATATGTGCTAAACCCCGATTTTGCGGACGAGGTCGAGATGTTGGACCCGCAGCCGGACGGATGTGCATTTTGATCCGCAGCGGAGAAGAGAAACAATCGCACCATTTCCGAATAGGATTGGAGGTCGATAGCGTGGCGACGTTCTTGCAAAAAATTGGTCAATTTCCTTACTCGATTCTTGAAATTGGGACGAATTGACCCGTGGCAATCCGTCTGCGAGCGGTAGTAAGATTGTCGATTTTCCCATTGATCATCATTGGATGCAACGCGGATGTTAATGGACCAAGCTCCGATTTGTCGCCTTCTACCGAAGTATTCGATTTCGTCGGTGAGTATGAGTCCTTTGGGACGGAAAATGGATTGCAAGCGTTTGCTGCGGAAGTAGCTATCGACGTCGATGGCACGGCAGTAGTTGATTGGTTTGGAGGCAGGCAGCATGTTTGACTTAGTGATCACGGAAGCGCGAACCCGGTTCTCTGATGGCGAGCTTTTGGATATCGCCATTCAGGATGGAAAAATTCGGAAGATTGGCAAGAACCTTAAGGGTGATGCGAAAAGTATCCTTGATGCAGGTGGAAGCCTGGTCACCGAATCTTTTGTCAACGCACACCTGCACCTCGATAAAGTTTATACGTTATCGATGATCGGTGATGAAGCGCTGAGCACATACACCAGTGGATCGATGGGTGGGGCGATGACGGCCATTGAGCAGGCGGCAAGCGTGAAAGATTCCTATGATGAAAGCTGGATCATCGACAACGTGCGCCAGGCGCTTGATTTGGCAGTCAAATTCGGGAATACGTACATCCATGCATTTGTAGACACGGATACTGCGGCGAAGCTGGAGGGGGTCAAGGCGGTGCTCAAAGCGCGTGACGAGTACAAAGATCGCGTGGAAATCAAGGTGATTGCCTTCCCTCAGCAGGGTGTTATCCGCGACCCTGGTGCCGAGGACTATGTTCGTCAGGCGATCGAAATGGGTGCGGATGTCGTGGGTGGGATCCCCTGGATCGAATATACCGATGCTGATGCCAAGGAGCATATTGACAGGATGTTTGCCATCGCCAAACAATACGACAAAGATATCTCCATGTTGGTTGACGATGCCGGCGATCCTGGTCTGCGGACGCTCGAGATGCTGGCCGTAAAAACTATCGAAGAAGGGTGGGAAGGGCGCGTGACGGCGCAACATGCGCGTGCGATGGCGCTTTATCCGGAGCCGACCTATCGCAAACTTGAATCGCTGCTTAAAAAGGCGCGCATTGGAGTGGTCAGTGATCCACAAACTGGGCCACTGCATGCCAGGGTGCGCGAGCTTTATGATGCTGGAATTGGGATCGCGCTGGGCCAGGATGATATTGCCGATGCCTACTATGCCTTTGGCCGCAACAACATGCTGGAAGTTGCCTTCCTGGCCGCCCATTTGCTCTGGATGACGACATTTGATGATATGGAAATCCTTTACGATATGATTACCACACGCGCGGCGCAGGCGCTTGGGCTGGAAAACTACGAACTTAAAGAAGGCAATCGCGCCAACCTGGTGGTGCTTAATGCGCACAATATTTGGGAAGCCATTTGGAGCCATGAGGCGCCGCGCGTTGTGATCAAGGATGGACGCGATATCACGCCGGGATAATCAATGCGCCCTGACCCCGCCCCCCAAAAAAATAATTTTGTAAGGAATAAATCGGAGCATGATACATCAAAGCAGTTCAAGATTCGTAACCCTGCAGGATCAGCGGCTTTTCATCCAGGAGATTGGCGAGGGAGTGCCAATTCTATTGCTGCCTAATGCAGCATGAGAATGAACGGCCAGGGTTGGAAACCTGGCCTACAGTTTGACCAGGCAAGGCGGGCTTCAACCTGAACTCTGTTCACGCAGGCGCCCGGTGAAGCAAGAGAAGGGCCGGGGTTGGAAACGCGCCCTACAGCTTGTCAATGTGCAGGCAAGAATTCGACGTCCGCCCGGTGAAAAAGGAAGGAGCAACTTTGAACAGAAGCAGGTCTTCTAGACATTTCCGGGTTGAGCAGCTTGCAGATGGTGTATTTGCCCTGATCCATAAAGAAGGTGGCTGGGCAATTGCCAATGCCGGGATCATAGATCTTGGTGAGAGTACTTTGGTGTTCGACACTTTTATCACAGTCGAGGCGGGAACTGATCTGCGATACGCGGCGCAGGAATTAACAGGCAATGCGGTGAGCATTGTGATTAACAGTCATTTTCACAATGACCATATTTGGGGGAACCAGGCATTTGATACGCAAACCACGATCATCTCAAGTACGGAGACGCGTGCAAACATCGCCACCAAGGGCCAGGATGAGGTTGCGCAGTATAAGGAATATTCCCCTGTACGATTGAAGGAATTGCGCGCACAAATTGAGGATGAAAAGGACGAGAGGAAAAAAAAGGAACTGGAATTGTGGAGCAGCTACCACGAGGGATTGGTGGCAACATTACCCGGGCTTTCTGTTCGATTGCCGAATATCACCTTTCAATCCCGCATGCGAATCCATGGAACGAAAAGAGAGCTTGAGTTACTAACCTATACGGATGGTCATACAGGGAGCGACACGATCTTATTTCTTCCGGACGAGGGGATTCTTTTTCTGGCTGATCTCCTGTTTGTCGACTCGCATCCTTATCTGGCGGATGGCGACCCCGTTCATCTGAAAGAAATTCTTGATGAAATCAAAACCTTGCGAGGCGATGTTCTCATCCCGGGCCACGGCCCTCCAGGGTCTAAGAACGATTTGGATCTGCTGCGTGATTACAGCGATCATTGCGAGCAGGCCGCCGAATCCATTCTTGATAAAGAAGATGCCGAAGCGCAAATTGCCAATCTTGAGATTCCAGATCCCTTTGCGGCGTGGGATTATGCGATTTTTTATCCTGCCAATATCAGGTATTTTCTGATGAGCATAAAGAACGGAGCGGGATGAATCTAGATGAATGACTTTAGGAGAATTTGAAATGAGGAAGTTTCGAGCCTTTAATTCTTCATTAGTGAAGATAATGAGATGTGACGATCGTTAGTTTGAATTCCGAATCTTTGCCCTAGTCAGTTTAGTATAATTTTTGGACGTTGAGACTTAAATTCTTTCGTGCAATTGAAGTTACATTGCCACCCATACACAATGGAGAAATGAAGATGCAGATCGCTGATAAAAAGGTCGTTGGGTTCCATTTCAAGCTGACGAATGACAAAGGTGAGCTGATCGATAGTTCTGAAGATCATCCGGCGATGATGTACATTCACGGTCAGGGAAACATCTTGCCCGGGCTGGAGAAGGTGTTGACGGGGAAAGAAGAAGGGGACAACTTTACGTTGACCCTTCAGCCTGCTGAAGGTTATGGTGAGCGCGATGAAAATCTCGTGAAGACGATGCCGCGGGATGAAATTAAGGGAACGGCGAAGATTGGCGTAGGTACTGAATTTGAGGTCGAATTCCCAAGCGGATCAAAGATGGTAACCGTCACTGCAATTGAAGGCGGGAATGTCACGATTGATGGCAACCACCCGCTGGCAGGCGAAGTGCTAACTTTTGAGATCGATGTTGCAGAAGTTAGGGAGCCTACGTCTGATGAGTTAACTCATGGCCATGTGCACGGGCCTGGTGGTGCGCATTAAGTGCCTATGAAGAAGTCCTCGCTCTACGCCTGCGCGTGTTAATGCAGAAACAAAGGTATTGCAGAGATAAAATGTTTGCGGGGATTGCTTTTCTTGCGCGCGGAAATATGGCTTGTGGTGTGCACAAGGATCAACTCGTCGTGAGAGTCGGCCCCGAATCGCATGCACAAGCCATGGATGAGCCCTTTACCTCCCCATTCGACATTACCGGCCGCCCAATGAAGGGCTGGTTATTGGTTCGCCCGCCAGGTTTCGAAAGCGACCCAGATCTGGAGAAATGGGTCGATCGCGGGCTTGCGTTCGCGCGATCCTTGCCAGCAAAGTGAGCGGCGGAGAGTCTTTGAATAAAATCGATGAAGTCCACCTGCGCGCAGCTATACAGTTCGCCAGAGATGCCGTTGAAAAGGGAAATCATCCTTTCGGTGCGCTATTGGTTGATCGAGAGGGGAAGGTTCTCCTCGAAGCCGAGAATACGGTGGTTACAGATGGGGATGTCACGGCTCACGCAGAAACGAATCTGGTGCGCGCCGCTAGCAGGCAGTACGATGCCGACTTTCTTGCGGGATGCACGCTGTATGCAAGCACCGAACCTTGCGCGATGTGTGCTGGGGCTATTTATTGGGGAAACATCTCACGCGTGGTTTACGGTCTGAGTCAGGAGCAACTGTACGCAATGGTTCCGGGTGGAAATGAAGGTGAGGGTTTGCGAATTTCTTGCCGTGAAGTGCTCGCTCGGGGATCGCGCGAGGTTGAAGTGCTTGGACCTAATCTTAAGCATGAAGCCGCCCGCGTTCATCAGGAATTTTGGAAATAAGCAGCGCCCAGCTCGTTGGATTTCCCTCTATTATTCATTATTGCGAATAGTAAAAATCGTAACCATCTTCAGCTGGCAGTAGGGATCGGAAGTTCAGGACAAGTAGCGTGATAATCCTCGCCCGGGAAATATTGCTCCCATTCATCAAGCGTCAAATTGCGATTGGCCCGGCGGCAGGCTTCAGCGCTCAGCTGTTTAAGATCCAATCCCAGAAAGCTGAACGCCAATTCACCTCCAGCTAGACTCCACAAAATAACTCTTTGATCCCTGCTGCCTGTCGCCAGCATCTTTCCATCAGTGCTGAAGGCGAGGCTAATTACGTCATCTGTATGACCGCCAAGTGGATCGCCGATCACGCGCCCGCTGGAGATATCCCATAATGTCACCTGGTTGCCCGCATTTACCGATGCCATGATCGAGCCGTCCGGACTGAAGGCAATCTCGCTTACAATACCGCCAGGGTCGGCTAACGGACGACCAATCTGATTGCCCGTACTTAAATCCCATAAAAATATTAGGGGACCATTTGAATAGGTTGCGAGCACATTCCCTTCGGGGCTAAGCGCCATTCCAATCAATCCGGCCTCTATCATGATTGACACACCGTTTGGTAGTCCCGTCTCAAGATCCCAGACAAGGATCTTGCCATCGCCGTCTCCAGATACCAACGTACGGCCGTCCGAGCTCAGGGCGACGCCATTGATTCCCTGCTCGTGACCGCCGAGAGGGGGACCGTTGGCTTCACCAGTTGCAAGATCCCAGAACCAGATCTCACCTTGCGAGCATATCCCGGTTGATAGATTTCCTTGCCCGCATCCGCCTCCAACCAACGTGCTTCCATCAGCACTGAAAGCAAGGCTAGCAATCGGCAATTGTGGTCCGCTTAATGTGCGCGTTTCTCCACGTTTCCTATCGAATAGAAACACTGGTCCTTCAACGGTGCCCAGCGCCAAGTATTCCCCACCAGAGCTAAATTTCCGAATCCAGAAAGGATCTCCCCCTGAGACGATGATGGTTGAGTCTATCTCCTCGCCGGTACTCACGCTCCAAGCGGAGGCCTCTACTTCATCGCACCGTGTTACGTCACAAATAGCTGCAAATAATTGAGATTTATCCTGGCTAATGGCCAAAGTTACCACGTCACGATCCAAGTCCAAGGCGGCCGTCTGCGTGATAATACCAGCCTCTGTAAATTTCCATTGGATGCCTGCATTCCCCCTAAAAGAGAATACGTATTCTCCATCATCGCTGAACCACAGATCGCGAATCGGGTTATTTTCATCGATCAATGGCGGACCTAGCGCATTCCCTGTAGCAACATCCCAAAGGTAAATAGTTCCGCCTTCGTCTGCGGATGCCAGGAATCGGCTTTCAGGGCCAAAGGCTAAGCTGGTGAGGTCATCTTCATGACCAATGAGGGGTATGTTGGAGGGCCGCGCCGTGGAAACATCCCAAAGAATCACCTGACGATCCTGGCCAGCGGAGGCGATGATTTTTCCGTCAGGACTGAATAAGACTTCAATTACTGAGGATACAGGATGCCCAATGAAAGGGGTGCTTGTAGCCTCTTCAGTAGAAAGATCCCAAAGCAGGATTAATCCGTCTTCCCCAGCTGAGACCAGATATTGACCGTCCGGACTGAACTTCAGGTCCGTCACATCCGCTCTATGACCGATAAGCGCGGATCCAATACGTGTACCACTCTCCATCTCCCACAGCAGGACCTCCGTATCCTCGCCTCCGGAGGCTAAAATTTTGCTATCTGGGCTAAAGGCCAAATCCGTAATAATCCCTTGATGCCCTTTAAGGGGAGTGGTATATAGCCCGCCAGATGTCAGATTCCAAACGAATATGACGCCATCATCACCCCCTGATGCTAAAAGCATTCCGTCCGGGCTAAATACCATCTCGCCAATAGGAATTCCGATACGTTGAAGCGTTAGTTCAAGCAGCTCTCCAGCAACCAGATCCCAAAGTGTAATCTCGCCGTCGGTATCTCCCAATGCAAGGATGCTCCTATCAATATTGGTTCCAAAGCTTGAAGACCTGAATACCGCATCGAAGTCAGGGACAATGGGTGGTAAATACTGCACCAGCCTGAGATTTGATTCGAGCACGGTTCTCAGGCTCGATTGCGTTTCTTTCGTATCTGTGATGCGCGCGGCCTCATTTGCCAAGAGCAATGCCAAGTCTAGTTGTCGATCCCTCAACGTCAGGGCTTGGGCGACTAATTGACGTGATCTGGCGAACTGTGCAATATCGCGTTCCTCGGAAGCCGTTTGCCATTGCACGATTGCTAATCCTGCCAGGATAAGGGTCACCACAAGTCCAGAAACAAGCCCGATCGTGATACGACGCCGCTGGCGTTCACGTGCTGCTTGACGCGCGTCACGCAAGTTGAGGCTTGTTTGGATAAATTTCACCTCTTCTCCGCTGAGAGCATCCGATCGTTCATTCAACCATTCTTCTGCGGAGCTCAGGCTCACACCGCGCAAGAGTGCTCCATCGTCTCTCTCCGTTGAATCCCATTGACGAATGGCGGCGCGCAAGCGTTCTTGCCACACACGAAACGAGCGATCGATGCGCATCCAGTCGCGTAAGCGCGCCCAACCACGGATCAAGGCTTCATGCACCACTTCGACGGTTTCTACGCCTGATGTGTCTCGACTGGTAACCAGGAGGCGGGAATCAGCAAGGCGCTGAACGAGCTTCCAACTTTTATCGCCTAATTCAGACCGTGTCGCCAGGCGTCGAGTGTCTTCGGTCCCCTCGCCAGGTCGAACTACTTGCGTAAATACATGCCGCGCCAAGTCTTTCTCGTCTGGAGAAAGATCCGAAAAGACTGCGTCCGCATGGCGGGCCAAGGCCCCATCCACGCGGTCTATTGCCTCATAGGCAGAATGCGTCAACGATGCGCCTTCTCTTTTTTCCCACAGCATCGCTAAGGCGAATTCCAACAAAGGCAAGTTCCCGGGTTCGTCGCCCACATCATCTAAAATGCGCGCGCTTAGGCCGGGCTCGAAGGCAACACCTAATTTCCTTGCAGGATCGACAATTGCTCGCCTGAGCTCAGGATCCGTCATTGGTCCCAATTTGACGTCTGATTCCTGAAGCGCATCTGCAAATGGACGATGTGCGAGAGCCTGGCCCATGAAATCCGCACGCAGCGTGAGGATCAGTGAAAAAACTGGAGCACTACGATACTGCTGCTCAAAGACCGCATCGGTCAGGGTATCCATAAAGCGCGCCCTGATCTCGGCTTCCGGGACAAGGGTATAAAGCTCTTCAAATTGATCACCCACCAGCGGGAAGCGGGTACCGGGCTCTTGTTTGTCAAGAATGCGCTGGATCACGTCCATTAGCGAGGCATCGCCTTGCTGAAAAGCTTGGGCTAGTTTGTTGGTCTCCACCAAACGATCGGTTTCGCTCAATTGTGGCTCGAGGCGGGAGATTAGGGCAGCTGCAAGAGCATGGAAGGGCCGATTGCCCGGTCGAAAGGATGTAATGAGCCATTTCCCTTCTCGACGCAGTTGGGCAAGCAGACCCGCGTGGACCACGGATGATTTCCCACTTCCAGATGGACCAACTACCGCCACCATTGAGCGTTGATGGACGGATTCAGAGAGTAATTCCGTGAAGCTTTCGCGACCAAAGAAATAGGGGGAGTCTTCCTCCCGAAATGCAAACAAACCACGATAAGGACTTGTCGATTCAATCCCGCCTTGTCCTAATCCGGATCCTGAGGTTAACGTGCGTAGTTCGGGGAAAGTTTGATGGGGTAACTCAGGGTGGAGTAAACCAAAAATGTGAAGCGGTTCCTCTAGGCCTTCGAGATCATGTTCGCCGAACTCTTGCCAGGAACCGCGATCAGGCATTGGCAACGCATCTCTGATACTTGAGGAGCTCAAAATTTGACCACCCCAGCCAGCTTGCATTAATCGAGCGGCTTGATTGAGGACTGAGCCGTAATAGGAATCGTTGCTTTTAAAGAAGTCATACCCTTCCCAATCCCTCGAAACACCGTGCAAACCAATGCGGATGCGCAGTTCGTCCAGTGCGCCCCAATCAGTACTTCCGAAAGCTACTTGAATAGCCAATGCACTTGCTAAGGGATCCCCTCGCTCAAACACCGCCCAAAAGCCGTCTCCACGCATCTCGAGTATCTGACCACCGTATTCTGTAATAGTGTCTTCAATAATTGCGTTATGCTTCAATAATGCTGGCAGCATCGCTTCGCGGTGCTCATCCCAAAGTCGAGTGGAGTCCTCAATATCCGTAAACAAAAAAACTGGCATTGGAATGGGAGCATGACGATCAGGAGCGAGTTCGGCCTCGCGCTCACTCGCGGCCGCTAGTTGACTCGCTTGCATTTGATCATGAATCTGTTCCTGGAGTTTGCGCGTTTTCTCGTCCAAGTCCACGCTTTCTCGTTCGGCCAGTTTGCGGAAGTTTTCAAATAATGCGAGCGCCGCGCGCGGATGATTGCTTTTTGATAAGGTAATCATCAACTGCCGTAGAGCGATCTGAGATAGCGGGTCGATTTCTAACTGTCGCCAGCCAAAAGTTTGGGCAGGGTCATATTCTTCGTGCGCAAGGTGATGGCGCGTAAGTGCAGCCAAGGCTTCGAGCATATCCCGGCGAAGATCCTGGCGCTGTTGGGAAGCCCAATCCTCGAAGGTTTTGCTATCGGGAAGATGTAAATCCGCAAGGAAGTCATCCTCATAAATTTCGGTGGATTGCACCAGCGAGTCGTAGTGCTCTTGTTGTAGTTTGCTGCTTGTTTCATCCGAGTTGCGCCATGGTTCTAGAGCATTTCGGAATTGATCAACATCAATCACCAACTTACTATCGGTATTAAGCTGGACGTGATCGTCGGAAACAATTAATACTGTACTGAACTTGGATTGCTCCAGTATCCACAATGTTCGGCGTAGATTGGCCAAAGCGCGAGTCGATTTATATTCGGGCCAGAACATGGTGGCAAGATCGATCCTGGGACTCCGCTGTTTCTCGAGCGCAAGAAAGGCTAGCAGCGCCAAGCCCTTGCGATGGGGGATTTCGATCGGCTGGCCGTTCTGCGCCAGGCGCACCTGGCCGAAAAGCGAGATCGTATATTCAGACAAAGCAACTCCATGAGATAAAAATGGAATCAGGCATCGTTTTAAGTTTACCGCGACGACACCCTCTGATCATAATAAATTCTGCCGGGGGTACACAAATTGAATGCAATTGGATCACGATTAGCTCACAAGCCTTATCCTGTTATAGCGGCAGTGCCTTATAATTTCGCTAATGCAGCTTACATCTCAAAGACCTTACGATAAATTTGAGATGCTCGGTTTCGTAACACTTTGCAGGATTCAGGATATTGTTGGTTGTGGAGATAAATCAATTGGAATCAACTATGGTTCAACAGGTAAATACGCTGATAATAGATTGCGAGCGAGGGAAATGGCTGGCGCTGAAGAGAAACGATATGTTATAGATCAACGATTGTTGCCAACGCGGCATTGATGAAAAGATCCGCATTCGTTATTGGCCAACCATTCTTTCGGAAGCCTGGACAAACTGCGAAGTAAGCGGCAACGAATTCGTATACAGGGTCGACCCACAACATCACGCCGCCGGATCCGCCATGCGAGTAGGATGTCGGCGATTGCAGGGCCTCGTCCCATCGCCAGGTCTTCTTATTGATATGCGTGCTCCAACCGAGACCCCATTCCGCTTCGCTAAGCTTATCCCCCAAAAACTGCGCTCCAATCCCCGGGATTTGGTTGTGCGTCATCGCCTCGATAGAAGCTCGGCTTAGAATGCGTGTGCCGCCATAACGTCCGTGATTAAGGAACATCTGCCCGAATAACGCTATGTCCATTACCGTGGAGTACGCGCCGGCGCTCCCCAGACTTGACTTCATTAAGCTGGAAGTTAGGTCGTAATCTGGGACATCGGGAGAACGCTGTACGACCCGATCTAGCGCTGTATCGGATACGATGTAGCTGGTGTCTTTCATGCCCAACGGTTGAAAAATCCGCTGTTCCGCAAAATCGGAAAGACTTATTCCCGAGACGCGATGGATTACCGCTCCCAGCAAGTTGTAATTAAGGTCGGCGTAGATCATTTCTGTATCAGGTGGATTTCCCAGAGGCATTTGGCAGACCAGGTCCAGATAGGCATTCACATTTTTAGTAATCCATGGAATACTCGACTCCTCATCCAGTTCGATGCCTTCCCCATTTGCGTGTTTGATAAGGTCGCTGTCGCTGAGTCCCGAGGTGTGGGTGAGCAGTTGGCGAATAAGAACCTGGTTTTTGTCTTCACCCTCGAACTCAGGGACATAGTCTTTCACCGGTCGGTTGAGACCTAACAGTCCTTCCTCAACCAGGATCATCGCTGCAGTGGCGGTGATCGGTTTCGAGATCGAGGCCAGCGGGAAGATGGTGTCCTTTTGCAGCGGGGGTGCGCCTTCCTCCGGACCCAGTCGGCCAAATGCCTCGTGCAGGAAGACCACACCCCGGCGAGCGGCAATTACCACGAGCGAGGGATGGATGCCATCATCAACCCAGCCTTGCGCCATGTCGCGGACCTTCTGCACTCGGTCCATAGAGACCCCGACTTCTTCTGTCGAGCCTTCCCTTAGTTTCAAGTCGAACTTCCCTGCTGAAGATAACACATTACGTGTCTTCCACACTTGCGCTGACCATGTTCATAAATAAATCCGCATTCCAAACATGCAAACCGTCTTCGTTGGTGCTTAACTCAGTCGAAAAGTATACACCCACGATCTCCAGCGCAGGATCGACCCAGAGCAAAACACCACCTCCGCCGGTGTGAAGAAAGGTTGAATTTGATGGCAAGGCCTCGCCATACACTTGCCCTTTGTAGGCATGATTCACGCTCCAGCCCAACCCCCAACTCGCCTCCGGGTAGACCTCGGTAAGCAGTCGGGCTGAGATTCCGGGCAGTTGATTGCGCGTCATTACGGAGACACCTGCAGGGCTCAGCACGCGCTTCCCATCATAGGTACCCTTGTTAAGGAACATTTGTCCGAACACGGCGGCGTCCATAGCGGTTGAAAACGCGCCGCCCGACGGAGACGGACGCTCCTGGATTGAGGGATCATTCTCCTCGGCGTATGGGCCTTCTTCCGCGTGTATTACCACGCGTTGGCGAACATCCTCAGGAATGCTGTAAAAGGTGTCGCGCATTCCCAATGGATGAAAAATTCTATCGCGAGCGTAATCGTCCAGTGATTGCCCACTCAGGCGGCGCAGAATCTCGCCGAGCAACTGGATCCCGAAGCCGCTGTACAACATTTCAGTGCCGGGATAAAGGATAAGCGGAATGGAGAGCCCGATATGCAGCCAGCGGTGGAGCGTCGGATGCGCGCTCGCTTCCCTTGCTGGGAGATCGATTTCCTCGTCTTCTTTCTTGTTGATCGCTTGAAAAACAGCTTCATCGTCGATCCCCGCGGTGTGGGTCATTAACTGATGCACCATCACCTTCTCTTTGTTTTTGCCCTGAAACTCCGGGATGTATTCTTGGACCGGTCGGTTAAGGCCGAGGCGGCCCTCCTCGACGAGCGTCATCGCCGCGGTTACGGTGATAATTTTGGTAATTGAGGCCAGCGGGAAAATAGTATTGAGCGGCAGCGATCCTGGTTCATCGCCCTGTGACCGCTGTCCAAAAGCATCATTTAAAAAGATAACGCCTTTGCGAACGGCCAGAAGCACAAGCGCAGAGTGCATCCCCTTGTCAATCCATTCCTGCCCGCGCTCATGAATTAAATCAACAGCCGACGGCGAAATACCCGCCTGCTCTGGTGTGCCAGCATGCAGCTTCATCGATCGCCTAGTCCTCGACCGCGGCGGCAAAAATGTTCATGAAGAGGTCTGCTCCCAATAATGGTCGATCATCTAGAGTCTGAGTTAAAATCGAAAAAAACACGCCCACGATCTCCTGGATAGGATCGATCCACAACACCACGCCGCCGGAACCTCCATGTACAGAATAGGAGGGTGAAAGCAGCTGCTCGCCGTATACCATAACTTCACCAGGACAGGTTGAAAGTGGCGTGTCATATCCATAGTGCAGGGTGCCGTGATTGCGCGGATGTTGAGTTTCATCCATTTCGGGAAGATCAATTTTATCCTCGATTTTCTTGGTGATCACCTCGACCACGGCATCATCACTGAGACCCGCGGTATGTGTGAGCAATTGATGCACCATCGCCTGCTCTTTTCCCTCGCCAACAAATTCAGGAATATATTCCTGCAGAGGCCGGTTCAAGCCCAAGAGACCATCCTCCACGAGGATCATCGCACAAGTGGAAGTGATGGGTTTGCTGAGCGATGAGAGGCCGAAAATCGCGTCTATTTTTAGATCAGGCGCATCATGCGCGGGCGAAAGTTTCCAATAGGCTTCCTCCAGGAAGATAACACCTCTATGTGCGGCGATGACCACCAATGCGGAATGCAGCCCGTCTTTGACCCAACCCTCACAGCGTTCACGAATGCGCACGATCGCGCCAGGTGACACGCCTCCTTCTTCCGGGGTGCCTGATCGAAGTTTCATGTTGTTATGTCCATTTGCAACACCAGCCAACCTATGCTCGGGTTTAATAATCCTTAATCGCCGCGACGACCATGTTCATAAATAAATCGGCGCTGAGTATCGGTCGATCCTCCGAGGTTTGCGTTTCGATCGAGAAATAAACCAAAAGGAGTTCTTTTTCGGGATCCATCCACAGGACGGTACCTCCCCCGCCGCCATGACCGTAAGAGATCGGCGAGAGCAGTTGTTCGCCATAAATTTCACCTTTGAATTCGGCAGTCACGCTCCACCCCAACCCCCATGAGGCTTCAGGGAACTCATCCCCAAAGTATTTCGCTCTAACACCCGGCAGTTGGTTACGGGTCATCGCCGCGACAGTGATCGGGCTCAAAATCTGTACATCGCCGTAATGGCCTTGGTTTAGGAACATCTGGCCAAAGATCGCCATATCCCTTGCGGATGAATAGACACCCGCTGCGGGTGAGGGCCGTTCCATGAATTCGATGTCATTTAAGAAATCGCCTGGGGCGTTATCGGGACTCAGACATACGCGCTGCTGCAGCTCGAGCGGCAGGATGTAGCGTGTGCTTTTCATTCCTAAGGGCTCGAAAATCCGATGGGTGGCAAACGCGTCCAAAGAATTACCGCTCACCCGGCGCACAATTTCGCCGAGTAGGTAAATGCCCGCGTTGCTGTATTCCATCCATTCCCCAGGTCTGCGGACGGCAGCAGCTTCGATCGCATATTGCAGGTAATAATGAATTGCGGAATGTTCGTTTTTCGCAAGGTCAGAAATTTCATCAAAGTTCAGCCCCTGCGTGACGACGTCATCCCAAATCACATCATCCTGGGCAAGCCCGGAGGTGTGCGTCAGCAAATGATGCACCATCACCTGCTCTTTGCCCTCGCCAACAAACTCGGGGATGTATTCTTGCAGGGGACGGTTCAATCCCAAGAGACCATCCTCCACAAGGAGCATCGCACACGTGGCAGTGATGGGCTTGGTGAGCGAAGCAAGACCGAAAATCGCATCCAGCGAGAGATGCGGAGCATCTTCCGCTGGCGTCAGCTTTCCGTAGGCTTCCTGGAGAAAGATAACGCCTTTGCGCGCGGCGAGCACTACCAGCGCGGGGTGAATGCCCTTGTCAATCCATTGCTGTCCGCGCGCTACGATCAGCTTAGTGGCAGTAGCCGAAACGCCTGCTTCCTCTGGTGTTCCATGGCGAAGTTTCATCGTTCATGATCCTACTATGATTTAGGGATTGCCGATCGCTCCCAGGATGGAGGAGATCCTGGGGTGTCCAAGAAAACCGGCCTTGAGTTGTTCATCGGAAATAGTATCTGCGAGCTGCTGAATGACTTCTCCCGCTTGCTTATTCGAATGAGAAGCTTCTGTTGCATCACCCAATGCGGAGTGAGTTTCGGCTTTGATCGCATGCAACTGCCAGAGCAGAGGTACATATTCAATTTCTGTTGCAATGCGGATGCCCTCCTGCGCAGCAGCGAGGGATTTTCCATGGTCACCGATTTGGGTAAGAACTCGAGCTTTGAGCAGGATCGCGTTTACTTTATCGGGTTGGTGTGTGTATTCTGTTGCCAGGGCATAAGCAGCATCGGCCTTTTCTAGGGCCTCCTTGTGCTTCCCCTTGGAAAGAAGGTAAGCACCGCTCGCGATACTCGCTTTCGGCAAATTCCCTTCTTCTAATTGATCGAGAATATCATTCGGTACCTGAGGCTCGCTGTTCCTACCCCCGAGCATAGCGGGGATAATATAGGCGTTTGCTCTGCTGATAAGCCAGGCGCGGTTGAGGAGCTGTGCTTCCTTGAGCACGACCTCCAACATTATTCTGGCCTGGTCGTGATCGAGTAATTGAAGATAAGTGATGGCATAACCAAAATCCCTGAATACCCTTCCGAAGCGGTGATCCTCGTCCGATACTTCTTGCTGAAATGAGCCGAATGCCTGGTCAAAGCGACCGAGCCGCATTAAGGCCCAACCTTTCAGGGTGGGATATTGGACCGGCGGCACGCCGATTCTTTTCGCTAACGCGATCCCGGAATCACATGTTTCAACTGCGCGCTCGAAAAGTCCTTGTTCGAGATAAGCCCACATCATGAAAAAATGAACCATGTTTAAGCGCGTCAAGTCTTGCTTTGTCTCGAGCTTGGATCGCAACCCCGAAAATAATTCTATTTTTTGTGTGGTAGGAGCAATCTGAAACTGAGCCAATTCGTTTTCTAGAGCAAGATCATCATCGTCAATGCTCAAGCTAAGCTCCGCGGCCTCCTTCATATTCGCCTCGACCTGATCCTCATAATCAGGCCAGAAATCTGCAAGGTAAATGGTTGGCAAAAGCGCTTTAACCATTCCGGCCTTATCGTCGAGGCTCTTTGCAAGATCGTAGGCTAGTTCATAATTCTTGCGTGAATTTTCGGGAACATCGGCCCCGGGCTCGTCCAAAGCAACAATGTAATACGCACGGCCAAGGCCCAATAGCGCTTCTAACTCGATGGTGTGATTATCTTCTGCATGGGCAAAGGAATTAATTTCATCAAAGTCAGCAACGGCCGGTTTACCTTGAAACAAATCGACGTACACTTGAGCTCTCTTGCGGAGTAGCGCGATGTATTCATGCGTCCCTTTATCCGAAAGCTCAATCGCCCGGTCAAAATGGACAAGGGCTTCATGATGGGCGTGCAATCGGCGCGCGCGCTCGCCCGCAAGGGTGAGGTACTTCGAGGCCTTTTTGACATCACCAGCACGATCCCAATGGTGCGCCAGGAGCCCGGTAAATTCATCCGCCTGCTCCGGAAACAGATTTTCGAGCGCCTGGCCAACAAGGCGGTGAAATTCCGTACGACGCTCGATCAGCAGTGAATTGTAAGCCGCCTCCTGGGTGAGTGCATGTTTGAAGATGTATTCCAGTTCAGGCAAGCGTGTGTTTTCTCGCACCAGATCAGACCGCTGCAACTGTGTCAGGTGGGCGTCAAGCTGCTCTTCGGATGCGGAAATGGCATGCAACACTTTGTAGAGGAAACTTCTGCCAATAACCGATGCTAATTGAAGTGTTTGGCGCACGTCCTTCTCCAGGCGATCGATACGCGCTAAAAGCACGCCCTGCAATGTTTCCGGAATGCCGATCTCACTGATTTTCTCCGCCGCCTCCCATTTTCCATTGCTTTTAACGAGAACGCCCAGCTCAACTAGATGATGGCTCACCTCCTCAATGTAAAGTGGATTACCTTCTGACTTCATCATCACCAATTTCTGGATATCTTGCGGTAGCTCTGAGTAACCCCACAACCCATCGACCAAGGCTGCAGACTCACCTTGCGTAAGCGAAAGGAGTTGAATTTCCATATAACGATGAGCATAATCAGTTTCGGCAAGCAGTTTAATCTTCCATGAGCGATGTTCCTTTTCGATGCGCATCACACACAGGATCAATAACGGCAGACGGTCGGTTAGCTCAATGAGCTTCTCCAGGGTCTGCATGCTCGAGGGATCAGCCCAATGCATGTCTTCAAACACAAGCGCGATCGGTTGTTCTTCAGCAACCGCCGAGAAGTAGGCCGCAATGGCGTCCAGGGTGCGCCGTCTTAAGGTTTCACCACTTGCGGATTGGATAAGTTCTCTGGCCTTTGATCCAAGTTTCAGCCCCAGGAGGTTGGTTAATAAAGGCAGGATGTCGCCGCCATCGGAATTAAAGAGTTCTTTTACGCGTTTACGCAGAGCGATTTCTACTCTTGCTTCAGGTGTGCCTTCTGGTAGACTTAGATCGGCGAGCAAAAGCTGGGTGATCACCCGAAAAGACAATGATTCGCCATAGGAGACAGATCGGCCAACCAACCAGCGTAATCCCGAAGGAGGCACCAAAAGCGATTCGCTATCAATTTCAGCCTGCCTCATATTGTAATTTCGCGCACTGTGAGCACGCGCTTCCCTCATAAAGCGGCTCTTCCCAATGCCTGCTTCTCCCAATACGACGACAACTTGGCCGCGGCCGCTGCTCAATGAGAGCAGAACATCTTGCATCACAGCCAATTCCTTCTCACGACCGACGAAACTCGATTCGATTACCGGTGTTTGCCCCACGAGCGAGTTGCGCAGGCCAATGACTTCAAAAACCTTGACCGCTTCTCTTTTCCCCTTGGCGCTGATCTCACGGTAATCCTTGAACTCGATTTGATCTGTTGCAAGCCGAAAAGTTTCTTCAGAAACCAATACGGTTCCCGCGTAGGCGGATGATTCGATCCGGCTGGCGACGTTGACGACATCGCCCAACGCGGTGTACTCCATGTGCATATCGGAGCCGATATTGCCGATGACGACTGTGCCAGTATTGATCCCCACACGAACATGAAAATCCTCGATATAGCCGGTGAGTTCCTCACGGTATGATTGGATGCTTTCGAGCAAATCCAGTCCGGCGCGCACCGCCCGCACGGGGTCGTCTTCATGCGTCACCGGCGCCCCAAAGAATGCCAACACGCCGTCGCCGAGAAGTTGAGCAATAGTACCCTCGTAGCGATAAATCGCTTCTCCTACGCGGCGATGGACACCGGTGACTACTTCCTTCCACTCTTCCGGATCGAGTTTCTCGGCAATCGACGTGGAGCCAACGATGTCGACAAACAGGATGCTGACATGTTTGCGCTCGCCTTCGAGTGCAGTCGTCGCCGCACGCATCTTTTCCCGAAAACTGCTCGGCGCAGATTGTTGCAGCGAACTTAACCTAGTTTCCTGATTGTTATCGACGGCCGCCCTTAGTTCGAAGCCGCAATTTTTACAAAATTTCGCGTTGCTGTCGTTTGAAGTGCTGCAGTTATGGCAGAGCAACGCAAGAGGTTGCCCGCATTGTTGACAGAACTTCGCGTCAGCAGGGTTTTCCGAGGAGCAATTGGGACAAACCTGGGACTTCGATTGCATATTCACTTCATTTATAGGCAGGGAGCAGCGGGTCTACTTTCCTCGCTGAAATCAGTCATCGCATTCGAGATGATTTTATCATCGGCGAAGGTTTAAGACCTAATGCGCTCGAACTGCCAGGTACTATCTCCGATCGCATTCAGTCATGTATTCTGAGCCTGGGTGCGAGGCACTTGATCATAATCACCGTAAGCATAAATTTATTAAGAATTTTTCATACAATTAATCTTTACTTAATATTTCGCCTTAATTATTTAAGGAGAAAAAAATATATTGATGGTGAAAGAGGGCTAAGAAAATGAGTAAGATCTCCAAAGGAGGAATTCTCTTTGGATTTTCATTTCTGTTGTTGACTGGATGTGCAATTCTAGATCAATCCGCTGAAGGTCTTCAGCAGGATTGGGAGGAAGATATCCGCCTAACATTCGATCAAGCCAGCACGCAATTGAGCTTTAATTTTGCATGGAGTGTCGCCGCGGATGACGAGGGTGGTGTGCATGTGGTCTGGTACGAGTCAGGGGATAGCCCATCGCGAATCTTCTACAAGCGATCAACAGATGGTGGGACAACTTGGGAACAGGAGATCGAACTTGCCGAAAATCCCACCGGGAGCGAGCATCCCTCCATCGCAGCTTCGGGAAGGAAGATCTATGTCGTTTGGCATGAATTTCATCCTCGTGGCAGCAGCATTGCTTTTCGACGATCGACGGATCGGGGGTCAAGTTGGGGGGATGTCATGACCCTTAGCGCTAGTGGAGCATCGGCGCATACCTCGATTGCTGCCGATGGGCCGCATGTCCAAAT